>NZ_JAAGRY010000003.1 GCF_015707995.1 Microbacterium paulum
CCGCGCCGAGCGCCGGGGCCCCGCACGCGTCGCAGGGCGACGGTGCGTACGCCGCGCAGCCCCCGTACACGGCGCCGCGCGTGCCGTCGTACGCCGAGGCATCCGCGCACGCTGCGTCCACGACCCCGTACGGCACCCACCCCGCGCACGCGGGTCACCCGGGGCACCCCGGCGCGCAGGGACCGTCCACCCCGCAGGCCCACACGGAGGGCGGGAACCAGGGCTCCGCGCCCGGACAGTCCTCGGGCCAGATCGGTGCGGGAAAGGTCGTCGGCATCATGGTCGCCGCGGCCCTCGTCGGCGGCGCTGCGGGCATCGGCACTGCCGCGGCCGGCGCGTCGTTCTTCCCGCAGTCGCAGACCGTCGTGACGACGGGCCCGTCGATCGTCAACAACACCGAGTCGGTCAACCAGACCACCGCCATCGCCGCGAAGGTGGTGCCCTCCGGCGTCACCATCTCGGTCACATCGGGGTCGTCGGGCGGCACGGGTTCGGGCGTCGTGCTCACCGCCGACGGCTACGTCGTCACCAACACGCACGTCGTCACGCTCGACGGCGAGACGGCGGATGCCACGCTGCGCGTGACGACCTCCGACGGCAAGGTCTACGCCGCCACGATCGTCGGCACCGACCCGACGTACGACCTCGCCGTCATCAAGCTGACGGACGCATCGGGCCTGACCCCGATCGAGTTCGCCGCCTCGAGCAAGCTCAACGTGGGCGACCCGACGGTCGCCGACGGCGCACCGCTCGGGCTGTCGAACACCGTCACGACCGGCATCGTCAGCGCACTGAACCGCTCGATCCAGATCGCCTCGTCGGCCGCTCCCGAGGGCGACCCGCAGGAGCAGGGCCAAGGCGAGTCGCCGTTCCAGTTCGACTTCGGTCAGGGCCAGCAGCAGTCGGCGAACGGATCCATCTCGATCGTGGTGATCCAGACCGACGCCGCCATCAACCCGGGAAACTCCGGCGGCGCGCTCGTGAACGGCGACGGCAAGCTCATCGGCATCAATGTCGCGATCGCGTCGACGGGCGGGTCCAACTCGTCCGGTCAGGCCGGCTCGATCGGCGTGGGATTCTCGATCCCGTCCGACATCGTCAAGCGCGTGACCGACGAGATCATCAGCGACGGCAAGGCCACGCACGGTCTGCTGGGTGCCATGGTCGGCGACGCGGCCGCGCAGGAGAACGCCACGATGGTGGGCGCGTACATCATCGACGTCACCCCTGGCGGTGCTGCAGCCTCCGCGGGCCTGAAGAAGGGCGACATCGTCACCTCGTTCAACGGGTTCCCGATCACCAACGCCACCGACCTGACCGCGCAGGTGCGGGCCCTCGCCGGTGGCAGCACCGCGCCGATCGTCTACGTCCGCGACGGCAAGACGGTCTCGGCGGAGGTCACCCTCGGCACGCTGACACAGTAAGGCAGAGAGCGGTGCCCGCACGGGCACCGGAGAACAGACGTCACCGCGCGATAGGCTCGCACGGTGGCGTCTTTCTCGTTCGGCGCCGGCAACGCCGGAAAGATCCTGCGCATCCCGCTCTACGCACTGGGGCGCGCGGCGACCCTCGTGATCCCGCGTACGAGCGACGTCTGGGTGTTCGGCTCGGCCGTGGGGGTCGCCGACGGCGGGCTCGCCCTGCAGCGCTTCGCGGCGGACCGCGGCGAGCGCACGCTCTGGCTCACCGGATCGGCGGACGAGGGCGCCGAGGCGCGCCGCCTCGGCATCCATTCCGTCGCCAAGCAGTCCCTGCGAGGGTTCTGGGCGACGGCCCGCGCGCGGGTGATCGTGATCTCGCACGGCTTCGGCGACGTCAACCGCTACGCGGCGACCGGCGGGGTGATCGTGCAGCTCTGGCACGGCATCCCGCTGAAACGGATCGGGCTGGATGCCGCGGTCACGACCGCGAGCCCGCTGCCGATCGCGCGGGGTGCCGCCGCACGCGTGCTGGGCGCGCTGTACCGGCGCACGCAGCACCGCATCAGGGTGCTGCCGGCCGCGTCGGAACTCGTGCGGGGGCGCCTCGAGTCGGCGTTCGGACTCGACACGCGCCGCGTGCCGGTGACGGGCGAGCCCCGCACCGACACCCTCTCGCAGGGCACCGCGGCGGAGCGGCGCCTGGCGGCCCGCGCGCGCCTGGGGGCCCTGCTCGGCGATGCCTCGGGCGTCGGCGGTGACGCTCCGGTCGTGCTGTACGCCCCGACGTGGCGCGACGGGGCGCCCGATCCCGCACCGCCGAACGGCGTCGAGTTGGCGGGCCTGCAGACGCTGCTGGCCCAGACGGGCGCGCTGCTGCTGGTGCGCTCGCACCACCTCGGTGGGGGCGGCGGCGCGCTCGAGGGGCCCCGGGTGCACGGCTTCGGCAGCGAGGTCGTGGCCGACATCACGCCGCTCCTCCCGGGTATCGACGCGCTCGTCACCGACTACTCTTCGCTCGCCTTCGACGCGGCCCTCGCCGGCGTGCCCACGCTCTTCCACGCCCCCGACCTCGCCGCCTACGAACGCTCGCGCGGCTTCTACGGCACCTACGCCGACGTGGCGGGTGACGATGCGGCATCCGACTGGGCGACGATTCTCGCGCAGCTGCGGGCGCTCCTCACCGACCCGTCGGTGCGCGCCGAGCGCGTGCGGCGCGGCGACGCCCTCAGCGCGCGCGTGCACGCGTTCCGCGACGGGCGCAACACCGAACGGGTGTACCGGGCGATCCGGCAGCTCGTGACATTCACCGAGAGGGTCTCATGACCGCGACAGCCCGCATCGACGACTCCGGCGCCACCCCCGCACTCGTGCTCTCGGGGTCGGGCGCGCGTCCGCAGGCTGCGGTGCTCGACGGCCGGCGCGCCCGTGTCGACGGATCGCTCACCGGTCGCGGGGTGACGTGGACGGCGCGGTTGCCCCTCGCGGCGTCACGCTGGAGCGGGCCGCTCCTTCCGCTGCCGAGCGGCGACTACGTCGTCCGCGTCACCGCCGCCGACGGCGAGCCGGTGCCGGTCGACGCGACGATCGACGAGACGATGACCCCGACGCTGCGCGTGCGACTCGATGACGGTGTGCTGCACGTCGCCCCGCCCATCGATCCCGCCTACGAGTCGGGCGAGGGCCAGGCGGCGCTCGAACGGCGCTACGCGAACCGCCCGGGCGGGCTCGAGAACGCGGTCTTCTTCGAGAGCTTCTACGGGCGCAACGCGAGCTGCAATCCGCGTGCCATCGACCGTGAACTCGCGCGTGTGGCGCCCGGCGTCACACGGTACTGGAGCGTCGTCGACCTCTCGGTCGAGGTGCCCGACGGGGCCGTTCCGGTCGTCGAGGGCAGCCCGCAGTGGTGGCGCGCGCGTGGCGAGGCGCGCCTGCTCGTCGTCAACGACTGGTTGCGTCGGCGATACGAGCGCCGGCCCGGGCAGGTCGTGCTGCAGACCTGGCACGGCACTCCGCTCAAGCGACTGGCGCTGCACCGGCCGGGCTTCGACCCCCGGCGGGCCCTCGCGGTGCTGCGCGAGAGCCGGCGCTGGGACGTTCTGCTGGCACAGAACCCGTACGGTGAGCGGATCATGCGCAAGGCCTACGCGTTCCTGCGGCGCCCGGTATGGGTCGAGGGCTATCCGCGGAACGACGTACTGAAGGGCGCGGACGGGGGAACGGCGACCCGCGCGGCTCTCGGCATCGGCGCCGACGAACGCGTCGTGCTCTACGCGCCCACGTGGCGCGACGATCGCGACGAGATGATCGACGACCTCGATCCGGCCCGGCTCGCCGCCGACACCGGCGCGATCGTGCTCGTGCGGGGCCACTCCCGCACGATCCTTCCCGGGCGCGACGCGCATGGCGCCCGGGTGCTCGACGTGACCGCGTACCCCGACATGTCCGACCTGCTCGTCGTGGCTGATGCCTTGGTCACCGACTACTCGTCGGTGATGTTCGATTTCACCGCGACCGGCAAGCCGATCTTCTTCTTCGCCCCCGACCTCGCGCACTATCGCGAGCAGCTGCGCGGGTTCTACTTCGACCTCGTGGCGCACGCACCCGGCCCGCTCACGACGACGCAGGCCGAACTCACCGAGGCCCTCGCGAGCGACGGCATCCCGGCGGCGTACGTCGACCGCTACGCCGACTGGCGCGCCCGGTTCAACCTGCGCGACGACGGACACGCTGCCGAGCGGGTCGTCGCACGCATCCTCGACCAGGGCTTCGTCGACCGCTGACCCGACCCGGACGCCCGCTGACCGTCAGCACAACGGAGCGGTCGGCGCACGGCGGAATCAGGGGAGCGGCGTGTTGCGGCGCAGTCGCGAGGTGTCGACGTTCTCGCGCGCGCCGCGCGCGGCACCGCCGAGAAAGCCCGCGCCCCAAGCGAGGTGCATCGAGGGGATCACGACGAGCGCCCACAGGCGTTCGCGAAGGCCCGGGCCCGCGCGCCGGCTGCCGGCATAGCCGATGACGACGAGCAGGTAGGCGACCAGCGGCACGTAGACGAGCGAAGCGATGACCGACCAGACGCCGTGCAGCAGGCCGGTCAGCTGTGCGATCGCGACGACGAGCGCGAGGGCTGTGACCACGAGCAGTGCCGGAGGCGCGAAGAAGCGCAGCGAGTTGCGGCGCCCGTAACGGCGCACGAGCTCACCGCGCCACGTGCCGGTCGAGCGGAACTGCCGCACGAGCCGGCTCCACCGCTCGCGCGGCCAATACGCGACCGCCAGGTCGGGATCGAACCACACGCGGTAGCCGGCGCGGCGGATGCGCAGGTTCAGCTCCCAGTCCTCGCCGCGACGGATCGTCTCGTCGAAGCCGCCCACCTCGTCGAGCACCGCGCGGCGCATGACGCCCAGGTAGGCCGATTCGGCGGGGCCGTCCGCTCCGCCGGAGTGGTACGCGCCGCCCCCGAGACCGATGCGCGAGTTGTACGCGTGCGCCACGGCGCGCTGGAACGGCGTGCGGCCCTCGGCGCGCATCACCCCGCCGACGTTCGCCGCGCGCATCCGCGCCAGGGTCGCCATCGCACGGCGGGTGTAGCCCGGTTCGAGCGCGGAGTGCGCATCGACCCGCACGATCGTCGGATAGACCGACGCCGCGATCGCGCGGTTGAGGCCGACCGGGATGTCGGCGGCGGGGTTCGAGATCAGACGGATCCGCTCGTCGCCCGCGGCGAGGCGCTGCGCGAGGGCATCCGTGCCGTCGGTCGACGGACCGAGCGCGAGGATGAGTTCGAACGGGCCGTCGACCTCTTGGGCGAGCACGCTCGCCACGGCGGTGTCGAGATAGCGCTCCTCGTTGAGCACGGGCATGACGAAGCTGACCCCCGAACCGGTCGCGGGAACGGGGGCATCGCGCTGGCCGGGGGTGTGCACGTGCATCCGTCGATCATGTCACGCCGCACACATCGGCCCCCCGGGGGGCGCCTCGTTAGGCTGGTGGGGTGGGACTGATATCGGATGCCGGCAAAGCGCTCGCCCTCGTGCGGCGCGCGTTGCGCGCTCGCGCGGCGACCCGCGACGTGCGGTCGCGTCTGGCCCGGCGCGCACCCGCACCCACCGCGCACTTCCGCGTCGCGGTGTACTTCGCCGACGGCGAAGTGAACATGTACCAGCTCCGTCAGTGGTACCGCCCGCTGCAGCACCTCGCCCGCACGTGGCCGGTGGTCGTGCTCTCCCGCAGTGCCACGGGCGCACAGGCGCTGCTCGCCGACGACGCGCTCCCGGTCGCGTTCGTGCCCACCGTGCGCGATCTCGAAGACTACGTCGCCTCTCAAGACATCCGCGTCGTGCTGTACGTCAACCAGAACACCCGCAACTTCCAGATGTTCCGGTACGGCCGTCGCTGGCACGTGTTCATCAACCACGGCGAGTCCGACAAGATGTACATGACCACCAACCAGTTCAAGGCCTACGACTACGCGCTCGTCGCCGGCGACGCCGCCCGTGAGCGGTTGTCGCGGGTGCTGTGGGACTACGACATCGACCAGCGCACGATCGAGATCGGTCGCCCGCAAGCCGATTACTACGCGGGCGATCTGCCCTACACGCCCGACGAGCGCACGGTCGTGCTCTATGCGCCGACCTGGGAAGGCGACCGTCCCTCGGCGCACTACGGGTCGATCCGCACGCACGGCGAGGCGCTCGCGCAGAGCATCCTCGCGTCGCCCGCGCATCGCCTGATCTATCGTCCGCACCCGCGCTCCGGGGTGGTCGACGCCGAGTACGGTGCGGCCAACGAGCGGATCATCGCCGCGATCGCCGCGGCGAACGCCGTCGATCCGACCGCGCAGCACGTCTACGACGCCCGGCCCGAGCTCGGCTGGCAGCTCGCCGCGGCCGACGTCGCCGTTGTCGACATCTCGGCGATGGTCTACGACCGGCTCGCCGCCGACAAGCCGCTGATGGTGACGCGCCCGGTCGACCCCGAGGCGCTCATCGACACGCACGGGTACCTCTCGCAGGCCGAGTGGCTCACGGCCGATGGGGCGCCGCGGATCGTCGACGAGGCGGCGCGCCTGTTGTCGGACCCCGAGTCCGTCAGCGCCCTCGACGGGTGGGTGCGCCGCTATTTCGGTGACACGTCGCCGGGGGCGGCGACAGCGCGGTTCGAAGGGGCGATCCGGGTGCTCATGGAGCGCTGGGAGTACTGGCACCTCGCGTCGACGGGTGCGGACGACGAGTCGGCGGATGTCGCGGAGGCGGCCGAGCTCGACGACGAGTGACCGCGCGCGGCTGGTCAGCGCCGCCGGGCGGCCCGCGGGTTCACCGTGCCGAGAGCCGCGCGACGGCCGACAGCGGGATCTGCAACCAGTCGGGACGGTGGCGCGCCTCGTAGATCGCCTCGTACACGGCTTTGTCGAGTTCGAGGGCGTCGAGCAGGGCGCCTTGCGGGGAAGCACCCGTCGCGGCGCGATAGCCGCCCAGAAAGGCCGAGCGGGCCGCGGCGGCCCACGCGCGGGCGCTGTCGTCGTCGGGGTCGGGCCGGTCGGTGGCATCCGGAGCGGATGTCTGCGCGCGCGCGAGCGCGAGTGATCCTTCGACGTAGTCGAAGGAGCGCAGCATGCCGGCGAGGTCGCGCAGGGCCAGGTCGGGTGCGCTGCGTTCGCCCATCGGACGCATCGGCTCGCCCTCGAAGTCGAGCAGCACCCATCCGCGTCCCCGCACCTGCAGCACCTGCCCGAGGTGGTAGTCGCCGTGGATGCGCTGCAGGCGCGGCCAGTCGGTCGCCTCTGCCGCCGCGTAGCGCCACCGGATGTCAGCGGCGAACGGTGCCAGCTGCGGCACCTCGTCGAGCGCGATCGACAGGCGTCGGTGCCACGACCCGACGATCGCGCGGCGTTCGTCGGCGCCCGCTTCGGGGTTCGGGAACAGTCGGGCCAGGTCGAGGTGCGCCTCGGCGGTCGTGCGACCGAGGGCATCCGCCGCGTCGGCGAAGTCGACGCCCTCGCGCGCCGCGCGGAGCGCCACGCGCCAGGCGTCGTCGACGCCGGGGAAGAACTCCTGCGCGAAGGCCAGCGACCCGTGCAGGGTGAGGGTCGCATCTTCGGGATCGCCCCACGAGCCGTCCATGCGGCCGACGACCCGCGGCACGTGCGGTGAGCCGGCTGCGGCCAACGCGCTCTGCAGCTCGATGTCGGGGTTGAGCCCCGCGTGCAGCACCCGGAACACTTTGCAGATCACCGGGGTGAGGCCGGGTGCGTCCGCGAAGCGATAGATGATCGACGTGTTCGACTGTTCGCCACTCAAGACCTCGGCCGTGGGGTGTGGTGCATCCGGCGCGACGTGTCGCAGCAAGGCGCCGGTGAACGCGGGGTCGTGCGGTCCGTCGATGAGCGCCGAGCCGTCGTCGCGCACGGCGATGAGCCCGGGGAGGATGTCGGTGTCGCCGGCCGGTCGCTCGACGAGAGGGAGTTGGTAGACGACGGGCCTCGCCGGAGCGTCGTCGACGACGACCAACACCCGCACGCGCACGAGCGGGTCGGCGCTCTCAAGGGGGGACTCCCCGATCACGCGCAGGCGCGGCGCGACGGTCGACCCGGCGAACCACCGCTGGCGGGGCAGCCAGAGTCGAAGGCTCTCGAGGGTGGCGTCCATGCGTTCCACGCTAGTGCGTCGGGGGAGCGCGCCGAGTGGGCTGATCCGCGCGCTCGCGGCTCAGACGCCGACGACGAGGGCGACGATCGCGGCGACCGCCGACGCCGCCGCGAGCAGCAGCGCGATGCCGATCAGTACGGCGTGCACGATCAGGAAGCGCGTGGGCCGCCCGGCGGCATCATGTGCGCGCGGGTCTTTCGCGACGCGGCCATAGAACCGGGGCCACGCGACCACGTTGAAGAGGGCGTTGAGAAACAGCAGGGTGATCAGGAGCGCGGCCACGCATCGAGCCTAACCGCGCCGGCATGCCGCCTGTCCCAGGCTCAGCCGGCGTCGGCGCCCGACCCGGCGTCGTCGGCGAACCCCGCGTCGAGGGCCGTGGTCTCGATCGGCACCGCGACGAACGCGTGGCCCGTCGCGGCCGCGTCGAGCGCCCCACCCCAGCCGAGGGCCGCGGGGTCGAGTGGGTCGAGCGAGTCGATCGGGGCGGAAGGAAGAACCTCGCCGGGAACGCGCGGCTCCCAGGGCTCTGCGGGCAGCCCGGCCCATTCGTCCGGCTCTTCGGGGCGGCTCTGGAAGATTCCCATGACCCCATTGTGCGCCTTGACGGCGGGGGTGGGCTGAGCCCCCGATCACGTCGTGAAGGCCCAGCAGTACTCGTCATCGGTGCGCCAGCGATACCAGGCGAGCGTCACGCGCAACTGGCCCGGATCGGCGGTGCAGAGACACACCGACAGCTCTTCGCCCGGCAGCACCTGCCCCCAGTGCTCACCGCTGCCGTCGGGCCGGAAGACCCGCACGAAGTCGGCGGGTTCGCCGCTGGCGTTGCGCACCACCGGGTGCCGTTCATCGCGGCGATCGACCTGCCACGGCACACGGTAGGGGCGGGATCGGGAGGCGTCGAGAGTGCGGAGCATGCCCGCGACGTTAGAGAGCACTCCCGACGCCCGCGCGCCGATTCGGGCCGGAATCGGCCAGGCTGTGGAGAACCCGCGAAATCTGGGTACGGGGGAGGAGGCGGTGGGTTACGGAGCGGAAGCGACGTCGTCGACCGCGGCATCCTCGCCGGCACCGGTGGCATCCGCATCGTCCGCGTCGTCTTTGCCGCGCCGCCGGCGCCCCGGCGCTGCCGAGGCGACAGCCCCGACGGCGCCGCCGACCGCAGACCCCACCGCGCCCGCGACCCGGCGCCCGCCCGCACCGATCGCGGTTCCCGCGCGGCGTGCCGTGCCGAAGGCGGATGCCTCGAGCCTCGACGCCCCGGGGCGCGGCTCGAGCTCGACCGGATAGGTCGTCGGCGGCGCGCCGAACGCCCGCCGCGATCCGACGATCACCCGCCGGCCGAGGAGGTGGTTGCCGGTGCCCCCGACGGCGGCACCGATGCCGAACGGCAGGGCCTTGCCGATGACCGAGGCGCTGCCCTTCGCCGCGAACTGGTGCAGGAACGCGGTCTTGAGGCGGTCGACGAGCGGCCCCACCGCGGCGCGGGGGAGCGACTTCGTGACGAGCTCGCCCCAATAGGCCGTGCGGGTTCCGCCGCGCCCGGTCGCCTGGCGGGTGAGCTGCGCCACGAGGTCGACGCCCTCCTGGCCGAGCATGAGGGTGAGCACCAGCGCTCGCGCGCGATCGGGATCGTCGACGGGAATGCCGTGCAGTTCGGCGAGCGACTGGGCGAACAGCGCCGTGGCATCCAAGAAGACGACCGTCTCGACGCCCGAGAGGGCGAGGGTGACGCCCGTGGTGATGCCCGGCACGACGGCGGTCGCCCCCACCGCCGCGCCTCCGGTCGTGACGGCGGCGAGGTACCGGCGCTCGAGCATGCGCACGATCTCGGCGGTGCTGGCGTTCGGGTGACGCAGTCGGATGCTGCGCAGGTGCGCGACGACTGCGGGGCGCTGTACGCGCAGCACGCCGTCGAGCGCACGGATCGTCCGCGGATGCTCGGGCGAGCCCTGCGGCGGCAGACCGCCCGCCCACGGGGCGTCGTCGGTCATCGAATGGATGCGGTGGACCTTGGCCATGACGGGGCCGATCCTATGGACGCCCGCTGAACGGGCGCTGTGCGAATCGCGTTCAGACGAACTGGTTGGCGCGCTCGAGGTCTTCGGCGAAGTCGACCTCGACGGCGTACAGGTCGGAGATGTCCATCGGTTCGAGCAGCAGCCCGTTCTCGGCGATGGCGAGTTCGAGCCCGCGCTCGAAGTAGTCCTGGTCGTCGACGCGGCCGAGCTGCGCGATGAGCGCTCGCTTGTCGCGGCTCGAGATGTAGTTGATGCCCACGGCCTCGCCGATGCCGCCGACGACGGTCTTCGACAGTTCCTTGATGTAGCCCTCTGCGGTGACGGTGTACTTGACCTCTTCGTCGCTGACCTGGGCGGTGTTGACCGTGACGAACGACTGGTCGCGCTCGATGTAGCCGATCGCGCGGCCGAGCACGCGCGGGTCGAACACGACGTCGCCGTTCATCCACAGCACGCCGCCGCGACCGGTCGCCTTGAGCGCGCGCAGGAGGCTCTTCGACGTGTTCGTCTGGTCGTAGCGCTCGTTGTGCACGTAGTCGGCGTGGGGGAACGCGTCGATGATCGTCTCGGCCCGGTAGCCGACGACCGCGGTGATGCGGGCGTCGTCACCGAAGGCCGCGCGGATGTTATCGTGCTGCTGGCCCATGATGGTGCGGCCGTCGCCGAGTTCGGTGAGTGGCTTGGGCAGGCTGCGCCCGAGGCGCGAGCCCATGCCGGCGGCGAGGATGACGGTCTGAAGAGTCAAAAGGGGGTACTCCTGGAGGATCTGTTCACTGTCCGTTCGACAGCTGGACACTCCTTCGTGCCGTTCGACATGGTAACGAAGACGACTGGGAGGAGGCAGGAAGTGGCCGGTCCGTTGCCATTTCGTGACAATAGCGGGCGCCGTCACGCTGTGGAATACCCAGGGTGCATGTCGGGTGCGCTTGCTAGGTTGGACGGGTGACAGCCTCGCTCCCGCTCCCCGACGATGATGCCGGTGCGCGGGAAACAGCGATCCCACCGCTGCCCCGATTGAGTGCTGCGGATGCCGCGGCCGGCGCCCCGGCCGCGCGACCGGCACGCCCCGCGAAGAGCCCCACTCCGCGGACCGCGACCAGCAAGAAGAGGGCACCCCGTACGCCCCGGCGAGCGGCCTCGACGCCCGTCCCGCGCGACCTGCCGCCCGTGCCCCCGCCGCCGCCCTCGGTGCCCGCGTCCGTCGCCGCGGCGCGGTTCGTCGAGCCTGTCGTGGGCGTCGAGCCGGTCGTCGAGGTGGAGGACGTCGCCGTTGCCGAGGACGCGACCGAGACCCCGACCTCGGCCGTCCCCGTGGCGGAACCGCTGGTCGCAACGCAGCCGGATCCTGTGGCCACGCCTGATCCCGAGCCGGAACCAGAGACTGAGCCCGAGCCGGAGCCCGAGCCCGAGCCCGAGCCCGAGCCTGAGGCTGAGTCCGAGCCGCGGATCGATGACGAGCCGGAACTCGAGGCCGAACCGGAGGTTGAGCCCGCGCCGGCGGCCGAGTCCGGTCCTGAACCGGCCTCCGAGCCCGAACCCGAGCGCGACCTCGAGGCCGAGACATCGGACCTCGATCTGCCTGAGCTGTTGTCGGCGCTCGAGCTCGACGACGCCCTCGACGAGGTGGCCGCGATCGACGCGGAGCGGTCCGCGACCGATGTCGCGGAGGCGGTGGCATTCGCTCGCCTCGACGACGAAGACGACCCCGACGCGCAGGGCGCGGCATTGCGCATGCGCGGTGTGACCAAGTCGTTCGGTCAGACGCGCGCGGTCGACCGGATCGACCTCACGGTCCCGGCCGGCACGTTCTACGGCATCGTGGGGCCCAACGGCGCCGGCAAGACCACGACGCTGTCGATGATCGCCGGCCTGCTGCGCCCCGACCAGGGCGTGATCGAGGTCGCCGGAATCGACCTCCGCGCCGCTCCGGCGCGCGCGAAGCGGCAGATGGGCATCCTTCCCGACCGGCTGCGCACGTTCGACCGGCTCACCGGTCGCCAGCTGCTGCACTACTACGGCGTGCTGCGGGGGCTCCGCTCCTCGGTCGTCGAGTCGCGCACCGCCGACCTCGCCCGCGCGTTCGACCTCACCGACGCGCTGGGGCGCACGGTGTCGGACTACTCCACGGGCATGACGAAGAAGATCATGCTCGCGGGCGCCATGATCCACTCGCCGCGCGTGCTCGTGCTCGACGAGCCGTTCGAGTCGGTCGACCCGGTGTCGTCGGCGGTGATCCTCGACATCCTCGCGGCGTACGTCGACCACGGTGGCACCGTGATCCTCTCGAGCCACGGCATGGAGCTCGTCGAGCGGGTCTGCAGCGGCGTCGCGGTGATCGTGGCCGGTCAGGTGCTCGCGCAGGGCACGGTCGACGCGGTGCGCGGCGACCTGACGCTCGAGCAGCGCTTCATCGAGCTGGCCGGCGGCCTCGGCGACGCGGAGGGGCTGGAGTGGCTGCACACCTTCTCCGACTGAGGCTCGATCTGCTCGTCGGCGCGCTGCGCGGCGACACCCGCCACCGGGTGCGCGTGCTCGTCGGCGTGGCGCTCCTGATCCTCGTGGTGGTCGGCGTGTTCCTCGGCACCTCGCGGCTGCAGGCCGCGGGGGTCGACGTGTCGGCCGCCGTCACGGTCGTCGCGGGTTCCGCGCTGACCCTCGGCGTGTTCGTCGCCGCGTTCATGGGCGGGATCGACGACCAACTCGACCCGCGCCGGTTCGCGGTGTTCGGGTTCTCACCGTTTTCGGTCGCCCTCTCAACCCTCGCCGCCGGCATCATCAGCGTCCCCGTTCTGGCGCTCATCGCCGTCGGGATCGCGGTCGCGCGCCTGTGGATCCGGCTCGGGGCATCCGTGCCCCTCACGGTGCTCGCCGTGGTGCTCGGCGTGATCACCTGCCTCCTCGTCGCCAAGGTCGCGCTCGCCCTCGCGGGCCTCGTGTTGCCCGGGCGGCGATCGCGCGAGCTGACCGGCGTGTTCCTCGTCGCGGTGCTCGTGCTCGTCATTCCCGTCGTCCTGTTCTTCGCGTCGCTGCAGTGGCACGGGCAGGTGCCCTCGGCGCTCCGCGAAGCGGTGGATGTGCTCGCGGTGACCCCGCTCGGCGCCGCGTGGGCGATTCCCGCCGCCTCTCTCACCGGGGCGGTCGCGCTGCCGATCGCGATCGCGGCAGCGACGGTGCTGGGGCTCGGATGCCTGTGGGTGTGGCTCGTGCACTTGCTGCTGACGACCGCCGAGCGCCCGACGGCCACGCGCGAGCGCGGCGGTCTCGGCTGGTTCGCACTCACGCCCAGCACGCCCGGCGGCGGCGTCGCCGCCCGCAGCCTCATCTACTGGCTGCGCGACCCGCGGTATGTCGTCAACCTCGCGATCGTTCCCGTCGTCGCCGTGCTCGTCGTCGTGCCGCTCCTCATCGTCGGCGTGCCGACGTCCTACGTCTCCCTCGTCCCCGCGCCGCTCATGGCCCTGTTCTTCGGCTGGCTCGTGCACAACGACCTGGCCTACGACTCGACCGCGCTGTGGATGCATGTCGCGAGCGCGGTGCGCGGGGCCTCCGACCGGATCGGCCGGCTGGTGCCGGTGCTGCTCATCGGCGTCGCCTCGCTCGCCGTCGTCGTGCCGCTGTCGGTCTCGCTGCACGGGCGCTGGGCGATCCTGCCCGCCGTGGTGGGCGCCTGCGCCAGCCTCTTCTTGTGCGGCGCCGGGCTGTCGTCGATCTCGTCGGTGATGTCGCCCTACGCCGTCTCGCGACCGGGCGACAGTCCCTTCCAGCAGCCGCAGCGCACCCACGGCGGACTGTCGCAGGGCGTCGTGCTCGTCGGGGCGCTGCTGCTGAGTACGCCCGTGCTGTGGTGGGCGTGGCGCGCCGTCGCGATCGACGCGGCCGACGCCTGGCCGGCGCTCTGGTCGGGCCTCTCGATCGGGCTCGTGGTGCTCATCATCGGCGTGTTCGCCGGAGGGGCGGTCTTCGAGCGTCGGGGCGGCCGATTGATGGAGTTCGTCGAGTCGACCTGACCGCCCCCGCGTCGTGGCCCGCGGCTAGACTCGAATGCCATGAGCACCCTCGACGAACCCGGTGGCCCGGAACAGGGCGGCACCCTCACGCTCGATCGTGAGCTCGAAGAGCTGCTGCGCGAAGAGAACATCGAGCCCGGCGATCACGAGCGCTTCTCGCACTACGTCAAGAAGGACAAGATCCTCGAGTCGGCGATCACCGGCAAGCCGGTGCGGGCGCTCTGCGGCAAGAAGTGGACGCCGGGGCGCGACCCCGAGAAGTTCCCCGTCTGCCCCACCTGCAAAGAGATCTACGAATCCCTGATGGGCTGAGCCTCACGCCTCTTCGTAGACGGTCGGCAGCGCCGGGTCGGAGCGGCTGAGCGCGAGACCCGTGATGGGCAGCTCTTCGCGTACGACGGCGTGGTGCGCGCGCGCGAGCGCGACGCCGCCGGGGCCCTCGAAGGAGGCATCCGTCTCACCCTCGTCGACGAAGGTCACCTGCAACGGACGCGCGTCGGGGTGGTCTGCCGCCGTCTCGACCTGCTCGAACCCGTCCGAGACGGCGATCAGCTCGCTCGTCGCGGTGCCCCGGCTGAGGGTGCGGAACGCGGCCTTGCGGCCCCCCTTCGAGCCCTTGTCGGCGGATGCCTTGGCCACCGCCACCCAGCCGCCGGCGGCATCTTGGCGTGCGACGAGCTTGTAGACCATGCTCGCGGTGGGCGACCCCGAGCCTGTCACCACCGACGTGCCGACGCCGTAGGAGTCGACGGGCGAGGCGGCGAGGGCCGCGATGGCGAACTCGTCGAGGTCGCTCGTCACGGTGATCTTCGTGCCCGTGGCGCCGAGCTCGTCGAGCTGGGTGCGCACGGCGGCGGCGACCGTGGGCAGGTCGCCCGAGTCGATGCGCACGCCGCCGAGCCCGGTGCCCGCCACTCGGATCGCGGTCGCGACGCCCTCGCGGATGTCGTACGTGTCGATGAGGAGCGTCGTTTCGACACCCAGAGCATCGATCTGACTGCGGAACGCGAGCTCTTCGGTGTCGTGCAGCAGGGTGAACGAGTGCGCGGCGGTACCCATCGTCGGGATGCCCCAGGTGCGCCCCGCCTCGAGGTTGCTCGTGGCGCCGAACCCGGCGATGTAGGCGGCGCGTGCCGCGGCGACGGCCGAGCGCTCGCCCGCGCGACGCGACCCCATCTCGGCGAGCGGGCGGTCGCCGGCGGCGATGCTCATGCGCGCTGCGGCGGTCGCGACGGCCGAGTCGTGGTTGAGGATCGACAGCGCGAGGGTCTCGAGCACGACCGCCTCGGCGAAGGTGCCCTCGATCGTCAGGATCGGCGAGCCGGGAAAGTACAGCTCGCCCTCGCGGTAGCCGCGGATCGAGCCGGTGAAGCTGTAGTTCTCGAGATAGGCGACGGTCTCGGGGCTGACGACCGCGTGGTCGCGCAGGTAGCGCAGTTCGTCGTCGCCGAAGCGGAAGTCGCGCAATTCCTGCAGCAGGCGGCCGGTGCCCGCGACCACCCCGAACCGCCGCCCGCCGGGCAGGCGCCGGGCGAACAGCTCGAACACGCAGGGGCGGCCCGCCGTGCCGTCGCGCAGCGCCGCATCGATCATCGTCAGCTCGTACCGGTCGGTCAGCAGTGCCGTGGACATGCCGTCACTCTATCGACGGCCGGGTAGGCTGGACGATCGTGACGGACGCGCCGATCGGGATCTTCGACTCCGGGGTCGGCGGACTGACCGTCGCGCGGGCGGTGTCTCAACTGCTGCCGCGCGAGTCGATCGTCTACATCGGCGACACGGCACATTCCCCGTACGGCCCGAAGCCCATCGCCGACGTGCGTCGCTACGGACTCGAGGTGCTCGACACGCTCGTCGACGAGGGCGTCAAGATGCTCGTGATCGCCTGCAACACGGCATCCGCGGCGATGCTCCGCGATGCGCGCGAGCGCTACGACGTGCCGGTGGTCGAGGTGATCGGCCCGGCCGTCCGCACCGCACTGTCGACGACCCGCAACCGCCGGATCGGCGTGATCGGCACCGAGGGCACGATCGGATCAGGCGTCTACCAGGACATGCTCGGCGTCGACGCGACCCTCGAGGTGTTCGCCCAGGCCTGCCCGCGCTTCGTCGAGTTCGTCGAGGCGGGCGTCACCGATTCGCCCGAGGTGCTGCGCGTCGCCGAGGAGTACCTGGCGCCCCTCCGCCACGCCGGCGTCGACACGCTCGTGCTCGGCTGCACGCACTACCCGTTCCTCGAGGGCGCGATCAGCTACGTGATGGGCGAGGGCGTCTCGCTCGTCTCGAGCGACACCGAGACCGCCAAAGACGTCTACCGGCAGCTCGTCTCACGCGGGCTGCTCGCCGGGCCGGATGCCACGGCCTTGCACACCTACGAGGCGACCGGCGACTCGGCCGAAGACTTCCTCCGCCTCGCCGACCGGCTGATGGGTCGCGGCGTCTCCGCCGTGCGCCTCGTGCAGACCGGTGCCATCGACCTTCCGAAGGGAACACCATGACCGAGCCCACCACCCGTGCCGACGGCCGCACCGTCGACCAGCTGCGCCCCGTGACCATCGAGCGGGGGTGGAGCGCGCACGCCGAAGGGTCGGCGCTCATCTCGTTCGGCGGCACCAAGGTTCTCTGCACCGCTTCGTTCACCGGCGGCGTGCCGCGCTGGCTGACCGGCAAGGGCAAGGGGTGGGTCACCGCCGAATACGCGATGCTGCCGCGCGCGACCAACAGCCGCAACGACCGCGAGTCGATCAAGGGCAAGGTCGGCGGTCGCACGCACGAGATCTCCCGCCTGATCGGCCGCGCCCTGCGCGCCGTCGTCGACACGAAGGCGCTCGGCGAGAACACGATCGTCATCGACTGCGACGTGCTGCAGGCCGACGGCGGCACCCGCACCGCCGCGATCACGGGTGCGTACGTCGCCCTCGCCGACGCGATCGAGTGGGGCCGAGCGAAAGGCCTCGTCGGAAAGAACGCGAAGCCGCTGATCGACTCGGTCTCCGCCGTCTCGGTCGGCATCATCGACGGCGAGCCGATGCTCGACCTCGCCTACGTCGAAGACGTGCGCGCCGAGACCGACATGAACGTCGTCGTCACCGGCCGGGGCCTGTTCGTCGAGGTGCAGGGCACGGCCGAGGGAGCGCCGTTCGACAAGCGCGAGCTCGACGCGCTGCTCGAGCTCGGTGTCGCCGGCTGCGCCGACCTGCGTGAGGCTCAGCTCGCCGCACTCGGCGCGACCCGCGAGGCCTGAGCGATGGCTCAGGTCGTCCTCGCGACGCACAATCCGCACAAGGTCGAAGAGTTCGCCGCGATCGTCGCTGCGACGCGCCCCGACCTCACCGTCATCGGCTACGACGGCCCCGAGCCGGTCGAAGACGGCGTGACCTTCGCCGAGAACGCGCTCATCAAGGCGCGGGCCGCCGCGGCGCACACGGGGCTCCCCGCCCTCGCCGACGACTCCGGCGTCTGCGTCGACGTGCTCGGCGGCGCGCCGGGCGTCTTCTCCGCCTACTGGGCGGGCCATCGCAAAGACGCCGTCGCGAACCTCGACCTGCTGCTCGATCAGCTCTCCGACATCGACGACCCGCACCGCACCGCGCAGTTCGTCTCGACGATCGCCCTCGTCATCCCGGGCGCGAGCACGGCCGGTGGCGCCGTCGAGCACGTCGTCGAGGGCGTGTGGCCGGGCCGCCTCGCCCGCGCCGCAGCCGGAGCCGGGGGGTTCGGCTACGACCCGATCTTCATCCCCGACGACCAGCCCGGTGGAGCGCAGCGCACGGCGGGGGAGTTCTCTGCCGCCGAGAAGAACGAGGCATCCCACCGCGCCCGCGCCTTCACGGCGCTGGTGCCGTTGCTCGGCGCACTCTGATCAGAACGCGCGCTCAGGGCGCTCTGATCGCCCGCGTGCCCCGATCGCTCCGCGTGCCCCGATCGCTCCGCGCGGCGAGTGAGAATCACGATCATTCCCGAGTAGCCCGAACACGCGTGCCGCCGGCCGGGCGGGCATAGCCTCGACACATGCACGATCACGCGCACGACGTCAGCGGGGTGAGGGGCCAGGCCAACCACCGGCTGCTCGCGATCTCGCTGAGTCTGACCTCGATCGTCATGATCGTGCAGATCGTCGGGGCGATCCTCACCGGATCGCTCGCGTTGCTCGCCGACGCGGCGCACATGTTCGCGGATGCCTCGGCGCTCGTCATCGCGCTGATCGCGAGCGTCATCGCGGCGCGCCCCGCGAACGAGCGGAACACCTACGGCTACCAGCGCGCCGAGGTGTTCGGCGCCCTGATCAACGCCGTTCTGCTGATCGTGCTGTGCGTGTGGATCGCGATCGAGGCGATCCAGCGGCTGCTGCACCCGAGCGAGCTCGAGGTCGCCGGCGGGCTGATGATCGTGGTCGCCACCGTCGGCCTCGTCGCCAACGCGATCTCGATGTGGCTGCTGTCGGCCGCCCAGCGCACTTCGATCAACGTGCGCGGCGCCTACCTCGAGGTGCTCGGCGACCTCATCGGGTCGGCCGTCGTCATCGTCGCCGCGATCGTGATCGTCGTGACGGGATGGATGCCGGCGGACGCCCTGGCATCCCTGCTCATCGCCGTCATGATCGTGCCGCGTGCGATCACGCTCTTGCGCGAGGTTTTCGCCGTGCTCGGAGAACGCGCGCCCGAGGGCACCGATGTCGCGACGATCCGCGAGCACATCCTCGCCGCCGACGGGGTCGCCGATGTGCACGATGTGCACGTCTGGCAGCTCACCCGCGGCGCGCCCGTGTTCACGGCGCACGTCGTCGTCGAACCCGAGGTGCTCACCGCGGGCCGGAGTGCGCGGCTGCTGTCGCAGTTGCAGTCGTGTCTCGCCGATCATTTCGACGTCGAGCACTCGACCTTCCAGTTCGAGCCCGTCGGGCACCGCGAGCCCGAGGCGCACTGACGGCACCGCTTCGGCGTGTGCGACGATGCAGGGGATGACTTCTCCCCACGATGAGCTCGCGGCGCTGCGGGCCCGCGCCTACGGCCCCGCCGCCGACATCGACGGCGATCCGGAGGCGCTCGCCCGGCTGCGTGATCTCGAGATCGCGGCGCGCGAAGGGCAGACAACCACCGACGGGGCAAGCCGGACGGCCGCAGCCGAGACGAGCCGGACGGATGCCGCGTCCGTCGACGCGGTGACGGAGTCGCTGTTCGGTGTCGCCGGCACGAGCGGCGACGAGCCGGAAAGCTCTCCGGCGCAGGCCGCGTCCGGCTCCGCGGCGGCGGCTACAAGCCCCGAGGCCGTGCCTGCCCCGCCTCGGCAGCCGCGCCCGATCGCGGCCCGGTGGGCCGTGGCGTGGGCGGCATCGATTGCCGTGGTCGCCGTCATCGTGGGCGGCCTCGTGTTCGGCCTCGCCCGCATCTCGCCCGTGGTCACCGCCTCGGGCGCGCAGCAGGTCGCTACTCTCGACGATCCGCTCGAGGCGAGCGATCGGCTGAGGCAAGGGGTGGGGGGCGAGACCATGCGCGCCTTCGCGTTCGAAGGGCTGACCGTGGTGCGGACCCCGTGGGCGCCGTTCGCTCAGGGCAGCGACGGCGAGTGCCTTCTCGTGTTCTCAGACGAGCAGCTCAGCGCGGACGGAGCGATCTCGGGGGCCATCTACACGGGATGCCGGGCGGGGAGCTTCCCCGCGACGGCCGAGCTCGTCGTCGGGGACGACTCTCCGCAGCCGTTGCGCGATCGATTCGGCGGCGGTACCGCGCTGCAGTTCGTGCTCGACGGCGACGTCGTCGGGGTGTTCGTCGGTTCGCCGACCGCCACGCCGACTCCGACGGTCGGGGCCGCGGCGCGCGCGCAGCTCCCCGTGACCTCAGTCCCGGGCGACGTCCGCGGGTGACATGTCGGCGCGTACGCCGCGCCAGCGGGCGTGGCGCAACGTGCCGCCGGGGGTGAACTCGGCGAACTCGACCTCGCCGACGACCTCGGGGCGCAGCCACAGGGCATCCGAGGCATCCGCTGCCGGCACGTCGAGGAACGGGTCGGCGTCGGTGCGGAGCGGCCGCAGCAGCGCGTCGAGGCGGGCGAGCTCGCGGTCGCTGAACCCCGAGCCGACCCGGCCCACGTAGTGCAGGCCGTCGGCGGCGGGGATGCCGAGCAGGAGCGAGCCGATCGACCCGGCACGCGCACCACGGCCGGGCCGGATGCCCCCGATGACGACATCGTGCGTGCGGGTGAGTTTGACCTTGAGCCAGTCCTCCGACCGTGCGCCGCGCCGATACCTTGACGCCGGGTTCTTCAGCACGACGCCCTCGAGCGACAGCTCGCGCGCGGCGTCGAGGGCCGCATCGAGGTCGTCGGTCACCGGCGGTAGCACGACTGCCGGTGCGGGGGTTCGCGTGATGCGTTCGAGAAGCGCTCGGCGCTCGCGGAGCGGCCGCGACGCGACGTCGTCGTCGCCGAGCCGCAGTACGTCGAAGAGCAGCAAGCGTACGGGGGTGCGGGATGCCTCGCGCTCGATCTCGCGCGGCTTCGTGAGGTGCATGCGCGCCTGCAGCCTCGTGAAGTTCGGCCGATCCGACGCGTCGAGTGCCACGATCTCGCCGTCGACGACGGCGGGCTCGTGACCGAGTCCTGCGTCGATACCGGTGAGTTCGGGGTAGCGGGCGGTGATGTCGGTGCCGCTCCGCGCCCGCAGCGTGAGCCGGCTCCCGTCCCACGTGCCGATCGCGCGGATGCCATCCCATTTGAACTCGACCCACGGCTCGCCCCACCGCACGGCGGCCGCCGCCGCGAGCGCCGGTGTCGAGGCCGTCGCGAGCATCGGCGCGTCGCCCGTGGCGCCCGCCCCCGCGCTCGGGGAGGTCGGCGCGGTGGTCGCCTTCGTCGCGGCATCCGGTCGGTGGGTCTTCGCCTCGGGCGCGCGCTGCGCGGGTTCCGGCTGGCGCGACGCATCCGATGCCATCCGGTGCAGCAGCCACTGCGACTTCTCGCCGGCGCCCGAGGTGCGGATGAGGGCAAGTTTCGCGGTGCCGAGCGGCCCGCCCGGTCGGCCGGTCAGGGTGACGATGACCTCGTCGTCGCGCCACTTCTCGGTGTCGTACACCCCGGCATCCCACACCGTCATCCTGCCCGCGCCGTACTGGCCCGCGGGAATGGTGCCGGCGAAGTCGAGGTACTCGAGCGGATGCGGCTCGGTCATGACCGCGAGGTGGTTGCGGTCGGGGGAGTCCGGCACCCCGCGCGGCACCGCCCAACTCACGAGCACCCCGTCCCGCTCGAGCCGCAGGTCGTAATGCAGCCGCCGCGCATGGTGCTCCTGAATCACGAACCGCCACGTTTCGTCCGGGCCGCCATGTTCTGGCGGGCCGGAGCGTAGCGGCTCGGACGAAACATAGCGGCTCGGGGAGGTGAGGGGAGCGGGGGGAGTGGAGGGAGTGGGGAAGGGCTCGGGGGTCGCGCCGCGCGTGCGCTTGGCGAGGTACGAGGTGAGCGCGTGCGAGGCATCCGGTTCGACGGGGGCGAGCGGGTCGCCGTCGGCGGCGACGCGCGCGAGTACCTCGTCGAAGCGCAGCTGGCGCAGCTCGGGCGCATCGAGTTCGGCCCAGGTGCGAGGCGCGGCGACCGTCGGCTCCGCACGCCCGCGGAGCGAATAGGGGGCGATGGTGGTCTTCGCGGCGTTGTTCTGACTCCAGTCGACGAACACCCTGCCCGCGCGCACCGCTTTCGTCATAGCGCTGACGACGAGGTCGGGGTGATCGGCCTCGAGAGCGCGCGCCAGCTCGCGCGCGAACGCCGAGATCTCCTCCGACGTGCGCGTGCCGTCGAGGCCCGCATAGAGATGGATGCCTTTCGACCCGCTCGTCACGGGCAGGGGCTGCATGCCCACGCCGTGCAAGATCTCGCGCGCCCACCGGGCGACCTCGGCGCATTCGGCCAGCCCCGTGCCGGGACCGGGGTCGAGATCGAGCACGAGCCGATCGGGCTTTCCTCGACCGCCCTCCGTACCGGCGGGCGGTTCGAACCGCCACTGCGGGGTGTGCAGTTCGAGGCTCGCGACCTGGGCGAGATACACCAGCCCCGCCACGTCGTCGACGACGGGATAGTCCTTCGCGCCGCCGGAGTGGTCGATCGGGTGGCGCCCGAGCCAGTCGGGGGCGCCCGCCTCGAGATCCTTCGCGAAGAAGGGCGGATGCCCCGTGCCTTCGGGCCACCGCAGCCGGGTCACGGGACGACCGCGCAGGTGCGGCAGCAGGGCGGGCGCGATCCGCGAGTAGTAGTCGATCACCTCGCCCTTGGTGGTGCCGGTGGCGGGGTACAGCACCTTGTCGAGGTTCGTCAGGCGCAGGCGCCGGCCGTCGATCTCGACGAGCTGACCGCGCGTGGGCATGTCGTCAGGGTAGCGGGCGCGACCCCGCGGCATCCGCGCACCTCCGCTCGCCCCGGCCCTGGCGCCGACCGGCGCGCGCGGTGTTCACTGGGGTGATGCGAACGATTTGGAAAGGCGCGCTGACCTTCGGGCTCGTGAATGTGCCGGTCAAGGTGTATTCGGCCACCGAAGACCACGACGTGCCGCTGCACCAGGTGCACGCCGCCGACGGCGGGCGCATCCGCTACCAGCGGATCTGCGAACTCGACGGCGAGGTCGTGCCCTACGCCGACATCGACAAGGCCTACGACGACGGTGAGCGCACCGTCGTGCTCACCGCCGACGACATCGCCTCGCTCCCCGCCGAGCGGTCGCGCGAGATCGAGGTCGTCGAGTTCGTGCCGAGCGACCAGATCGACCTGCTCACGCTCGACAAGGCCTATTACCTCGAACCCGATTCGACCTCACCCAAGGCCTACGTGCTGCTGCGTCAGACGCTCGAGCAGACCGACCGCACCGCGATCGTGCGCTTCTCGCTCAGGCAGAAGACGCGGCTCGCGGCGCTGCGCGTGCGGGGCGACGTGCTCGTGCTGCAGACGCTCCTCTGGGCCGACGAGGTGCGCGAGCCCGCCTTCCCGGCCCTCGACGAGCCCGTGAAGATCTCGGCGAAAGAGCTGGAACTCTCGGCATCTCTCGTCGAGAGCTTCTCGGGCGACTTCGACCCTGACCAGTTCGTCGACGAATACCAGCACGAGCTCCGCACCCTGATCGACGCGAAGCTCAAGAAGGGCGATGCGCTCGACACCGCCGAGACCTTCGGTGAGCAGGCCGAGAAGGATGCCGGGGGCGAGGTCATCGACCTGATGGCGGCCCTCAAGGCCAGTGTCGAGCGCAGCCGTGCCGCGCGCGCCGAGTCGGCCGGCGACGACGGGGCGCGCGGTGCGGAGGCATCCGACACCGCGTCGAAGACGGCGAAGGGTGCGAGACCCGCCAAGGGTGCGAAGCCCGGCACGAAGGCGAAGAAGGCGTCCTGATTCGGGGGAGCCTCAGGCGGGCAGGTCGCCGTCGATCGGCTCGGCGGGCTGTGCCGTGATGCCGGCTTCGCGCTCCTGGCGCACCTTGCGGCGCTCCGAGAAGTAGTGCCACAGGGTGACGAGAGCGGTGCCTCCGACGGCGGCGAGCAGGATGAGGTCGATGTAGTGCTCGACGAACGTCGCGACCGGCGGGATGAAACCGATCAGGTAGCCGAACATCGTGAGCCCGAAGCCCCACAGGATCGCGCTGATGAGGTTGTAGAGCGTGTAACGCCGCCACGGCATGTGGCCGACGCCCGCCGCGACCGGGGCGAACGTGCGCACGATCGGCACGAACCGGGCGAGGATGACGGTGAGCCCGCCGTACTTCTCGAAGAACGCGTTCGTGCGGTCGACGTTCTTCTTGCTGAACAGGCCCGAGTCTTTCCGCTCGAAGACCGCCGGACCGCCCTTGTGGCCGATGTAGTACCCGACCTCGCCGCCGAGGAACGCGGCGAGACCGATGAGCAGCGCGACCCACCAGACGCTCAGACCGAACACACCGTGCGGGAGCGTGTCGGTCGAGTGCGACAGCAGCCCCGAGATCACGAGCAGCGTGTCGCCCGGCAGCAAGAAACCGATCAGCAGACCGGTCTCGGCGAAGACGATGAAACACACCACCAGCAGTGCCCAGGGGCCTGCGCCTTCGATGATGGCCGCGGGGTCGAGCCACGGGATGAGGGCCAGAGAGTGCACGGAGGTCCCGTCAGTGTCGGTGGGCGGGGAAGGTGTCGGCGGCGCAGACGGTTAGAGCGTAACCTGCGTCACCCTGTGCGGAAGGTGGGACTTGAACCCACACGCCCGAAGGCACAGGAACCTAAATCCTGCGTGTCTGCCGATTTCACCACTCCCGCGGGGGAGTGCTCAGTCTACCGGGGCCGGTTCGGCGACGCCTGCGCGCGCGTGTGCTGCTGACGCGTGGGCGTCGGTGCGAGGCATCCGCGGGGAACCGCCGATCACCCAGTAACCGACGCCGACGATCAGGGCACCGCCGACGAGGTTGCCGAGGCCGACCCAGAGCAGGTTCGTGCCGAAGAGGGCCCAAGTCGCGTTCGGGTCGCCGGAGAAGAGGCCGATGCCGTAAGTCGTCATGTTGGCGACGACGTGCTCGAAGCCGGAGGAGATGAAGGCGAGGATCGCGGCGAAGATCAGGAGGATCTTCGCGACGTCGGAGCGCACCCGCGCGCACATCCAGATCGCGAGGCACACGAGCATGTTGCAGAGGATGCCGCGGACGAAGAGCTCGACGGGCCCTTCGGATGCCTTGGCCGCGAGCATGTCGGAAAGCATCTGACCTGCAGCGGCGTTTGCGTGCAGCACGCCCGAGGCGACGATGAGGGCGGCGAACACGAGGGCACCGACGAGGTTGGCGACGAGCGTCGCCACGAGCACGCCGAGCGCGCGCCACGGTCCGATCGCGCGCATCAGTGCGCCCTGGGGGAGGATCATCATGGCGCTCGTCAGGAGGTCTGCCCCCGCGAAGACGACGAGGGTGAGGGCGACGCCGAAGACGAGGCCGCTGACGAGCTTCGCGAGTCCGTCGCCCGCGGCGATCAGGGGGCCGGCGGTGGCGACCATGAGAATCACACCGATGCCGATGTAGGCGCCGGCGAGCATGCCCGACGCGAGGAAGCGGCCGGGGGAGCGCAGCGCGTCGGACTTGTGGACGGCGGCGGCCGCCTGCGCGTCGAGGGTTTCGGGGATGCTCAGCACGGTCACGCAGTCTACTTGTGGTCTGACCACAGGGTCAAGGTGTGGCTGTGGATAACTCCGGCAGGCGGCGGCTGGTCTTGTGAGGATGCCGGGGTGAGCTTCGCCGCATCCGTCCTCCCCGCCCCCGTCGTCGACGCGGTGGCCGAGCGGGTGCGCGGCAGGCTGCGCGACGAGCAGGTCGACCCGGTGCGCCAGCCCGGCCGCGCCGCCGAGATCGCCGACGCCGAAGTGCGCCGGCACAACGACTTCGCCCTCGCCCGCGGGCTCGAAGACATCGACGACGAAGCCGCGTGCGTGCGCGATGTGCTCGCCCGCGTCACGGGATACGGGTCGCTGCAACCCCTGCTCGACGACCCCGAGGTCGAAGAGATCTGGATCAACGATCCGCAGACGATCTTCGTCGCCCGCGCCGGGCGCAGCGAGCGGGTGCCGCTCCGGCTCAGCGCCGATGCCGTGCGCGACATCGTTGAGCGCATGCTGCACGCGACCGGGCGCCGGGTCGATCTGAGCCAACCGTTCGTCGATGCGTCACTTCCGGACGGGTCGAGGCTGCACGTCGTGATCCCGGATGTCACGCGCGCGCATTACGCCGTCAACATCCGCAAGTTCCTCGCCGCGCGCCGGACCCTCGACGATCTCGTCGACGCGGGTGCTCTGCCCGCGCACATCGCCGCGATGCTGCGCGAGGCGATGGCCGACGGGCGCAACGTGCTCGTCTCGGGCGCCACGCACGCCGGAAAGACGACCCTCCTCGCGGCGCTCATCGGAGCCTGCCCGCCCGAGCACCGCGTCATCACGGTGGAAGAGACGTTCGAGCTCGCGGTGACCGCCCCCGATGTCGTGGCGCTGCAGGGGCGTCAGCCGAGCCTCGAGGGAACCGGCGCGGTGAGCCTGCGCCGACTCGTGAAAGAGGCGCTGCGCATGCGCCCCGATCGACTCGTCGTCGGCGAGGTGCGCGACGCCGAGGCCCTCGATCTGCTCCTCGCGCTGAACACGGGTGTGCCGGGTTGCGCAACCATCCACTCCAACTCCGCCGACGACGCGCTCCGCCGACTCGCGGCGCTGCCGTTGCTGGCCGGCCGCAACATCGACGCGGGCTTCGTGGTGCCCGCGATCGCGACCGGCGTCGACCTCGTCGTGCACTGCCGACGCAGCGCCGACGGACACCGCCACGTCGAAGAGATCGTCGAGACGACCGGCCGCGTCGACGGCCAGCTCGTCGAGACCCGCTCGGTCTACCGGGCGGGGCGTAGCGCCGAGCGAGCGCGGGTCGCGTCATGACCGTCGTCTGGGGCGCCGTGCTCGCGGCCGGCGTGTTGCTCACCGCCTCGCCGTGGCTGTGGCCTACGGGTGAGAAGACCTCGAGCCCCACGAGCGACGGCCGCCTCGCCCGGCTGCTGCAAGAGGCGGGTTTCGCGCACGCGCCGACGGCGCGACCCGGGGTGATCGCCGCCGTTCTCGCGGCGGTCTGCGCCTCGGCGGCGTGGCTGGTGACGGGCCTCCCCGCCGTTGCGCTCGTCGCCGGTGCAGCCGGCGCGGCGGCGCCGTTCTCGTGGCTGAAGGCGCGAGCACGGCGGCTGCGCCGCTCGCGCCGCGCGCTGTGGTCGGATGTCTGCGACCTTCTCGTCTCGGCGGTGCGTGCCGGCATGTCTCTCCCCGACGCCGTCGCGGCGCTGGCGGTCAGCGGACCGCCCGCCCTGCGCGGGGCGTTCTCGCGGTTCGCGGCCGACATGGCGGCATCCGGTCACTTCGACTCGAGCGCCCTGCGCCTCAAGGCGACGCTCGCCGATCCCGTCGCCGATCGCATCATCGAGACGCTCCGCATGGCCCGGCACGTGGGAGGCACCGAACTCACGAGCGTGCTGCGGGCTCTCTCGTCGTCGGTGCGGGCGGATGCCACGCTCCGCGCCGAAGTCGAGGCTCGGCAGTCCTGGGTGCGCGGTGCCGCCGTCGTCGGCGTCGTCGCGCCGTGGATCGTCCTGGGGCTGCTGGCGATCCGGCCCGAGGGCGCCGCGGCCTACTCCACTCCCGCGGGCGTCGTCGTCGTGCTCGCCGGGGCGGTCGTGTCTGTGCTCGCGTATCGGCTCACGATCCGGCTGGGGCGCCTGCCCGAACCGCAGCGGTGGTTCGGATGAGCCCGGTCACGGTCGCCGCCTGCGCGGTCATCCTCGGCGCCGCCTTCGCCGCGGGGGCGCTCCTCATCGCGCAGCGCATTCCGCGGTGGGCCGCGCCGAGCCTCAGCCGCCGCATCGCGCCGTACGTGCGCGATGTGGCCGACCCGGTGGGGCTCACGCCGCTGCATCCCCTCCCCGCATGGCAAGGGTGGCGCACGGCGCGCGACCGACTGGCCAGAGGGTGGGGCGGCGGCGCCAACGGCGACGCGCTGGCGCAGCGGCTGCGGCAGGCAGGGCTCGCGCCCGATGTCGTCGGGTTCCGCGCCACCCAGTTGGGTTGGGCGGTCGCAGGGCTGGCTCTGGGCGGTGTGCTCGCCGTCGTCCTCACCCTCAGTGGGCGCGGCGGGCTCGTCGCCGTACTGCTGCCGCCGCTCGGGGCGGTCGCGGCGATCGTCATCTGCGAGCAGCGGCTCACGACGCGCGCCCGGCGCCGCATCGCGCGAATCGACGACGAACTGCCGACCGTGCTGGAGTTCCTCGCGCTGTGCCTCGCCGCCGGTGAGGGCCTCCGCGACGCGCTGCGGCGCGTCGGCGAGGTCGGTTCGGGCGTGCTGACCGAAGAGCTGCGGGCCGCCGTGCTCGCCAGCGGCACGGGCTCGAACCTCTCCGACGCGTTGCTCGGCCTCGCCAAGAACGTCGACGTGCCCGCACTGTCGCGTGCCGTCGAGCACCTCGTCGCGGCGATGGACCGCGGTGCGCCACTCGCGCAGGTGCTGCAGGAGCAGGCCGTCGACGCCCGCGAAGACGCCAAGCGTGCACTCATCGAGTCGGCCGGCCGCAAAGAGATCCTCATGCTCCTGCCGCTCGTCTTCCTCATCCTTCCCCTGTCGGTGCTGTTCGCCGTGTTCCCGGGGATCGTCATGCTCAAGCTCGGAATCTCATGACCGGCGACGGTCGGAAGGAGGCGGACATGATCCGCACGGTATGGGGACGGCTGCGCGCCGCCCTGACAGACACGATCGACGACGAGCGCGGCGACGTTCCCGGCTGGGTACTCGTCACGCTCATGACGGCGGGGTTGGTCGTCGCGATCTGGAGCCTCGCCGGGCCGGCACTGGCCGACCTCTTCGAGCAGGCCCTCAGCCGCGTCTCGGGGCTCTGACCCGCGATGCGGTGCCTTGAGCGGGAGAGCGCGCGCAGCGGCCGCGACCTGAGCGATGAGACCGGTTCGGCGCCGGTCGAGTTCGTTCTCGTCGGGCTGCTGCTCACGGTGCTGACCCTCGGGGTGCTGCAACTCGCGCTCGCGGTCTACGTCCGCAACGTCGTGCACGACGCGGCCGTCGAGGGTGCCTACCACGGCGCTCTCGCCGACACCGAGCCCGCCGACGGCGCCGTACGCACGACGCGGCTCATCAGCGCCGCGGTGGGCGGGGCGTTGGATGCCCAGGTCAGCGCCGTGGCGACCGACGGTGCCGCAGGCCCCGAGGTGCAGGTCACGGTGGTCGCGACATTCCCGCTCGTGGGACTGCTGGGCATCCCGTCCGGAATGGAGGTGACCGCGTATGCGCCGCGTGAGAGCTTCGACTGATCTGCCCGCGACCCCGGAGGCGGGCTCGGTAGCGCAACACATGACGGGCGACGGCCAGGGCTCCGACGAGGGCTCGGCCGCACTGGAGTTCATCCTCGTCGGCCTCGTGCTGCTCGTGCCGATCGTGTATCTCATCGTCGCGCTCGGTTTGATCCAGGGGCAGTCGCTCGGTGTCGAGACGGGCGCGCGCCAGTTGGCGCGCACGATCGCCGAATCGCCCGACGCGGCGACCGCAGACGCCCGCGGAAAGCGCGTGCTCGACGCGATCGTCGCCGAATACGGCCTCGACCCCGCCGCGGTGAGCGTCTCGATCGACTGCGACCGATCGTCGCCCGAATGCCCCGCGGCCGGCGCGATGCTGTCGGTCACCGTGCGCACCTCGGTGCCGTTGCCGCTCGTTCCCGCGGTGCTCGGCCTCGACCAGCTCGCCCGCGTGCCCGTCGAGGCGGCCTCGGTGCAGCGCGTGTCGCGCTTCTGGGGAGTGGCGCCGTGACCACGCGCACACCCGACGCCGACGCCCCCGACGACGAGGGCTCCGTGCTGCTCCTGACGCTCGGTTACGCCTTGCTCGCGATCGCCCTCGTGCTCGTGTGCGTCGACTCCACGAGTCTGTATCTGACGCAGAAGCGGGCGGATGCCGCGGCCGACGCCGCTGCGCTGGCGGGGGCCGACGGCTTCACCCTCACCGTCGACGGCGGCTCCGCCTCGGCGCGGCTCACCGACGAGGGCGTGTACGACCAGGCATCCGACATCATCGACGCGCTCGGCACGGCCACGCTCGTCGAGGCCGGCACCCCCGACGGCGTCTCGGCGCGGGTGCGGGTCGAAACCGTGTGGCATCCACCGGTGTTGACCGTGTTCGTTCCCGACGGATGGACGATCGAGGCCACGGCGACGAGCCGCACGGCGCTTCGCTGAACCGGCGCAAAGCGACGCCGCGTCAGTCGGGCGAGCCCGGCCGCGCCCGCGGCACGAAGCGCGGCACCCAGCGCACGAACGCCGCTGCGCCGAGCAGGCCCACCACGCCGATCGCCCCTGTCGCGACCGAGAGCGAGAACGCCGCCGACAGCGCGGAGAAGAGCAGTGGGGCGATCGCTCCGCCGGCATCGGTGAGCGTGCGCCACGACCCGAGGAAGGGCGCCGGGTCGTCTTGCGGGGCGACGTCGGCGCCGAGGGTGAGCAGAATGCCGCTCGAGAGGCCGTTGCCCACACCGAGCACCGCGGCGAAAAGGGCGTACCACATCGCCGCCTGTGGCAGATCGTGCGTGAACGAGAGCGCGAGAAATCCGAGACCCATGAGGATCATCGCGGGAAGGGCCGCCCAGAGCCGCCCGAAGCGGTCCATCACCTGGCCGCTCGCGTAGAACAGGGCGAAGTCGATCGCGCCCGACACACCCACCACGAGCGCGATGGTCTGCGCGTCGAGACCGATCGACACGCCCCAGAGCGGCAGGACCACTTGGCGCGCCGACCGCACCGCCGACAGCGACGCGGCCGCAATGCCGAGCCGCGCCAGCACGCCGCGGTGCAGCCACATCGTGCGAAAGACCCCGACGCGTTCGGGGGTGGGGATCGCTCCGGTGACCGGCTCGCCCGAGTCTTCGGCGATGCGCGGGTCTCGGGCGCTCGCCCGCGGCGCCGCGACCTGCAGCTCGGGGTCGGGGCCGAGCAGCACCAGCAGCACCGCGCCGATGAGACACACCCCGAAGAACCACACGGTCGCGTGCTCGTCGCCGAACACGCCGATCAGCAGCGCCGCGAGGAACGGGCCGACGAACATGCCGAGTCGGAAGGTGCCGCCGAGCAGCGACAGCGCGCGCGCACGGAACTCGAGCGGCACCCGGGTGGTCATGAACGAGTGCCGCGCGAGGCCGAACGCGGCGGCGCTCAGCCCGATGACGAAGACGGATGCCGTCAGCACGAGCAGGTTCGGCGCGAGGGCGAGCCCGACGACGCCGAGGAGCGCGACGACGCCGCCCACGGCCATCGTCACCCGTTCGCCGATGCGGGCGACGGCCCACCCGGCAGGGAGGTTTCCGAAAAGTTGCCCGACGACGAGCGCCGAGGCGACAAGCGCCGCCGTCGGAACATCGGCGCCGAGGTTCGCCGCGAAGATCGGCAGCAGAGGGATGACCGCGCCCTCGCCGAGGGCGAAGAGCACCGTCGGGCCGTAGATCACCGGGGCGAGCCGGCGGATCATCCTCCGGATCGACTCGGGGGTGGAGGCATCCGTCATCCCATCCACGTTAGTCTGGACTGTCATGCTTGATTTCGATCCCTCCGCCGACATCCAGGCCCTGCGCGCCACGTTCTCCGACATCGCGGCGGTGGTCGACGTTCCGGCGCTCCGCGCCGAGATCGACCGGCTCTCCGAAGAGGCCGGCGCCCCCGACCTGTGGGACGACGTCGAGAAGGCCCAGAAGGTCACGAGCGCCCTCAGTCACCGCCAGGCCGACCTTAAGCGGGTCACCGACGTCGAGCAGCGTCTCGACGATCTCGACGTGCTCGTCGAGCTCGCCCTCGAGATGGACGACGAAGACACGGCCGCCGAGGCGCGGCGTGAGATCTCCGACCTGCAAGAGGTCATCGGCCAGCTCGAGGTGCAGACGCTCCTCGACGGCGAGTACGACGACCGCCCCGCGGTCGTGACGATCCGCTCGGGTGCGGGCGGCGACGACGCCACCGACTTCGCCGAGATGCTGCTGCGCATGTACCTGCGCTGGGCCGAGCGGCACAAGTATTCCGTCAAGGTCATGGACACGTCCTACGCCGAAGGCGCCGGCATCAAGTCGGCGACCTTCGAAGTGGATGCCCCGTATGCCTACGGCACCCTGTCGGTCGAGGCCGGCACGCATCGCCTCGCACGCATCAGCCCCTTCGGCGGCGCCGACAAGCGCCAGACCTCGTTCGCGGCGGTCGAAGTGATCCCCGCGCTCGAAGAGGCCGTCGAGGTCGAGGTGCCCGAGAACGACATCCGCGTCGACGTCTTCCGCTCGTCGGGCCCCGGTGGCCAGTCGGTCAACACCACCGACTCCGCTGTGCGCATCACGCACCTTCCCACCGGCCTCGTCGTCTCGATGCAGAACGAGAAGAGCCAGATCCAGAACCGTGCCGCCGCGATGCGCGTGCTGCAGACCCGCCTGCTCCTGCTCAAGCGTGAAGAAGAGGCGGCGAAGAAGAAGGAACTCGCCGGCACGATCACGGCGAGCTGGGGCGACCAGATGCGCTCGTACTTCCTCTACGGCCAGCAGCTGGTGAAAGACCTGCGCACCGGCTACGAGGTCGGAAACCCCGCCGTCGTCTTCGACGGCGACCTCGACGGCCTGATCGCGGCCGGCATCCGCTGGCGCAAGCGCAAAGACGACGACGACTGACGCGCCGCGGGAACCGCGACGCGCGGGCGCGTCGCCCGGCATCCCGCGCCCGCCCGCTTAGGCTCGTCGGGTCATGATCCGGTTCGAGCACGTCACCAAGAAGTACCGCGGGACGAACAAGCCGGCGCTGAGCGACGTCGACTTCGAAGTGCAGCGCGGGGAGTTCGTCTTCCTCGTGGGCGCGTCGGGGTCGGGCAAGTCGTCGTGCCTGCGCCTCATCCTCCGCGAGGACACCCCCAGCGAGGGACGCGTGGTCGTGCTCGGGCGCGACTTGCACACCCTGTCGACCCGCAAGGTGCCGTACTTCCGCCGGCACATCGGATCGGTGTTCCAGGACTTCCGGCTGCTGCCGAACAAGACCGTCTTTCAGAACGTCGCCTTCACTCTGCAGGTGATCGGCTCGTCGCGGGCCTACATCCAGCAGGCGGTCACCGAGGCGCTCACCCTCGTCGGCCTCGACGGCAAGCAGAAGCGCCTGCCGCACGAGCTCTCCGGCGGTGAGCAGCAGCGCGTCGCGATCGCCCGTGCCATCGTGAACCGGCCGCAGATCCTGCTCGCCGACGAGCCGACCGGAAACCTCGACCCCGCCACCTCTATCGACATCATGCAGTTGCTGGCCCGCATCAACGAGGGCGGCACGACCGTGGTCATGGCCACGCACGAGGCCGGCTTCGTCGACCAGATGAAGCGACGGGTCATCGAGCTGAAGGGCGGCGTGATGGTGCGCGACGACCGCCATGGCGGCTACGGCGACCGCTCGTCGCTGCCCACGCTCGCCCCGCAAGAGGAGAAGGGCGCCGCGGCGACCGCTGCCCTCACCGCGGTGCTCGAGCTGCAGCGCGAGATCGCCGCATCGACCGTCGACGGCACGACCGCCGTCCCCGCCGCCGCGGTGGCCGAGGCGGTCTCAGACGCGGTCGCGGCTTCGGCCGTCGCAGCCGCAGTGGCCGTCGCCCCGGAGGTGTCGCCGCCGCTCACGCAGCCGCCTCTCACGCGAGAGCCCGCCGACGCGCCGCCGTCCGAGCCGGCTCCCTCTACGCGCCCCATCCACATCGCCGCGCCCGCCGTAGAGATCGAGGGTCTCGACCTCGACGGTCTCGGCGTCGCCGACCGGCTGGGCCTGGCATCTGACGACGACGAAGTGGGGCCGACCTCGTGAGAGTGCGCCTGATCCTCGCCGAGGCGCTTTCGGGCCTGCGGCGCAACGCCTCGATGGTGATCTCGGTCATCTTGGTGACCTTCGTGTCGCTGACCTTCGTCGGTGCGGCGATGCTCATGCAGATGCAGATCGGCAAGATGCAGTCGTACTGGGCCGAGCGCGCGCAGGTATCGATCGTGATGTGTCGCGACGATTCCACGGCCACGACCTGCGCCGACGGCGCAGCGAACGACGAGCAGCGCCAGGTCGTCGCAGACCGCCTCGCGAGCCCGGCGCTCGAGGGGATCGTCCGCGATGTGCGCTTCGAATCGGCCGACGAGGCGTATCAGAACCTCATCGCGCTCTACGGTGACGAGTACAAAGACTATGTGACACCCGCACAGCTGGGCGACACCTACTGGGTCGGGCTCGTCGACCCGGGCAAGTCCGATGTCATCACCGAGGCCTTCACCGGCACGCAGGGCGTCGAGGCGGTGAAGAACCAGATGCAGTACCTCGAACCGCTCTTCTCTGCGCTGACGATCGCCACCTACATCGCGGTCGGCATCGCCGTGCTCATGCTCATCGCGGCGGTGCTCCTGATCGCGACGACCATCCGGCTGTCGGCGTACGCGCGACGACGCGAAGTCGGCATCATGCGACTGGTCGGTGCGTCGAACAGGTTCATCCAGACACCATTCATCCTCGAGGGCGTGTTCGCCGCGTTCATCGGTTCGGTGCTCGCCGGCGGCGCCATCCTCGCGGGCGTGCACTTCGGTGTCGAAGGCTACCTGCAGGGTCGGGTCACCTTCATCACCGACTGGGTGAATGTGTGGGATGCCGCGGTCGTGATCCCCATCATCATCCTGATCGGTCTCGTGCTCGCCGCGCTGTCGGCCGGCTTCGCGATACGCCGCTGGCTGCGCGCCTGACGAGGGGCGCTGCCCCGTGAAGGGGTAGACTGACGGGCTGCCGTGTCTGCGGCATCCGGATCAAGGAGTCACCATGCCCAGGGAACGCGGGGAGAAGGTCGTTGCGACCAACCGTCGCGCGCGCCACGAGTACGCCATCGAGAAGACCTATGAGGCGGGCCTGGTGCTCACCGGCACCGAGGTGAAGTCGTTGCGCGAAGGGCGCGCCAACCTCAGCGACGGTTACGCCTACATCGACGGTGAGGAGGCCTACCTCGATGCCGTGCACATTCCGGAGTATTCGCAGGGGCACTGGACGAACCACTCGTCCAAGCGCACGCGCAAACTGCTGCTGCACAAAGCCGAGATCATCAAGCTCTCGCACGCGATCAGCGCCGGTGGCTACACGCTGATCCCGCTGAAGCTGTACTTCTCGGACGGGCGCGCGAAGGTCGAGATCGCGGTCGCGAAGGGCAAGCGCGAGTACGAGAAGCGCCAGACCATCCGTGAGCGCGAAGACAAGCGCGAGGCCGAACGGGCGATGCGCTCTCGCAATCGACTCGGCGACTGAGTCCGGCGCACCGCGGCCGGCGTGCAGACCCTCAGCTCGCGGTGAAGCGCGCTTCGACGGCGGCGGTGACGACGATGTCGGCCGGGCGGAAATCGACGGCGGGCGCCGCCATGTCGGCCGATGCGGCGCGGGCAAACATGCGCGGTGCCGGGTTCGACGACGCGCCGTTACCGAGCAGGCCGGTGTCGGCGATCTCGATCGGGGTCACCGCGCTCTTGCCGAGAGCGGTGGCGTAGGCGGTCGCCCGTTCGATGGCGACGGCGACCGCACGCGTGGCCGTCTCGCGCTCGATCCGTGCGGTGGTCTCCGGGGTGAGCTCCCACTGCACGGCGCCCACCTGCAGGCCGTCGACGGCCGCGACCGTGTTCAGCCAGTCAGACAGGGCGAGGGTGTCGGTGAACGTCGCCGTGATCTCGACCGAGGCGTGATGGACGAGGTCGAGTTGCTTCCCGTCGGCATTCCACGGCCGGTCCGACCAGACCGAGGCGCGCTGACTCGACCAGTCGGCGACGGAGCCTGCGTCTTTGCGTGAGGCGAGCCCTGTGCGCACGGGCTCGGCGAGGGCGGCGAGGCGTTCGACGACCTCGCCGCGGGCGGCGCCGTCGACCGAGGCATTCACGTGCGCGACGGCCCGCTCGGGGGCGACACGGGTCTGCGCTTCTCCGCGCACGGTGAGGGTGACATGGCTCATGGGGTAGACTGTAACGCTCGGATGCTTCGGCACCCGAGCATGCAACTCCACAGTGTGACAGTGGCTCACCCTGCCGCGAGGCCGAAAGGCTGACAGGCTCCAGGGGCTGATCGGTTTCGACAGCGCCTGTGACGCTGCGGGAAGCGGGCCGAGGATGCAGGGTTATCTCGTAAACGATCTCTGCGAACCAATAGTTGCCGATGCAAAGCGCAACGACTTCGCCCTCGCTGCCTAAGCGAGTCCGATAGTCCGTCAGACCGTGGGTGATCCCGCCACGGACCCTGGCGTCATCTAGGGATCTTGCTGTGTGACGGGGTCTCGACGTCACGCGGGACTCTTCTGAGACTGGGCTCGTCGACTTAGGTGTCTGTGACAAAGGTCGGAGCCGAGCAGAACGTCTCCACAGACTGCGCCCGGAGAAGACGCAGCATTTCAGCGCTGGACGGGGGTTCGATTCCCCCCAGCTCCACGACGCCGCTGTCACACGATATGTGGATGCCACGAAGGCCGAGCCCGCGCAGGGCCCGGCCTTCGTCGTGTGCGGCCCCCGTCAGCTCGCGGGGCGCTGGATCAGCAGGAGGCTCTGCTTGAGGTCGGCGACCGTCACCCAGCCGTCACCGAACTCGTAGGTCATGCCGTACCCGTTCTCGTCGGTGGTCGGGGCCTGCGTCGGGTCTTCGGTGATGTAGACGACGTCGCCGCTCTCTTCGCGCCGCCAACCCTTGGCTTCGAGCCCCCGCTGCATCGACGCGGCCTGGTCGGTGGTGATCGGCGCCCAGCCGAAGATCATCAGGTTGCCCGACGGCACCGCGTAGTCGGCCCAGGTGCACTGCAGCCCCTTGGTGAGGGTCACTCCGCCGGCGGCGAACGGCGTCTCTTTGGCCGTCCACCCCTTCGCCTGCAGCTCGGCGAGCAGGTCTTCCTGCACGAGGTTTTCGCACGTCACGGCTTCGGCCGTCGTCGTCGGCGATGCCGTGGGCTCGGTGACGACCTCGGTCGGGGCCGTCGTCGGGGCATCCGTGCCGACCGTCTCTGTGGGGGCGGGTGCGGCGCTCGTGCTGCAGCCGGTGAGGAGCATCGCGGCGAGGCTCAGAGAGGCGACGGCGGCGAGGACGGTGGAGCGGGTGCGGGGGAGGGTCATCGTGTGGGTCCGGTCGGGGAGGGGGTGGTGAGGAGGGCGAGGAAATCTTCGTGCAGGGCGCCGTTGGTCGCGAGCGACGAGCGCGAGGCGATGCTGTCGGCGCCGTCGATGTCGGTGAAGCGGCCGCCCGCCTCCATGACGATCGGCACGAGAGCGGCGATGTCGTACTCTTTGACGCCGAACTCCGCGACGAACTCGAGGCGCCCCTCGGCGAGCAGCATGTATGGCCAGGTGTCGCCGTAGCCGCGATCGCGCCAGACCGCACGACTGAGCCGCAGCAGATCGTCTGAGCGGCCCACCTCGTCCCACTGGGCGATGGACTGGAAGCTGACGCTCGCATCGGCGAGGTTCGTCACGCCCGACACCGCGAGGCGCGCCGGTTCGCCGTCGGGGGTGTTCGTCCAGGCGCCGAGCCCTGTCGCCGCCCACCAGCGCCGCCCGAGGGCGGGCTGGCTCGCCACGCCGACGCGCGGCACGCCGTCGATCGCGAGGGCGATGAGGGTCGTCCACATCGGGATGCCCTTGAGGTAGTTCGCGGTGCCGTCGATGGGGTCGATGATCCACTGCCGCGCCGGGTCGCCGCTCGTGCCGAACTCTTCGCCGAGCACGCCGTCACCGGGGCGCTCGGTCGAGAGGATGCCTCGGATCGCGCGCTCCGTCGCGAGATCGGCCTCGGTGACGTGCGTCGCGTCGGCCTTCACCTGCACGTCGAGGTCGGCGGCGTCGAAACGGGCCATCGTGACCGCGTCGGCCGCGTCGGCCAGTCGCAGCGCGAGAGCGAGATCGTCCGTCAGGTCGCCGTCGAAGGGCGCGTTCCACGAAGCAGATGCGGCGGGGGAGGTCACCTCACCAGAATACGGGGCGCCGCATGCTCGATTGGCGATGAACGCCGTCGTGATGGTAACGTTGTCCCTCGGTTCGCCCCACTGGTTTTCACCGGATCAGGCGGCCGCGGAACGCACCTCTAGCTCAATCGGCAGAGCAACTGACTCTTAATCAGTGGGTTCTGGGTTCGAGTCCCAGGGGGTGCACCGGTGAGAAACACCCGGTAGGAATCCACGGATTCTGACCGGGTGTTTTCCTTTGATCGCGAAGGGATCTCCCGCGGCGCCGCACGATGCCGGAGCGGCGTAGCAGCCACGAGAACGGCCCCGGATCACTCCGGGGCCGTTGTCGTGAACTTCGATCGGTGGGTCAGGCGGCGTCGCCCACGAGCACGGCGGCCGCCTCTTCGGTGGCATCCGCTTCGTGCACGTCGATTCTGCGCAGGGCGCGGCGACCGAACAGGATCACACCGGCCGAGATCAGCACCGAGACCGCGGCGAAGCAGAACGGCACCGAGGCGTTGAAGGCGTGCCACAGGGCGGCGGCGATCGGCGGGGCGGCGGCGCCGCCGAGGAAGCGCACAGCCGAGTACGACGACGACGCGACCGAGCGCGGCAGGTCGGTGGCCTCCATGACCGATTCGGTGAGGATCGTGTTCATCAGGCCGAGCAGCAGGCCGCCCACGATGATGCAGGCCACGAGCGCCGGCGCCGATTCGACGACGAGCGCGGCGACGATCAGGTCGATGGCCAGCAGGGGCAGCACGATCAGCATGGCGGTGCTGCGCTTCATGGTTCGAAGGAGCACCGGCGCGACCCACACGCTCGTGACGGCGAGCGCGACACCCCAGCCGAAGAACGTCAGGCCGATGCCCATCGCCCCGAACCCGAGCGGGAAGGGCGAGAACGCGAGCAGCACGAAGAACCCGATGTTGTAGAACAGCGCGGCGATCGCGAGCACCGCGAGCGCCGGCTGGCGCAGCGCCCGGAACGGAGCCGAAAGAGGCACCGGCGTGCGCTTCTCGCCCGAGTTGCGGACGAGCGCGAGCACCGCGATGAACCCGATCGCCATGAGCACGACGACGCCGAAGAACGGGCCGCGCCAGCTGATCTCGCCGAGCACGCCGCCAACGAGGGGGCCGATCGCGATGCCGAGGCCGAGGGCCGCTTCGTAGAGGATGATCGCGGCCGATGACCCGCCCGAGGCGGCGCCGACGATCGTCGCGAGCGCCGTCGAGATGAACAGGGCGTTGCCGAGACCCCACCCGGCGCGGAAGCCGATGATCGCGTCGACGCTGCCCGACAGGGCGCACAGCAGCGCGAACACCACGATCAGGCCGAGACCGATCAGAAGCGTCGCCTTCGTGCCGATGCGTGAGGAGATCCAACTCGTGAAGAGCATCGCGACACCCGTGACGACGAGGTAGCTGGTGAAGAGCATCTCGGTTTCGACGGGGGAGGCCTGCAGTGATTCGGCGATCGCGGGAAGGATCGGATCGACCAGCCCGATGCCCATGAAGGCGATGACACAGGCGAAGGCGACCGCCCACACCTGAGCGGGCTGGCGCCACACGCTGACCTTCGCGGCGGCGCTCATCGGGTGACCTCCGCCGTGCGCGTGCGCGCGTCGACGACGTCGGCTGCGCGACGGATCGCGGCCCAGTCGTCGGCGTCGAGATCGCTGAAGCGGGGGGCGAGGGCGGCACCGAGCACCTGAATCCACTCGTCGAGCGCGGTGAGGCCCGCCGGAGTCACCGACACGACCGTGGCCCGCGAGTCGTGCTCGTCGTGCCCGCGTTCGAGCAGCCCCGCCTCGGTCATCTGCGCGACGAGTCGCGTCATGCCGGGCTGGGTCACGCGGCTCAGCGCAGCGAGGTCGCCGATGCGCTGCGGGCCGTGCTCGCGCAGCAGGCTGAGTGTGCGCCACTGCGCCGCCGGCGCTTCGTTTCGGGTCTCGAGCGAGGCGACGCGCGCGAGCGCGTGGGCCCCGAGGACGAGACGAAGGAGATCGTCTTCGTTTTGCATACCGCCAGTATATACCGCAGGTATGTAATGACGGATGCCGCCGCGCGGTTACCGGATCGTGATGGATGCCGCGCGTGCTGCATTTGACACGGACCGGCGGCCCGAACAAGATGGCACTACCTGAATCACATCTCAGGTCTACCTTCCAACGGTGAAAGGCACGCACATGCGGGTTACGAAGAAGTTGCTCCCTGGGGTCGTGATGGCATTCGCCGCCACGGCCGCCCTCGCCCTGTCGGCGTGCGCGCCGACCGCGGCCACCCCCGACGCCTCGGGCTCGGGCGCCGCCGGCCCCGCCGACATCACCGTCGGCGTCATCACGAGCGAAACCGGACCGCTCGCCGGCTACGGCAAGCAGTACCTCGACGGCTTCAAGGCCGGGCTCGACTACGCCACCGGCGGCACCAACGAGGTGGGCGGCACCAAGATCACCGTCGACTACCGCGACGACGCGGGCGACCCCGACACCGCCGTCGGCGCCGCGAAGGAGCTCATCGGCTCGGGCGTGAACATCCTCGCCGGCAGCGCCTCGTCGGGCGTCGCCGCCGCGGTCGCCGAGCAGGCCGGGCAGAACAAGGTGCTGTTCATCTCGGGCCCCGCCGCCGCCGACGCGCTCACCGGCATCAACGGCTACACGTTCCGCAGCGGCCGCCAGTCGGCGCAAGACGTTGCGACGGCCGGCACCTTCCTCGGCGACGTCAAGGGCAAGAAGATCACGGTGCTCGCCCAGAACAGCGCCTTCGGTCAGGGCAACGTCGCCGCCGTCACCGCCATCCTCGGCGGCAAGGGTGCGACCGTCGAGAGTGTGCTGGTCGCCGAAGACGTCACCGAGTTCACGCCGTTCGCCCAGCAGGTGCTCGCCGGCACCCCCGACCTCGTGTTCGTGGCGTGGGCCGGAGCGACCTCCGGCGCGATGTGGCAGGCGATGAGCCAGCAGGGCGTGCTCGACGCGGTGCCGGTGGTCACGGGCCTCGGCGACTCGGCGACATTCGGTGCCTACGGCGAGGCATCCGAGAAGATCAGCTTCCTCAACTACTACTTCCCGGGAGCACCCGACAATGACGTGAACACGGCGATGATCGACGCGGTCGAGAAGGCCGGCGGCACCCCCGACCTCTTCACCCCCGACGGCTTCAACGCCGCCATCATGGTCGTGCAGGCCATCAAGGAGGGCAAGGGCGACGTCGACGCGATGGTGGCATCGCTCGAAGGCTTCACGTTCGACGGCCCCAAGGGCTCGCTCACGGTGCGCGCCGGTGACCACGCCCTGCTGCAGGACATGTACCAGGTGAGGCTCGTCGCGGACGCCGGATCGTTCATTCCGGAACTGGTCAAGACCGTCCCGGCGGACGACGTCGCCCCGGCCGAAGCGCAGTAGACGCGCACGAGCGAGGCATAGCACCACGATGAGCACCCCACTCCCGTCCGCGCTCAGGATCGAAGGCCTCGGCCTGAAGATCGGCGGCGCCACCATTCTGAAAGATGTCGATCTCGACGTCGCACCCGGCAGCATCGTCGGCGTGATCGGCCCCAACGGAGCCGGAAAGACCACGTTGTTCAATGTGATCTCCGGTGTCGCGCGGCCCACCGAGGGTCGCATCGTGATGGACGGCGACGACATCACCCGCAGCTCCGTTCCGGAGCGGGCGCGGGCGGGACTGGGGCGCACGTTTCAGACCTCGAGCCTCTTCCCACGGCTCAGCGTGCTCGAGAACGTGCGCCTGGCCGCCCAGGTCTCGCTCGGCGGCAACTATTCGCTCGTGCGATTTCCGCGCCGAACGGATGCCGCGACAGCCCACGCCCTCGAGCAGCTGACCAAGGTCGGACTCACCCACAAACTCGACACCGCCGCCGGCGACATCTCGCACGGCGACAAGCGCAAGCTCGAGATCGCGGTGCTGCTCGCGACGCGCTCGAAGATCGTGTTGCTCGACGAGCCGATGGCGGGCGTCGCCTCGGGCGACGTCGCCGGCCTCGTCGACAACATCCGCGACCTGCAGCGCGAAACCGGGTGCACGGTCCTCATGGTCGAGCACCACATCGACGTGCTCATGGGTCTCGTCGAGCGCGTCGCCGTCATGTACGCCGGCTCGATCATCGCTTTCGACACCCCCCAGAGGATCATGGAGAACACCCTCGTGCAGAGCGCCTACCTCGGTCGGGCGCAGGGGAGCGCGGCATGAACGCCCCCGCGCCGACCCCGATCCTCACCGTCTCGCACCTGAGCGCGTCGATCGCCGGCCAGCAGGTCGTCGAAGACGTCAGCTTCGAGGTCCCCGCCACCGGCATCACCGCGGTGCTGGGGCGCAACGGCGTAGGCAAGACGTCCACGATCCGCGGCATCCTGGGGCTCATCCACCGCCAGGGCGAGGTCACCCTCGCGGGCGAGCGGATCGACGGCCTGCCCACCCACCGCATCGTGCAGCGCGGCGTCGGGTACGTGCCCGAAGACCGCGAGGTCTTCGCCGGGCTCACCGTCGCCGAGAACCTCGCCCTCGCGGAGCGCGGGTCGCGCCTGCGCGGCGAGGCCAACCCGCGGCGCGCCTTCGTCGCCGAACTCTTCCCCGACCTCGTCGCGCGGCGCGCGCAGCAGGCCGGCACGTTGTCGGGCGGGCAGCAGCAGATGGTCTCCGTCGCCCGCGCGCTGCTCAACGACAACCGCATCCTGCTCGTCGACGAGCCGACCAAGGGGCTCGCCCCCAAGATCGTCGACGAAGTCGCCGACGCGCTCGAAGAGGCATCCACGATCGTTCCGATCCTGCTGGTCGAACAGAACCTCGACGTGGTGCGCCGCCTCGCGACCAGCGCCGTCGTCATCGCCGGTGGGCGTGTCGTGCACACGGGGCCGGCACGCGAGATCCTCGACGACGAGGCGCTCACGATGCGCCTGCTCGGCGTCAGCGCGGAGGCCCACGCATGAGCAGCATCGTCCTGATCCTCATCACTGGCATCGGCCTCGGTGCGCTGTACTTCCTCGTCGCCTCGGGCCTCAGCCTCATCTACGGCCTCATGCACGTGTTGAACTTCGCGCACGGCGCCTTCCTCACCCTCGCCGCACTCGTCGGCTGGCAGGTCGCCCGCGCGCTCGGCACCGAATCGTGGGGCTCGTTCCTCGCCTCGGTGCTCGTCGGCGCCGTCGTCGGTGCGATCTTCGCGACCCTCACCGAACTCGTGCTCATCCGTCCCCTGTACGAACGTCACATCGAGCAGGTGCTCGTCACGGTCGGGCTCTCGTTCGCCGCGGTCGCGCTGTTCGAGGGGATCTGGGGCACGGATGCCATCACGGTGGCCGGCCCGAGCTGGCTGAAGGGCACCACCGACGTGCTCGGCGCCCGCATCCCGAACACCTACTGGGTGCTCATGATCGCGGCGGCGCTCGTGCTCGTCGCCCTCGTGCTGTTCCTCAAGAAGACGCGTTACGGCATGATCATCCGCGCCGGCGTCGAGAACCGCGCGATGGTCACCGCGCTCGGCATCGACGTACGGCGCAGCTTCACCCTCGTCTTCGCGATCGGGGGCGCGGCAGCCGGCATCGGCGGCGTGCTCGCGATGCACTACACGACGTTCGTCTCGGCGCACCTCGGTGCGACGCTCCTGATCTTCGCCTTCATCGTCACGGTCATCGGCGGGCTCGGCTCGCTGACCGGAGCCGCGATCGCCTCGGTGCTCGTCGCCGTACTGCAGCAGTTCGCCAACGTCTATCTGAACGGCACGGGCGACTTCATCGTCGTCGCCCTGCTCGCCGTCGTCCTGCTCGTGCGACCGAGCGGCCTCATGGGGAGGAAAGCATGACCGTCACCACCGGGGTGCCCACCCTCGTCCGCGGCCGCGCCGGCCGGTACCTGCCGTTCGTCGCGGGCGCCGTGCTCGTCGTCTTCATGGCGCTGCTGCCGCTCTTGAACATCTCGATCCCCGGCATCCTGCCCGGCGCCACCTACACGCCCGGCACCCTCGCGCTGCTGTCGCTGTGCATGGTGTTCGCGGCGCTCGCACTCTCGTACAACCTGCTGCTCGGCACGGGCGGCATGCTGTCGTTCGGGCACGCGCTCTACTTCGGAGCGGGTGCGTACGGCCTCGGCATCGCCCTGCAGTACCTCGGGGTGCCGCTCTGGCCGGGCGTCATCATCGCCCTCGTCGGCGGGCTGGCGATCGCCCTGTTCACCGGCGCGATCTCGATGCGTGTGTCGGGCATCCCGTTCGCGATGGTGACCCTCGCCTTCGCCCAGGCGGGATCAGTGCTCGTGCGCCGCAACCAGCAGATCACCGGCGGCGAAGAGGGCATGCGCCTGCCCACCGCGCAGGTGCCCGAGTGGCTCGTCGGGGTGGTCAACACGCGGAACCTCTACTGGGTGACCCTCGCCGTGCTCGTGATCGTCTACCTCGTCGTGCTGTGGGTCGACCGGTCCCGGCTCGGCCACCTCGCACAGGCCACGCGCGAGAACGAGCTGCGCGTGCAGGTGCTCGGGCTGAGTCCTTACCGGGCGAAGCTGACGGTGTTCGTCGTGGCGGCGCTGTGCGCCTCACTCGCCGGCGTCGCCTACATGCTGCTGCAGTCGGGCACGCAGCCCTCGAGCGTCGGAGCCGACCTGACGATCACCGTGCTCGTCATGGTGGTGCTCGGTGGCGTCGGATTCCGCTGGGGTGCGATCGTAGGCGGTGTGCTCTACACGATCCTCGATCAGCGCCTCACCGTGCTCGCCCGCGCCGACTGGATCCACGCCCTGCCCGACGTGCTGCGCATCCCGCTCTCCGAGCCGCTGTTCATCCTTGGCGCGCTGTTCATCCTCGTGGTGATGTTCCTGCCCGGCGGCATCGCCGGCACCGTCGACACGTGGGTGCGGCGCCGCCGCGGTGAGCGCACCCGCTCGCCGCTTCGCCAGCTCGCCGACGTCGACGAGAAGCTCGACGAGCCCGTCGAGGTGAAGTTGTGAACGCGCAGGCTGAGCGCGAGACGGATGCCGGGGCGCGCGGCACCGCGCTGGATGCCGACCCGCGCGGCGCCGCACACGCCGATGGCAGCGCCGAGCCCGACGGCGCGCACACCATCGGCCGGTGGCTCACCGACCGTGCCGCCGCCTCACCCGATCACCCGGCGATCGACGACCGCGGGGTGACGATCGGCTACGCCGACCTCGAAGAGCGCGCGTGCGAGCTCGCCTTCGCGCTCCGACGCGCCGGCTACGGACCGGGCGACCGCGTCGCGACGATCTCGGGCAACTCGATCGACCACGTTGTCGCGTTCTTCGCCTGCGCGAAGAGCGGCGTCGCCTTCGTGCCGCTGTCGTGGCGTCTCACGCCGCGCGAGCTCGCCGACGTGCTGGAACGCTCCGAGCCGGCCCTGGTGCTCGTCGAAGACGAATACGAGGGCATCGCCGCCGAAGCGCTCGATCGCACCCCGGGGCGCCCGTCCGTCACCGTCCTGGGGACGACCGGTGTCGAGGCATCCGTGCCCGATCGCGTCGGGCCCGCCGTGCCCGCGCGGGCCGTCCGCGACGACGACGCGCTGCTCGTCATCTACACGTCGGGCAGCGAAGCGGCGCCCAAGGGCGTCGTGCTCACGCACGGCAACTGCTTCTGGAACAACCTGGCCCTCGCCGGTGCGCAGCAGCTCACCGCCGACGACGTCGTGCTGTCGATGCTGCCGCAGTTCCATGTCGCAGCCTGGAACTGTCAGCCGCTGCTGGCATGGTGGGTGGGTGCCACGGTCGTCCTCGAGCGGTCGTTCCAGCCGCGTCGTGTTCTTCAGCTTCTCGCCGAGCGGGGGTCACCGCGATGATGGGCGTTCCCACGCAGTACCGTCTGCTCGCCGACGACCCCGCGTTCGCGCAGATCGCCTCGGGGCCGCTGCGCCAGGTGCTCGTCGGGGGAGCGACGGTGCCCCACGAGCTCGCCGCGCGGTGGGCCGCCGCAGGTGCTCCGCTGACCCAGGGCTACGGACTGACCGAAGCGGCGCCGAACGTGCTGTGCCTTCCGGCATCCGACAGCGCGCGCCTGCCGGGCGCCGTCGGGCGCCCCTACCCGCACGTCGACGTCTGCGTCGCCGACCCGTCGACCGGACTCGTGCTCGACGGCCCCGCGACGGGCGAGCTGTGGGTACGAGGGCCGAGCGTCTTCGCCGGCTACCTGCACGATCCCGACGCGACAGCGCGCACGAGGGTCGGTGATTGGCTGCGCACCGGCGACATCGTGCACCGCGACGACGAGGGCATCTTCCGCGTCGTCGACCGGCTGAAGGACATCTTCATTTCGGGCGGTGAGAACGTCGCGCCCGCCGAGGTCGAACGCGCGCTCGGCCTGCACCCCGCCGTCGCCGAAGCCGCGGTCGTCGGTGTCGCCGATCCCGTGTGGGGTGAGCGGGGCGTCGCGTTCGTCGTGCGCGCCGAGGGCCGCACACTCGGCGAGGACGAACTGCTCGCGCACGCGCGCACCGAACTCGCCGGGTTCAAAGTGCCCGTGCGCATCGCCTTCGTTGACGCGCTGCCGAAATCGACCATCGAGAAACTCGCCCGCTCCCGCCTGCGCCGACGCGCGGCGGAGCTCGTGAAGGGGAACACCGCATGACCACGACCGAGCAGTTCGACCAGACGGCGCCGTTCGGTGCCGACGCGTCGCTCGCACCCGTCGCAGCGCTGTCTGCGACGGGCAAACCCCTCACCAAGCGCGGCGAAGCGACCCGGCGCAAACTGCTCGAAGCGGCAGAGGAGGTGTTCGCGGGTCTCGGGTACCACGAGGCATCCATCGTGAAGATCACCGAGCGCGCCGGCATCGGCCTCGGCACGTTCTACCTGTACTTCGACAGCAAGCAGCAGATCTTCGAAGAGCTCGTCGTCGACCTGAACCGGCGGGTGCGGCACTCGATGGCCGAGGCGATGGCGGGGGCCAGCAACCGCATCGACGCCGAACGCGCCGGGTTCGAGGGGTTCTTCCGGTTCACGGCCGCCCACCCCGCGCTCTACCGCGTCGTGCGCGAGGCCGAGTTCGTCTCACCCGACATGCTGCGGCTGCACTATACGCGCATCGTCGAAGGCTACGAGGCCGGTCTGCGCGCCGCGCAGCACGACGGCGACGTCGACGCGGCGCTCGACCCCGAGGTGACCGCGTGGGCCCTCATGGGCGCAGGCGAGCTCATCGGCATGCGCTTTCTGCTGTGGGAACGCGACGGCGCGGGGCGCCCGCCCGAGGCGATGCCCGACGAGATCATCGACCACATGATGCGGTTCATCCGCAATGCCCTCGCCGTGCGCGGCGACGCGACAGAAGGAGCGACGGATGCCTGAGTACGACCTGCAGGGCCGCCGCGCCCTGGTCACCGGCGGTGCGAGCGGGATCGGACTCGCGTGCGTGCACGAGTTCGCGGGGCGCGGGGCGACCGTCATCGTCGCCGACTTCAACGCCGACGCGGCGCACGAGGTGGCGGACGCCGTCGGTGGAGAAGCGTGGGTCGTCGATCTCTCCGACACCGCGGCCCAAGAAGAGCTGGCTCTCGACGTCGACATCCTGGTGAACAACGCCGGCATCCAGACCGTCGCACCCATCCACGAGTTCGACCCCGACCGCTGGCGCTTCATGCACCGGTTGATGGTCGAGTCGCCGTTCCTGCTCATCCGCGCCGCGCTGCCGGGCATGTACGAACGCGGCTGGGGCCGCATCGTCAACGTCTCGAGTGCGCACGGGCTGCGCGCGAGCGCCTACAAGTCGGCGTACGTCGCGGCCAAGCACGCACTCGAAGGGCTGTCGAAGGTGACCGCGCTCGAGGGCGGCCCGCATGGCGTCACGAGCAACTGCATCAATCCGGCGTATGTGCGCACCCCGCTCGTCGAGAAGCAGATCGCCGATCAGGCGGCGCTGCACGGCATCGCCGAGAGCGAGGTCGTCGAGAAGATCATGCTCACCGAGACGGTCGTCAAGCGTCTCGTCGAGGCCGACGAGGTCGCCTCGCTCGCCGGCTGGCTCGTGTCGGATCGCGCCGGCATGGTCACCGGTGCGAGCTTCACGATGGACGGCGGGTGGACGGCGCGATGAGCAGGCCGGCGCGCGCCGTCGCCGTGCCCGTGCCGGGCGGTGACCTTCAGGTGGGGGTGTGGGATGCCTCTGACGCGGGCGAGCCCGGTGGCGACGCGCCCACCATCATGGCGATCCACGGCGTGACGTCATCGCACCTCGCGTGGGAGCTGCTGGCGGAGCAGCTGCCGGGAGTGCGGATCGTCGCCCCCGACCTGCGCGGCCGCGGGCGCAGCAACGAGCTCGAGGGCGCCGCCGGTATGGTGCGGCACGCCGACGACCTCGCCGCCGTCTCGCGCGGGCTCGGCCTCGGCCCCGTCGTCGTCGTAGCCCACTCGATGGGCGCCTTCGTCGCGATGGTGTTCGCCGCGCGGCATCCCGATCTCGTGGCGCGGCTGGTGCTCGTCGACGGCGGCTTGCCGCTCGACGCGCCCGCCGGTCTCTCGCCCGACGAGCTCGTCGACGTGATCCTCGGCCCGACCGCCGCACGCCTCACCCTGCGGTTCGACTCGACGGCCGACTACCTCGACTTCTGGCGGCCGCACCCCGCGTTCCAGAACGACTGGTCTCCCGCGCTGGAGCGGTATCTCGCCTACGATCTCGTGCCCGCGGTGGGCGAGTCCAGCGCCAGTGGTGGCCTGCTTTTGCGGCCCGCGACGTCGTACGCGACGACGGTCGAAGACACGATCGACATGAACACGACCTCGACGATCGCCGACGCCGTCGCGGCGCTTCATCGCCCGGCGACCCTCGTCACGGTGCCGCGCGGTCTGCAGAACGAAGAGCCCGGGCTCTACCCCGAGCCGTATCTGCAGGGACTTCTCGCCGCGAATCCGGCGATCGTGCACGAGCGCTGGCCCGACTTCAACCATTACACGGTCGTGCTGAGCGACGCCGGCGCCGCGCGCCTGGCCGCGCTCGCCCGCCGTGAGCTCGCGCAGGCGCCCGCCGAGAGACCACTCGCGCGCTGAGACACCACCGCAAACGTGTTTCTCGGGCTTAAGGCTCAGCGCGCGCCCGCGGCGACGCGCGTGGAGAGCTGGTGCGCGTGGGCGAGCAGCAGCCGGCCGAGCTCGGTGATCCGCTCGGGCGAGAAGCGGAACTCCACCCCGGTGAGGCTCAGCGCCCACTGCGGGTGGCCCGTCTTCGTGAACACGGCAGCGCCGAGGCCGTAGCTGCCCTCGACGATGAGCCCGGGATTGAGGGCGAACCCGCGCGCCTGCGTCTCGCGCAGGCGCGCCCGCAAGCGCGGCTCGGCATGGGAAGACCCGTGCCGCTCGGCGAGTTCGGGGTGACGCTCGAAGTAGGCGTCCACATCGTGAGGCGGCAGGAACGCCAGGATCGCGAGGCCCGCCGAGGCGACACCGAGCGGAAAGCGCACGCCCTCCGACAGCACGAACGAGCGGATCGGAAAGCTGCCGTCTTCGCGGATCAGGCAGACGGTCTCGTCGCCGCGACGCACCGAGAGGAACGCGCTCTCTTCGGTGCGCACGGCGAGCGAGCGCACGATGTCGCGCGCGATGGCGGTGATGTCGTAGCGGGATGCCGCCACAGTGCCCATCAGGTACAACTCGGGCCCCGGCATCCATCTGCCCGTCTGCTCGTCTTGGTCGACGAGCCCCTCGTGGCGGAGGGCGCTCAACAGGCGGTGCGCCGTCGGACGCGACAGGTCGGCGCGACGGGCGAGCTCGGCGGCGGAGATACCCTCATCGCCTGCCCCCGTCACGAGCCGGAGGAGCGCGGCGGCGCGTGCGACCGCCTGCGCGCCCGGGACGGTTCTCGTGACAGCGGTGTCCATGATGTGGACACTACGCGCGAGAGCGACCACATGGCAAACGTCCGCGTGCGATCGGGCGCAGGGGCGCGCACGATGGAGGGGCGACACGAACAAGGGAGTACACGTGATCGACAAGACCTACGTCTCGGCGGCCGACGCGGTCGCCGACATCCCCGACGGCGCCTCGCTCGCCGTCGGCGGCTTCGGCCTCTCGGGAAACCCCATCGCCCTCATCGAGGCGTTGCTCGCCCAGGGCACGCGCGACCTCTCGATCGTCTCGAACAACTGCGGCGTCGACGACTGGGGTCTCGGGGTGCTGCTGAACGCCAAGCGCATCCGCAAGATGACCTCGTCGTACGTCGGCGAGAACAAGGAGTTCGAACGGCAGTTCCTCTCCGGTGAGCTCGAACTCGAACTCACCCCGCAGGGCACGCTCGCCGAGAAGCTGCGCGCCGGGGGAGCGGGCATCGCCGCCTTCTACACCCAGACGGGTGTCGGCACGCAGGTCGCCGAGGGCGGTCTGCCCCGACGTTACGACGGGCAGGGCGGGGTCGCCGCGGCATCCCCGCAGAAAGACGTGCGCACGTTCGCGCCCGGCGGCGCCGAGGGCGAGTACGTGCTAGAAGAGGCGATCGTCACCGACTACGCCCTCGTGCACGCGGCGCGCGGCGACGTGCACGGCAACCTCGTGTTCCACAAAGCAGCGCGCAACTTCAACCCGCTGGCCGCGATGGCCGGGCGCGTCTGCATCGCCCAGGTCGAAGAGCTCGTGCCCGCGGGCGCGCTCGACCCCGACAGCATCCACCTGCCCGGCATCTACGTGCACCGCATCGTCGAGGTCGGTACGGGCATCGAGAAGCGCATCGAGCGGCGCACCGTGTCGGTCGAGAGCGCCCTGACGAACTCCGACGGCACGCGCCGCAACATCCCCGAAGGAGCCTGACATGGCACTCACCCGCAACGAGATGGCCGCCCGCGCGGCCGCCGAGCTCGCCGACGGCTCGTACGTGAACCTCGGCATCGGTCTGCCGACGCTCGTCCCGAACTATGTGCCCGCCGGTGTCACGGTGGTGCTGCAGTCCGAGAACGGCATTCTCGGCGTCGGACCCTACCCGACCGAAGAGAACGTCGACCCCGACCTCATCAACGCAGGCAAAGAGACCGTCACGGTGCTGCCCGGCGCCGCGTTCTTCGACTCGGCGCTGAGCTTCGGCATGATCCGCGGCGGCAAGATCGATGCCGCGATCCTCGGCGCCATGCAGGTGTCGGCCACCGGCGACCTCGCCAACTGGATGATCCCCGGGAAGATGGTCAAGGGTCCGGGCGGGGCGATGGATCTCGTCCACGGCGCCGGGCGGGTCATCGTGCTCATGGAGCACGTCGCCCGCGACGGGTCGGCGAAGATCGTCGACGCGTGCTCGCTGCCCCTCACCGGGCGCGGCGTGGTCGATCGGATCATCACCGATCTCGCCGTCATCGATGTGACCGATGATGGACTCGTGCTCGTCGAGACCGCGCCGGGCGTCACCGTCGACGAGGTCGTTGCGGCCACCGAGCCCGCCCTCCGCATCGCCGACTCGCTGAAGGAGATCGCATGACCGACCGCACCGCACCCGACGACATCGTGATCGTCGCCGCCGCCCGCACGCCGCAGGGCCGCCTGAAGGGCGCGCTCGCCTCGTTCACCGCCCCGGAGCTCGGCGGTTTCGCGATCGCCGGTGCCCTCGCGCAGGGCGGCATCGACCCCGCCGAGGTCGACGCCGTCATCCTGGGCCAGGTGCTTCCGGCCGGCTCGGGGCAGAACCCGGCCCGCCAGGCCGCCCTCGCCGGCGGCCTCGGGTGGGACGTTCCCGCGTCGAGCGTCAACAAGGTGTGCCTGTCGGGCCTCACCGCGATCATCGACGCGAAGCGCATGATCGCCACCGGCGACGCTCGCGTCGTCGTCGCGGGCGGCATGGAGTCGATGACCCGCGCCCCGCACCTGCTGATGGGTTCGCGCGACGGCTGGTCGTACGGCTCCGTCGAGGTGCTCGACCACATGGCCTACGACGGGCTGACGGATGCCTATGACAAAGAATCCATGGGCGCCTCGACCGAACGGTTGAACCCCACCTTCCACATCACCCGCGAGGCGCAGGACCGCGTGGCGGCGCTGTCGCACCAGCGCGCCGCGGCGGCGCAGCGCGACGGTCTGTTCGACGCCGAGATCGTCACGGTCGAGGTGCCGCAGCGGAAGGGCGACCCACGGCTCGTGACCGCCGACGAGGGCATCCGGCCCGAGACGACGGAGGAAACGCTCGCGAACCTCCGGCCCGCGTTCGCCAAGGACGGCACGATCACCGCGGGGAACGCCTCGCAGATCTCCGACGGCGCGTCGGCGGTCGTGCTGACGACGCGCGCGCACGCCGACGAGCGCGCGTGGCCCGTGCTCGCGGTCGTCGGCGCCGCCGGTCAGGTCGCCGGCCCCGACAACTCGCTCCACGCACAGCCGGCGCGCGCGATCGCTCAAGCGCTCGAGCGGCAGGGCCTTCAGGCATCCGACCTCGACCTCGTCGAGATCAACGAGGCCTTCGGCGCGGTCATCGTGCACTCCCAGCACGAGCTCGGAATCTCAGAAGACGTCGTCAACGTGCACGGCGGCGGCATCGCACTCGGTCACCCGATCGGTGCGTCGGGAGGCCGCCTCGTCGTGCACGCCGTGCACGAGCTGGTGCGCCGCGGCGGCGGCACCGCTGCGGTGGGCCTGTGCGGCGGTGGTGGCCAGGGCGAGGCGCTCATCCTCAGCCGCTGACACGACGAGCCACGGGGCGCGGCAGGCGGCGGGGCGGCCGCCGCCGACGGCCTGCACGGCGCGATCGCCCGCGACGACTTCGGGCAGCCGGTCGGGTTCGTGCACCGGCTTCATCCACTACGAGCTCGCGCTCTGACGCCTGGCGCGCGGGCGCATCGGTACGATGGAGTCTCCACGAGTGCGGAGGATCCCATGTGCTACCCGGTGACGTGCGCGAACTGCGGCAAGACGACCTGGGCGGGCTGCGGCGAGCATGTCGACAGCGCCCTCGCGGGCGTCGCGGTCGCCGACCGCTGCACCTGCCGGCGCTGACGATCCGGGGGCTCCGGCTCAGCGGCGCAGACGCTTCTCGAGGAGTTTCTGCTCGTCGCCGTGGACCGGCGAGTCGGTCGGGATCAGCTTTCCCTGCGATGCCCGTCGCGCGTCGACGACCGATCCGATCGCGAGGGCGAGCGTGATGCCCCAGCTGAGCCAGGCGAGCGCCTGACGCCAGGTGAACGGCGCATCGTCACGCGCCGCGCGCAGCAGCGCCAGACCGCTGGTGATCGACGACAGCAGGCCCGACCCGAAGAAAATGCGCATACCTCCACGTTAGCCTGGAGACACGCCCGCCGAGAGGAGCCTCGTGCGCGAGGCCACCGCGGCCGGCGCCGGGAACAGCATCATGGACACCACTGCCCAGGCAGACTTCGTCGTCGTCTCCAACCGCCTTCCGGTCGATCGATCGGGAGATGACGACGGGTGGCGCCGCTCGCCCGGCGGGCTCGTCGCGGCACTCGAACCGATGATCCAGTCGACCGGCGGAGCGTGGGTCGGCTGGCCCGGTCAGCCGGGCATCGAGGTCGAACCGTTCGAGTTCGACGGCATGCGGCTCGCGCCGGTGGCGCTCTCGACCGACGATGTCGAGCTGTTCTACGAGGGTTTCTCGAACGACACCATCTGGCCGCTGTACCACGACGTGATCTCGCCGCCCGCCTACCACCGCGAGTGGTGGGACGCGTACGTGCGGGTGAACGAGCGGTTCGCTCGCGCGGCGGCGGCGGCCGCCGCGCCGGATGCCACGGTGTGGGTGCACGACTACCAGCTGCAGCTCGTGCCGCGTCTGCTGCGTGAGCTTCGCCCCGACGTCGTGATCGGGTACTTCCACCACATCCCGTTCCCCGCCTACGGCATCTACGCGCAGTTGCCGTGGCGCACGCAGGTGCTCGAGGGCCTGCTCGGCGCCGACGTGATCGGCTTTCAGCGGGTGGCCGACGCGGGCAACTTCGCCCGCGCGGTGCGGCGGCGGCTCGGCTTCGAGACGAAGGCCGGCTCGATCCGCGTGCCGACGGCGGACGGCGGCGTGCGCACCGCGATCGCGAAGGCGTATCCCATCTCGATCGACGCCGCGGCCTACGACGAGCTCGCCCGCCGGCCCGATGTGCAGGCCCGGGCGCGTGAGATCCGCGAGAGCCTCGGCGATCCGAAGACGGTGCTGTTCGGCGTCGACCGACTCGACTACACCAAGGGCATCGGGCACCGGCTGAAGGCCTATGGCGAATTGCTGCGGGAGCACCGCCTCGACGTCGAGGACGTCACCCTCGTGCAGGTGGCGAGCCCCAGCCGGGAGCGCGTCGCGGCCTACATGCAGCTGCGCGACGAGATCGAGCTCACGGTGGGACGCATCAACGGCGACCACGACACCGTGGGGCACACCGCGATCCGCTACCTGCACCACGCCTACCCGCGTGAGGAGATGGTGGCGCTCTACCTCGCGGCCGACGTCATGCTCGTGACGGCCCTGCGCGACGGCATGAACCTCGTCGCGAAGGAATACGTCGCGAGCCGTGTCGACGGGCTCGGCGTGCTGGTGCTGAGTGAGTTCACCGGCGCGGCCGACGAGCTCACCCAGGCCGTGCTCGTGAACCCGCACGACATCGACGGGCTGAAGGATGCCATCGTCACGGCGATCGACATGCCCGTCACCGAGCAGCGCCGCCGCATGCGGGCTCTCCGCCGCCGCGTCCGCGACCACGATGTGGCCGACTGGTCGCGGTCCTTCTTGCACGACCTCACGGCCGTCCGCGAAGCCCGCGACAGCGACGGCACGGATGGCACCGAGGACGCCGAGGGCACCGAGGACACGCGCGCATGAGCGACGACGAGGCTCTGGCCGCCCTCGCCCGCACGCCGCGCCTGCTCGTGGCCCTCGATTTCGACGGCACCCTTTCACCCCTGGTCGACGAACCGATGGCGGCGCGCATGCTTCCCGCCGCGCGCGACGCGGTCGCCGCCCTCGTGGCCGCGCCCGACACGACCGTCGCGCTCGTGTCGGGGCGGAGCCTGCCCGATCTGCGGGTGATCGCCGAGCACGACGACGACTCGCCGATCCTGCTCGTCGGCTCGCACGGCGCCGAGCACTGGGTGCCGGGTGCTGGCGAGCTCCCTCGCACCGACGACGCCGCGGCGCTCGCCCTGCGCGACCGGTTGCGGGCCGAGGCCGAAGATCTCGTCGCCGACGTACCGGGCGCCTGGATCGAACCGAAGACGTTCGGCTTCGCGGTGCCCACCCGCACGGTCGCGCCGAGCGACCGCGCCGGGGTGGAGGCATCCGTCGACGCCCTCGTCGCCGCGCGCGCGCCGCAGTGGCGCCGCCGCACGGGGCACCACATCGTCGAGTACGCGTTCCGCACCGAGGGCAAAGATGCGGGCGTCGCGTGGTTGCGCGAGCGCACGGGCGCGACCGGGGTGCTGTTCGCCGGCGACGACGTCACCGACGAAGACGCGCTCCGCGCGCTCCGGCCCGGTGACCTCGGCGTGCGGGTGGGCGCGGGCGAGACGGCGGCGAAGATTCGTGTCGATGACATCTCAGAGCTCGCGGCACTCCTTGTGCGTCTCGCGCACGAGCGCGTCGCGGCGCGGGAATAGACTGCGGGAATGCCCGAGAACGACCCGACCATCGACATCAAGCCCCGCAGCCGTGCCGTCACCGACGGCATCGAAGCGACGACGAGCCGCGGCATGCTCCGTGCCGTCGGCATGGGCGACGAAGACTGGGACAAACCCCAGATCGGCATCGCGTCCAGCTGGAACGAGATCACCCCCTGCAACCTCAGCCTCGACCGCCTGGCACAGGGCGCGAAAGAGGGCGTGCACGCGGGCGGCGGCTACCCGCTGCAGTTCGGCACGATCTCGGTGTCGGACGGGATCTCGATGGGCCACGAGGGCATGCACTTCTCGCTCGTGAGCCGCGAGGTCATCGCCGACTCGGTCGAGACGGTCGTCATGGCCGAGCGCCTCGACGGCACCGTGCTGCTCGCAGGCTGCGACAAGTCGATCCCGGGCATGCTCATGGCCTCTGCGCGTCTCGACCTGTCGAGCGTGTTCCTCTACGCCGGATCCATCGCGCCGGGATGGGTGAAGCTCTCCGACGGCACCGAGAAAGACGTCACGATCATCGACTCGTTCGAGGCCGTCGGCGCGTGCCTCGCGGGCAAGATGAGCCAGGAAGACCTCAAGCGCATCGAGTGCGCGATCGCGCCCGGTGAGGGCGCGTGCGGCGGCATGTACACCGCCAACACGATGGCGTCGGTCGCCGAAGCGCTCGGTCTGTCGCTGCCGGGTTCTGCCGCGCCGCCGTCGGCCGACCGCCGCCGCGACTACTTCGCGCACCGCTCCGGCGAGGCCGTGGTGAACCTGTTGCGCCAGGGCATCACGACCCGTGACATCCTGACGCCGGATGCCTTCGAGAACGCGATCGCGCTCGCGATGGCCCTGGGCGGCTCGACCAACGTGGTGCTGCACCTGCTCGCCATCGCCCGCGAAGCCGAGGTCGAGCTGTCGCTCAAGGACTTCAACCGCATCGGCGACAAGGTGCCGCACGTCGCCGACATGAAGCCGTTCGGCAAGTACGTCATGAACGACGTCGACCGGCACGGCGGCATCCCGGTCATCATGAAGGCGATGCTCGACGAAGGGCTGCTGCACGGCGACGCGCTCACCGTCACCGGGAAGACGCTCGCCGAGAACCTCGAAGAGCTGAACCCCGACCCGATCGACGGCACCGTCATCCACACGTTCGACAACCCGATCCACAAGACCGGCGGCCTCACGATCCTGCACGGGTCGCTCGCCCCCGAGGGAGCGGTCGTGAAGACCGCCGGGTTCGACGCATCGGTGTTCGAGGGCCCCGCCCGCGTGTTCGAGCGCGAGCGCGCCGCGATGGACGCGCTCGAGGCGGGCGCCATCGACGCGGGCGACGTCATCGTGATCCGCTACGAAGGTCCCAAGGGCGGCCCCGGCATGCGCGAGATGCTCGCGATCACCGCCGCCATCAAGGGCGCGGGGCTCGGAAAAGATGTACTACTGTTGACGGACGGACGATTCTCAGGCGGCACAACCGGCCTGTGCATCGGCCACATAGCACCCGAAGCGGTGGACGCTGGTCCCATCGCCTTCGTGCGCGATGGTGATCTGATACGGGTCGATATCGCGGCTCGCACACTCGACCTACTCGTCGACGAGGCAGAGCTGAGCTCCCGCCGTAACGGCTGGGAGCCCCTTCCCCCGCGCTATACCCGTGGCGTTCTGGCCAAATACTCGAAGCTCGTGCGCTCCGCTGCGGAGGGCGCGGTCACGGGTTAGGCCCGCTTCTCACGTCCGATCACGACTCGATCACCCGAGGTCTCACTCATGTCACTCGACACCGCTGCGGCCGTTCCTCGGCCGCCCGCCCGCGCTGCCTCCGCTCCCGTGCTCACGGGGGCCGAAGCCGTCGTCCGCTCGCTCGAGCTGCTGGGGGTGACCGACGTGTTCGGTCTGCCCGGCGGCGCGATCCTCCCCGTCTACGACCCGCTCATGGACTCGACGGCCCTGCGCCACATCCTCGTGCGCCACGAGCAGGGCGCCGGTCACGCCGCCGAGGGCTACGCCTCGGCATCCGGCAAGGTCGGCGTCGCGATCGCGACGTCGGGGCCGGGCGCGACGAACCTCGTCACGGCGATCGCCGACGCCTACATGGACTCGGTGCCGCTGCTGGCGATCACCGGCCAGGTCTTCTCGACCCTGATGGGCACGGATGCCTTCCAAGAGGCCGACATCGTCGGCATCACCATGCCGGTGACCAAGCATTCGTTCCTCGTGAAGGACGCCACCGAGATCCCCGGCGCGATCGCCGCGGCCTACGAGATCGCCTCGACCGGCCGCCCGGGCCCCGTGCTCGTCGACATCACGAAAGACGCGCAGCAGGCCGAGGTGCCCTTCATCTGGCCTCCGCGCTACGACCTGCCCGGCTACCGTCCCGTCACGAAGGCGCACGGCAAGCAGATCCAGGCCGCCGCGCAGCTGCTGGCTGGCGCCAAGAAACCGGTGCTGTACGTCGGCGGCGGCGTCGTGCGCGCGGGCGCCGCGGACGAGCTGCTCACCCTCGCCGAGACGACCGGCGCTCCCGTCGTCACGACGCTGATGGCCCGCGGCGCGTTCCCCGACTCGCACCCGCAGCACCTCGGTATGCCCGGCATGCACGGCACGGTGCCGGCGGTGCTCGCGCTGCAGGAGGCCGATCTGCTCGTGGCCCTCGGCGCGCGCTTCGACGACCGCGTGACCGGCAAGGCGGCGCTGTTCGCCCCGAACGCGCAGGTCGTGCACGTCGACATCGACCCGGCGGAGATCTCCAAGATCCGCACAGCCGACGTCCCGATCGTCGGCGACCTGAAGGAGGTGCTCGTCGACCTCGAGGCCGCCTACCGCGGCGCGGCGGAGGGCGCCGAGCCCGACACCGCCGAGTGGTGGTCGTACCTCGACGGCCTGCGCGACGAGTTCCCGCTCGGGTACACGCAGCCGAGCGACGGACTCATGTCGCCGCAGTACGTCATCTCGCGCATCGGCGAGCTCACCGGGCCCGAGGGCGTCTACGCCGCGGGCGTCGGTCAGCACCAGATGTGGGCGGCGCAGTTCATCAAGTACGAGCGTCCGAACGCGTGGCTGAACTCCGGCGGCGCCGGCACGATGGGCTACTCGGTGCCCGCCGCGATGGGCGCGAAGGTCGCCGAACCCGACCGCACCGTGTGGGCGATCGACGGCGACGGCTGCTTCCAGATGACCAACCAGGAACTCGCGACCTGCGTCATCAACAACATCCCGATCAAGGTCGCGATCATCAACAACTCGTCGCTCGGCATGGTGCGTCAGTGGCAGACGCTGTTCTACAACGGCCGCCACTCGAACACCGACCTGAACACCGGTCACGGCACGATCCGCATCCCCGATTTCGTCAAGCTCGCCGAGGCGTACGGATGCCTCGCGCTGCGCGTCGAGAAAGAGGAAGACGTCGACGCCGCGATCCGCACCGCCCTCGAGACGAACGACCGCCCCGTCGTGATCGACTTCGTCGTGTCGGCCGATGCGATGGTGTGGCCGATGGTGCCGCAGGGCGTCAGCAACAGCTACGTGCAATACGCGCGCGATCACGCGCCGACGTTCGATCAGGAGGCGTGAGCGATGACCAAACATGTTCTGAGCCTGCTCGTCGAAGACAAGCCGGGCCTGCTCACGCGCGTCGCGGGGCTGTTCGCACGCCGCGGCTTCAACATCGAGTCGCTCGCGGTGGGCGTCACCGAGGTGCCGGGTCTCTCCCGCATCACGGTCGTCGTCGACGTCGAGGGACTCCCTCTCGAGCAGGTGACCAAGCAGCTGAACAAGCTGGTCAACGTCATCAAGATCGTGGAGCTCGACTACGCGGCATCCGTGCAGCGCGAGCACATGCTCATCAAGGTGCGCGCCGACAACCAGACGCGGTCGAACGTGATCGAGGTCGTGAACCTCTTCCGCGCGTCGGTCGTCGACTACGCCACCGACGCGCTCGTCATCGAAGTGACCGGCGACCGCGGCAAAGTCGACGCCATCCTGCGCGCCCTCGAGCCCTTCGGCATCAAAGAGCTCGCCCAGTCCGGCATGGTCGCCATCGGCCGTGGCGGCAAGTCCATCACCGAACGCGTGCTGCGCGGCTGACCCACCCCGATACAAGGAGAAACACACCCATGGCTGAGATCTTCTACGACTCCGACGCCGACCTTTCCGTCATCCAGCAGAAGAAGGTCGCGATCGTCGGCTACGGCTCGCAGGGCCACGCCCACGCGCAGAACCTTCGCGACTCGGGCGTCGAGGTCGTCATCGCCCTGAAGGAGGGCTCGAAGTCGGCTCCGAAGGCCCAGGAGGACGGGTTCGAGGTGCTGTCGGTCGCCGACGCCACCCGCTGGGCCGACCTCATCATGATCCTCGCGCCCGACCAGCATCAGCGCGGCATCTACAACGACGAGATCAAGCCGAACCTCACGCCCGGCAAGACGCTCGCCTTCGCGCACGGCTTCAACATCCGCTTCGGCTACATCGACGCGCCCGAGGGCGTCGACGTCATCCTCGTTGCGCCGAAGGCCCCGGGCCACACGGTGCGTCGCGAGTTCGTCGCCGGCCGTGGCATCCCCGACATCATCGCGGTGGAGAAGGATGCCTCGGGCCACGCCTGGGAGACCGCGCTCGCCTACGCGAAGGCGATCGGCGGCACCCGTGCCGGCGTTATCAAGACGACCTTCACCGAGGAGACCGAGACCGACCTGTTCGGCGAGCAGGCGGTGCTCTGCGGCGGCGTGTCGCAGCTCGTGCAGTACGGCTTCGAGACCCTGACCGAGGCGGGCTACCAGCCACAGATCGCCTACTTCGAGGTGCTGCACGAGCTGAAGCTCATCGTCGACCTCATGTGGGAGGGCGGCATCGCCAAGCAACGCTGGTCGGTCTCCGACACCGCCGAGTACGGCGACTACGTGTCGGGCCCGCGCGTGATCGACGAGCACGTCAAGGAGAACATGCAGGGCGTGCTCGCCGACATCCAGTCGGGAGCGTTCGCCGAGCGGTTCATCGCCGATCAGGATGCCGGTGCGCCCGAGTTCCTCGCCCTGCGCGAGAAGGCCGCCGCCCACCCGATCGAGCAGGTCGGCAAGGAGCTGCGCGCCCTCTTTGCCTGGGAGCAGCAGGACGAGGGCTACACCGAAGGCTCCGCCGCGCGCTGACCCTCACCCCCAGACCCTCGGCACACCCGCCGAGTCTGTCGCTCATCGACCGGCGCCGTGCGCGCCGACCGAGACCGCCACGCGGCCCGGCCCTCCCACAAGGGGGCCGGGCCGTCGGCGTTCACGGACCGGGGCGTCAGGCCGTGTGCCGGTCTGCGTTCGGCCGTCTTCGCTAACGTGGAGCGCATGACCGTTGCGCTCGAGATCGCCGTCCAAGACCCCGCCGGAGCACGCGCCGCCGTCGCCGTTGGCGCCGATCGGCTCGAGCTGTGCCAAGCGCTCGGCGTCGGCGGTCTCACCCCGTCGATCGCGCTCATCGAGGCCGCGGTCGCCGCGGTGGGCGGTGACCGGGTAAACGTGCTGGTGCGCCCGCGCGGCGGCGGCTTCGTCTACGACGGCGACGAGATCGACCTCGTCGCAGCCGACATCGCGGCGGCGGTCGCTGCCGGCGCCGGGGGAGTGGTCGTCGGGGCGCTGACCCCGACTGGGCAGGCCGACCTCGCCGCGGTCGCCCGGTGGCGCGACGCCGCCGGGACGGCGACCCTCGTCTTCCACCGTGCGATCGACGCCACGCCCGACCCCCTCGCCGTACTGGCACAGCTCCGCGGCGCCGGCGTCGACCGCGTGCTCACCTCGGGCGGGGCCGTGCGCTCCATCGACGGGCTCGACACGCTCGCCGCGATGGTCGCCGAGCGCGGCGCCGTCGAGATCATGGCGGGAGGCGGCATCCGCACGGAAGACATCCCCGCGATCGTCGGGACGGGCGTGCAGGCGGTGCACCTGTCGGCGCGCGGGCAGGCAGGCCTCGACGCACCGTCGGGCCCGGGCGGCGGCACGGCCGGGCACGACGTCACCGACGCGGCGCTCGTCGTCGCGGCGCTGGCCGAGACGCGCGGCTGATCCGCCGCTACGCTGAACCTCGTGAACACCGGACGCGACGAAGACGCCCTGCGCTGGGACGGTGACGACGATCCGACGCTCGATGTCGGAACGCGCACCTCGGGCGCCGACCCGACGCCCGACGCGACCGGGCACGACGGCGCGTCGGCGGAGGACGCTCCGCCGCTCGCCCTGCCCGACGGCTTCACGGCGGTCGGAAAGGACAGCGACACGGTCGGCCACATCGAGGCCGACGGCACCGTCGTCATGCCGGGCGACAAAGCGCCGCTGTCGAGCCCGATGCTCATCACCCTCGGCATCCTCGCCGGCGTCTACCTGCTCTTCACGATCGGCTGGATCGTCGGCGGGCTGCGACTGCAGGGCACCGCGCAGTTCCTCGTGAGCCCCGTCGGCTACCAGGTCGCGCTGTGGCTCGCGGTGGCCGCTCCCGCCCTGTGGTTCGTGACGGCCTACGCGCTCACCCGCGCGTCGAAGAGCTGGGTGCGGATCGTGTGGCTGCTGGCCGGGCTCGTCGTGCTCGTCCCGTGGCCGTTCATCATGGTGGGCGCGGTCGGGACGGTGGCGCGATGAACGCGCGTGCGGCGCGGGGCGCCGAGAAGACGCAGCAGAAGACGGCAGACGGGGCGGCGAGCACCCGGAAGCCCCGCATCATGCCGACGTGGGCGATCGTCACGATCTCGGTGATCTTCGGCCTGTTCTACGCCTACTTCGTCTGGAACGCGATCGACTTCCTCATCACGCAGGCCACCGGAACGCTCTCGCTCAACGGCTACGGCTGGTTCGTGCTGCTGTTCGCCGTCGTGTTCCCCCTCATCGCGTTCGGCATCGCGTTCGCGATCGGCTGGCGACGGGTGTGGTGGGAATTCAGCCTCGTGCTCCTGAGCGGTCTCGGCGTGGTCGCGGTGTTCTGGCTCGACGTGCTGGCCTACAGCGCGACCAACGGCGCCTCGATGCTCGGCTGAGCACCCGCGTCACACGGTCATCGGGCCCTCTCGCGGGCCGCTAGGCTGGGCGTGTCTCGCCCCCGATGGCGTGCGGCGAGCGGTCCCACCCGTGCGCATCCGCGCGAAAGCACCGAAGGTCAGCCGCCGTGTCTCAGCCCGTCGTCCTCATCGCCGAAGAACTCTCTCCCGCCACGATCGACGCCCTCGGGCCGGATTTCGACATCCGCACCGTCGACGGCGCCGACCGCTCGGCGCTCCTCGCCGCGATCGGCGATGCCGACGCGATCCTCATCCGCTCGGCGACGAAGGTGGATGCCGAAGCCATCGCCGCGGCATCCAACCTCAAAGTCGTCGCGCGCGCCGGCGTCGGCCTCGACAACGTCGACATCAAGGCCGCGACCGCCGCGGGCGTCATGGTTGTCAACGCCCCCACCTCGAACATCATCTCGGCCGCCGAACTCACGGTCGGCCACATCCTCTCGCTCGCACGGCACATCCCCGCCGCGCACGCGTCACTGGCCGCCGGGGCCTGGAAGCGCAGCTCGTTCACGGGCACCGAGCTGTTCGAGAAGACGATCGGCATTGTCGGCCTCGGCCGCATCGGAGCGCTCATCGCGGCGCGGCTGCAGGGCTTCGGCGTCACGGTCGTCGCCTACGACCCCTACGTCACGCCCGCCCGCGCGCAGCAGCTCGGCGTCACGCTGCTGCCGCTCGATGACCTGCTCGCGCAGAGCGATTTCGTCACGATCCACATGCCCAAGACGCCCGAGACGACCGGCATGATCGGCGCCGAGCAGTTCCGCATCATGAAGCCGACCGCGTACGTCGTGAACGTCGCGCGCGGCGGCCTGATCGACGAGGAGGCGCTCTACACCGCCCTCACGACCGGCGAGATCGCCGGCGCGGGCCTCGACGTGTTCACGTCGGAGCCGCCGAAGGCGGACGGCACCGCGTTCCCGCTGCTGTCGCTGCCGAACGTCGTCGTCACGCCGCACCTCGGGGCGTCGACCGACGAGGCGCAGGAGAAGGCCGGCATCTCGGTCGCCCGCTCGGTCAAGCTCGCGCTCGAAGGCGACCTCGTGCCCGACGCGGTCAACGTCGCCGGCGGCGTGATCGACCCGTTCGTGCGCCCCGGCATCGCGCTCGTCGAGCAGCTCGGCCAGGTGTTCTCGGGGCTCGCCGCGAGCGCGCTGACGAGCCTCGACATCGAGGTGCGCGGAGAGCTCGCCGCCTACGACGTCAGCGTCTACCGGTTGGCCGCACTCAAAGGCATCCTGTCGAAGATCGTCAGCGAGAACGTCTCGTACGTCAACGCGCCGCTGTTCGCCGAGCAGCGCGGCATCGAGACCCGCCTTATCGTCGAGGCCGAGAGCCCGCTGTACCGCAATATCACGATCCTGCGTGGCACCCTCTCGGACGGCTCGGTGCTGACGGTCGCCGGTACCCTCGCGGGCACCCGCATGGTGCCGAAGATCGTCGCGATCAACGGGTACGAGATCGAGGTGCCGATCGAGCAGCACCACATCGTGATGCGTTACGCCGACCGCCCCGGCATCGTCGCGATCTACGGTCAGAAGCTCGGCGAGGCCGGCATCAACATCGCGGGGCTCTTCGTCGCGCAGCCGGATGCCTCGGGCCGCGCGCTCTCGGTGCTCACGGTCTCTTCGCCGGTGCCCGAGCAGATCCTCGAAGACATGCGCGAGGCCGTGGGCGCCGACCTCTTCCGCCAGATCGAGATCACCGAGTCCTGACCCCCGCGCCCTCCCTCCCTCTCACCTTCTTCCGCGAGCCGCTACGAACTGGTCGAGCCGCTACGTTTCGGCCCGCCGGATCGTAGCGGCTCGGCCGAAACGTAGCGGCTCGCGAAAGAGGGAGGGGGAGAAGCGAGGGGCGGGGTCAGCGGGTGGCGCGCTCGACGAGGGCGACGAGCGCGTCGAGGCCGGCGCCGCGGGGGACGGGGCCTGCGGCGGCCGCAGCCGTGAGGGCGTTGTTGTAGTACAGGCCGTCGCTCACGAGCAGCACCAGGTCGAGCGCCGCCGCGTCGCGCACGTGCGGGCGCAACGCCTCGGCCCATCTGGCCCGCACGACGCGGAGGGTCTCGGTCGCCTCGGCGCTGCCGCGCTGCGCCAGTCGCGACGTCGCGATCAGGGCGCGGTCGAGCGCGTCGTCGTCCATCACCGAGGTGCGCAGAAAGAATGCGACCGGTCCCTCGGGTGAACTCGCCATCTCGGCGAGATCGGCGTCGACCAGGGTGACCAGCCTCTCGAGCAGGGCGTGCTCGAGCGCGTCTTTCGAGGCGAAGTGATAGAGCAGACCTCCCTTCGAGACCCCCGCGGCGCGCGCCGTGGCATCCATCGTCGCGGCGCGCTCACCGTCGTCGACGAGCAACTGCTCGAACGCGTCGAGCACGCTCTCGCGTGCACGGGGTGGTCGAGACATGCAGCGATCCTCTCTCGCGTTCGGCCGATTCTGATACTATACCGGCTGGACGGTATAGAAACGAACCGCCCGCAGAGACGATGGAGCACGGAAAGTGACGTTGACAGAAGAGATCACCTTGGCAGACGCACGCGGAAAGCGCGTGGGCTGGCGCGGCTGGGCGGCGCTCGCGGTGCTCATGCTGCCCGTGCTGCTCGTCTCGGTCGACAACACCGTGCTGAGCTTCGCCCTGCCCGACATCTCGCTCGCTTTGGGCCCCTCGAGCGCCCAGCAGCTCTGGATCATCGACGCCTACCCGCTCGTCCTCGCGGGCCTGCTCGTCACGATGGGCACGCTCGGTGACCGCTTCGGCCGGCGGCGCATGCTGCTGATCGGCGCGACCGGCTTCGCCGCGATCTCGGTGCTCGCCGCCTTCGCCCCGTCGGCGGGCTGGCTCATCGCCGCCCGCGCCGGCATGGGCGTGTTCGGCGCGATGCTCATGCCCTCGACCCTGTCGCTGCTGCGGTCGGTCTTCACCGACCGCGACCAGCGCCGCCTCGCGATCGCCGTCTGGGCGACGATGTTCTCGGCGGGCGCCGCCCTCGGCCCGATCGTCGGCGGACTGCTGCTCGAGCACTTTTCGTGGGGCGCGGTGTTCCTCATGTCGGTGCCCGTGCTGCTGCCGCTGCTCATCCTCGCGCCGCTCGTCGTGCCCGAGAGCCGCGACCCGCACCCGGGCCGCATCGACCCGGTCAGCATCGCGCTGTCGATGCTGACGATGGTGCCGATCGTCTACGCGATCAAAGAGGTCGCCGTGCACGGGTTCGGCCCCCTCCCGGTCGTGCTCTTCGTCGCCGGCATCGGGTTCGGCGTCGCGTTCGTGCGGCGCCAGCTCGCCTCGCGCACCCCCATGCTCGACATGCGCCTGTTCTCGCGCGGCACCTTCAGCGGCGCGCTGCTCGTGAACCTCCTGAGCGTGCTGTCGCTCGTCGGATTCCTCTACTTCGTCGCGCAGCACCTGCAGCTGATCGTGGGCCTGTCGCCGATGGATGCCGGTTTCGCGCTCGTTCCCGGCATGATCGCGATGATCGTCGCCGGCCTCGTGGTCGTGCCGATCGCCCGCCGGGTCTCGCCGCGCATCGTCGTGCCCGCTGCGCTGATGTTCTCGATCGTCGCCTACCTGCTCGTGCCCGGTGCGGTCGGCGACGGCGCGCTCGTGCTGCTCATCGCGGCGTTCACGCTGCTCGGCATCGGCATCGGCGCGGCCGAGACGGTCTCGAACGACCTCATCCTCTCGAGCGCCCCGCCCGAGAAGGCGGGCGCGGCCAGCGCCGTGTCGGAGACCGCGTACGAGGTGGGCGCCGTGCTCGGCACGGCGGTGCTCGGTGGCATCCTCACCGCCGTCTACCGCACGGGCATCGTGCTGCCGAGCGGCATCACGGGAGCGGCCGCCGATGCGGCCCGCGAGACTCTCGCGGGCGCCATGCGCGTCGCCGACACGCTCGACGCCGCTACCGGCGACGCCCTGCGGCTCGCGGCGGCGCACGCGTTCGACGCGGGCGTCACGATCACGGCGCTGATCGGCGCGGCCCTCGTGTCGATCGCGGCGATCATCGCGGCCACTACGCTGAAAGGGTCCCGCACCGCGCCCGTCGAGCACTGAGCGTCAGCGCCGCGCGCGCGGTCTCGTCTCTACCCGCAGGAGCCCCATGTCGCGCGTCATCACTCTGGCCGTCATCCCCGGCGACGGCATCGGCCCCGAGGTCGTCGCCGAAGCCGAGAAGGTCCTCGACGCCGCGACCCGGGGCTCCGACGTCGAGATCGAGAAGGTGCGCTTCTCGCTCGGCGCCGCGCGCTACCTCGAGACCGGCGACACCCTCACGGACGACGATCTCGCCGCCATTGCGGCGACCGACGCGATCCTGCTCGGCGCCGTGGGCGGCGTTCCCGGTGACCCGCGGTTGAAAGACGCGAACATCGAGCGCGGCCTGCTGCTGAAGCTGCGCTTCGCGCTGGACCACTACGTCAACCTCCGCCCGTCGAAGCTCTACCCGGGCGCCGCGGGCCCCCTCGCCGACCCCGGTGAGATCGACTTCGTGGTCGTGCGCGAAGGCACCGAGGGCCCCTACGTCGGCAACGGCGGGTCGATCCGCACCGGCACCCCGCACGAGGTCGCCAACGAGACGTCGGTCAACACGGCCTACGGCATCGAGCGGGTGGTGCGCTATGCGTTCGACCTCGCCGAACGCCGTCGCGGCAAGCTGACCCTCGTGCACAAGACGAACGTGCTCGTGCACGCCGGCGGCATGTGGAAACGGATCGTGGATGCCGTGGCGCTCGAACACCCGAACGTGGTCGTAGACTATGCGCACGTCGATGCGGCCACCATCTATCTGGTCACGAACCCGGGCCGATTCGACGTGATCGTCACCGACAACCTCTTCGGCGACATTCTCACCGACCTGGCCGGCGCCGTCACCGGAGGCATCGGCCTCGCCGCATCGGGGAACATCAACCCCGACGGCGCGTTCCCCTCGATGTTCGAGCCCGTGCACGGCTCGGCGCCCGACATCGCGGGCCAGCAGCTGGCCGACCCCACGGCTGCGATCCTCTCGGTCGCCCTCCTGCTCGATCACCTCGGGCTGCGGGCCGAGGCCGAGCGCGTGACCCGTGCCGTCGAGAACGACATCGCGACCCGGGGCACCGCCCCCCGCACGACCGCCGAGGTCGGCGACGCCATCGCCCGAGCCCTCGAGGCGTAGCCTCGACACAGGCATCCGACACCCGAGAACTCACCGAACACCAGGGAACACCATGAGCCTCACCTCCGCACCCGAATCCGGACTCGCCCCGCTCGAGTTCGCCGTCTCGAGAAACCTCCACACCAAGAGCGACGCCGAGCGCGCGGAACTCCTCGTCGACCCGCAGTTCGGCACGACGTTCACCGACCACATGATCGACGTCTGCTGGTCGGTGGGCGGCGGCTGGCACCGTCCCCGCGTGCAGCCCTACGGCCCGCTCGCCCTCGACCCGGCCGCCGCGGTGCTGCACTACGGCCAGGAGATCTTCGAGGGCATCAAGGCCTACCGGCACGCCGACGGCTCGATCTGGACCTTCCGCCCCGACGCGAACGGCCGGCGCCTCCAGCGCAGCGCCCGGCGCCTGGCCCTGCCCGAGCTGCCGGTGGAGTACTTCATCCAGTCGCTGCGCGAACTGATCGCCGTCGACGGTGCGTGGGTGCCGAGCGGCGCCGACCAGAGCCTGTACTTCCGCCCGTTCATGTTCGCCAAAGAGGCGTTCCTGGGCGTGCGTCCCGCCAACAAGGTCGGCTACTACGTCATCGCCTCGCCGGTCGGCGCGTACTTCAAGGGCGGCGCGAAGCCCGTCTCGATCTGGCTCAGCGAGCAGTACGCGCGCGCCGGCAAGGGCGGCACGGGAGCGGCCAAGACGGGCGGAAACTACGCCGCGAGCCTGCTGCCGCAGGCCGAGGCGTACGAGCAGGGCTGCGACCAGGTCGTGTTCCTCGATCAGGACCGTAACGTCGAAGAACTCGGCGGCATGAACATCGTCTTCGTCTACAAAGACGGCACGCTCGTCACGCCGCAGTCGCCGTCGATCCTCGAGGGCATCACGCGCGACTCGATCCTGCAGCTCGCCGTCGACCGCGGGCACAAGGTCGAAGGCCGGTCGGTCTCGATCGACGAGTGGCGCGAGGGCGTGGCATCCGGCGACATCGTCGAGGTGTTCGCGTGCGGCACCGCCGCGGTCGTCGCACCGATCGGCGTGCTCAAGGGCACCGACTTCATCGACGAGCAGCCCCTCGGCGAACTCGCGCTGTCGCTGCGCGAAGAGCTCACCGACATCCAGTACGGCCGCCGCGAAGACACGCACGGCTGGCTCGTGCGCCTGGACGGCTGACATGCGGATCGCGCGGTTCAGCCACGACGACGCCATCCGGTTCGGCATCGTCGACGGCACCGACCTCGTCGTGCTCGCCGGCGACCCGCTGTTCGCCGGGTTCGAGACGACGGGGGAGCGGGTGCCGCTCGGCGAAGTGGCCCTGCTCGCCCCCGTCATTCCGCGCTCGAAGGTGATCGGCATCGCGCGCAACTACCGCGACCACGCCGCCGAGCTCGGCAACGAGGTGCCCGCCGAGCCGATGATGTTCCTGAAGCCGAACACGTCGGTGATCGGCCCAGGCGACGCGATCGTGCGCCCGACCCAATCGGAGCGCACCGACTACGAGGGCGAGCTCGCCGCCGTGATCGGTCGCGTCGCGAAGAATGTGTCGGTCGAGGATGCCTTGGACTACGTCTTCGGCTACACGATCGGCAACGACGTGACCGCGCGCGACCTGCAGAAGACCGACGGGCAGTGGGCGCGTGCGAAGGGCTTCGACACGTTCTGCCCCCTCGGTCCCGCCATCGAGACCGAGTTCACACCGTCCGGCGACGTGCGGATCGTCACGCGCGTGAACGGCGAGGTGCGCCAAGACGGCACCCTCGGTGAGATGGTGCACTCGGTCGCCGAGTTCATCTCGTACGCCTCGCACGCGTTCACGCTGCTGCCGGGAGACGTCATCCTCGCCGGCACGCCGGCCGGCGTCGGGCCGTTCGTCGCGGGAGACATCGTCGAGGTGGAGATCACGGGGCTCGGGGTCCTCCGTAACCCGGTCCGCGACGCCGGATGATGCCCGCGGCCTCGCCGGTCACCGGCGAAGCCGCCGAGATCGCCCGCGTCCAGCGGCGCACGGTGCGCGTGCTGGCCGCCGGTCAGGTGCTCGGCGGCATCGCGTTCGGTGCGACGGTGTCTCTCGGCGCGCTGCTGGCGGCGGACCTGTCGGGTCAGGAGGCGCTGTCGGGCCTCGCCACGGCCTCCGTCACGCTCGGCGCGTCACTGTGCGCGATCCCGCTCGCCCGTCTCGCCGCCCGGCGCGGCCGGCGCGTCGCGCTCACGCTCGGCAACCTGTTCGCCCTCGTCGGCATCGCGGTGGTCATCACGGCCGCGTCGCTGCGGCTGTTCCCCCTGCTGATCGTCGGGGTCCTCCTGATCGGTGCGGGCAACGCCGGCAATCTGCAGTCGCGGTTCGCCGCGACCGACCTCGCCGACACCGGTCGTCGCGGGCGCGACCTCGGCACGGTGGTCTGGGCGACGACGGTCGGCGCCGTCGCCGGGCCGCTCCTGCTCACCCCCGGTGAGGCCGTCGGAGAGCTCCTCGGCATGCCGCCGCTGACCGGTTCGTACGCATTCTCGATCGTCGCGCAGATCGCCGCGTTCGTGCTGTACCTCACTGCGCTCCGGCCCGATCCGCTCCTCACGGCGCAGCGGCTCGCGCAGAGCGGTGAGGCACGCCGCGAGCACATCGTCGAGACCGACCGGCCCGTCGCGGCGCGCTACGCGATCTTCGCCGTCGCAGGGTCGCACGTGGTCATGGCCTCCGTCATGGCGATGACGCCGATCCACCTCGCGCACCTCGCGCCCGATCACGTGACGCTCGTGGTCGGCACGACGATCGCGCTGCACGTCTTCGGGATGTACGGGCTCTCGCCGGTCTTCGGCGTGCTCGCCGACCGCGTCGGACGGATCGCGACGATCATGCTCGGCCAGGCGCTGCTCGCCGCGTCGCTCGTGCTCGCGGCCGTCGCACCGGACGAGCAGGTCGCGGTCGTCGTCGCGCTGTTCCTGCTCGGGGCGGGATGGAGCGCCGCGACCGTCGCGGGCGCGGCATTGCTCACCGAGAGCACGATCACGGCGCTCCGCCCGCGGCGCCAGGGCATCAGCGACACCGTCATGACCTTCAGCGCGGCGGTCGGAGCGGTGCTGGCTGGGCTCGTGCTCGCGTGGATCGGCTACGGCGGGCTCGCGCTCGTCGCTCTCGTCATCGTCGTCGCGGTGACGGCGCTCGCCCCGTACGCCCGGCGCGGTTGACCCTGCCGGCACCGGGCGGGCCCGGGGTCAGCACTGCGCGCTCAAAACCGGGTCTCGATGAGCCCGACGATCAGCGGGTCGGCGTCGTCGAGATCCGCGACCACGGGGAGGAGCCGCCCCTTGTCGAACATCGTGCACGGGTGCGACCGACCGAGCAGCACCCGGTCACCGAGGGCGACGGGGACGGCCGGGTCGGTGCGCAGGAAGGCGTGCTGGTCGTTGACCGCGTCGATCCGCGCGTCGGTGGTCGACGTGCCGAGCGGATGCCTCGTGCCGTCGGCGTCGAGGCGGGCGAGCGGCACCGGCTGGTCGAGGTCGTACGGCACGTCGCGCTTACCGGCGTCGAGCGGGGCGAGGCCCGGCTCAGGCGTCGAGACCACTCGTGCGATCGCGCGGGCCGCGGGCCGGAGGCCCGCGCCGTCGAAGGGCGACTCCGACCGGTAGTAACCCTCGTCGTGGATGAGCGACGCGCCGGAGCGGATCACGAAGCGGCCGGGGAGGCGCGCCGCCGCCTCGGCCAGCACGTCGGCGACGACATCGGGGAAGGCGCTGCCGCCGGCGGTGACGATCGCTGCGGCCGGATCGTCGTACCGGGGAAGCAGCGTCTCGTGCAGGGCGACGAGATCGGCGACGAACGCCCCCGCATCGTGCAGCGCGTCGCCCGACCGGCCGTGCGCGACCGCTCCCTCGTACCCGGCGACGCCGGCGAACGCCGTGGCATCCACGCCCGCCGCCCAGGCGGGGAGCGCCTTGTCGTCGGCGCGGAGCATGCGGTCTGCGGGCACCTGCCGCCAGGTCATGCTCAGCCCTGGGCGTGGGAGCCCGGAGCGGCGGGGAGCTGCGCGACGACGTCGATCTCGACGAGGATGTCGGCGAGGCGCGAGCCGACCGTGGTCCGCACCGGGTAGGGCGCGGTGAAGAACTCGGCGTAGGCGCGGTTGTACTCGGCGAAGTCGCGGTCGAGGTGTTCGAGGTGGGCGGTCACCTTGACGACGTCGTCCATCGTCGCGCCGCTCGTGGCGAGCACCTTCTGGATGTTGCGGAGCACCTGCTGCGTCTGCTCGTAGACGCCGCCCGCGACGACCTCGCCGGTGGCCGGGTCTTGCGGACCGAAGCCCGCCGTGAACAGGAAACCGCCCGCCACGACGCCGTGACTGTAGGGACCGGCGGGAACGGGGGCGTTCGGGATGGTGACGGCGGTGCGGGTCATGGGGGTCTCCTTCGTGAGGGTCGGGGTGGGAGGGGAACGATCAGGGGCGTGCGGAACCGGTGCGGCGCGCCGCGGAGCCCGGAGTCGCGCCGGTGAGTTCGCCGCCGGCGAGCACGGGCACGCCCGCGACCACGACGTCGTCGATGCCGATGGCGAGCGCGGTGGGCTGCGCATAGGTGGCGCGGTAGGCGACCGTGTCGGGGTCGTGCAGGCCGTAGCGCTCGGCGGGCAGTCCGGCGAGGCGGCGGACCGCCTGGGCCCAGCCGAACGCCCCGACCTCGCGCGTGTACGTGCCGAGCAGGCGCGCGAAAGTGCCCCAGCCACGCGGGTGCGGGGCGTCGCCGATGTAGATGCCGTCGGATCCGCCCGTGTAGGCGGAGTGCGAGAAGAGGCGCGCGAGGTTCGAGGTGAGCCGTTCGTCACGAACCGCCATCACCGCGCTCACCTCGAGGGCGTTCTCGGTCAGCAGATCGAGTGCCGCGTCGACCACGTCGACACCGCGCCGCGCCGCTTCGGCTCGAAGCGAGAGCCCTGCCGCGTGCGGGGCTCTGGGCGCGTGGGCGATCACGACCATGTCGGGCCACCCCGGCCCGAGGCTCGGCTTGTCGGCGATCAGCGGGAACCAGTCGGCACGTAGGCGTGCTCGCTCCGCCGGATCGCCGAGCAGCGCGACCGCCTCGGCGACGCTCCGGGCGCTGTACTCGGGCGGCAGCAGCGCCATCGCGACGAGCGTGCAGCCGCGCGTGTACGGGTACATGTCGAAACTCACGTCGACGCCGCGGGCCGCGAGGTCGTCGATGAGACGGATGCCGTCAGCGGCATCCACGTGATAGTGCGAGATGTGCGCGCGCACGCCGCTCATCCGGACGATCTCCGCCACCTCGGCGAGGCCCGCCGCCGCGGCGGTCTCGTACCCGCCGCGCATGTGGGTGACGTAGAGACCGCTTGCCGCGGTGACGGGTGTGCACAGCGCGGCGAGCTCACGCGCCTCGGCGAAGATACCCGGCACGTAGTCGAGCCCCGTCGACAGCCCGAGCGCCCCGTCGGCGAGGCCGGTTTCGACCAGCCGCGTCATGTCGGCCAGCTGGCAGACGGTCGGCGGCGAGGCATCCATGCCCATCACGGCATGTCTCACGGTTCCTGCCGGAACGAGATAGCCGGCACCGAGCGGGGTGGTTCCGTCGTAGGTGGCGAGCAGGTCGGCGACCGACCCGCCTGTGAAGGTCGGGTGGGGTCCGTTGATCGCGGCGAAGTAGCGCGAGGCCCAGGCGCCGTCGCCGGGGGCGTACGAGACGCCGTCCTGCCCGCCGATGACGGTCGTCACCCCCTGCCGCAGCAGCGCCCGCTGCGCGTCGGGTCGGAACACCGCCCCGTCGGCGTGCGCGTGCGCGTCGATGAAGCCCGGAACGACAGCCGGTCGTCGGCGTCGAGCACCCGATCGCCCGCCGCGCTGTCGAGGGCGTCGCCGATCTCGGCGATCACCCCGTCGACGATCAGCACGTCGGCCCGGTGGGGCTCGGCGCCCGCACCGTCGACGACGCCGCCGCGGACGAGCAGTCGATCTGCGCTCACGGGGGTCCTGTCCTTCGGGGGTCCTTCGATTCTATCGATCGCCGCATGCCGGCCTGTCGATCGCCCCATGCCGGCCGCGCGTGGCAGAGAGGGCTCTGGGGGCGCGTGTCGATAGGCTCGACGCGTGAGCCACACCCCGCTGGAAGCCCTGCCTCTGGAGATCTTGCGCCGCCGGTCGAGCACCAAGTGGCGTACCTACCCCGACGACGTGCTGCCGATGTTCGTGGCCGAGACCGACTTTCCGCTCGCGCCGGCGATCACCGCCGTGCTCGCCGAGGCGGTGGCCATCGGCGACACCGGCTACACGCCGCCCGACCCCGGCATCGGCCGCGCGTTCGCGGGCTTCGCCGAGCGCCGGTTCGGCTGGAGCGTCGACCCCGCGCGCATCCGCTGGACGGCCGACGTCATGATGGGCGTCGTCGAACTGCTTCGCGCGACGACGAGCCCCGGCGACCGCGTGGTCTCGACCCCTCCGGTGTACCCGCCGTTCGCGATCTGCATCGAAGAAGCCGGATGCCTCGTCGAGCCGGTTCCGCTGCGTGAGCCCTCGGCCGATCACGACGGCTGGCGGCTCGATCTGCCCGGCATCGAGCGGGCGCTGGCGCAGGGAGCGCGCGCGGTGCTGCTGTGCAACCCGCACAACCCGACCGGCACGGTGCACTCCGCCGCCGATCTCGCCGAGCTCGCCGAGATCGCCGCGCGGCACGGGGCCGTCGTGATCAGCGACGAGATCCACGGTCCGCTCGTGCGCGACGGCGTCACCTACACCCCGTTCCTCGCCGCTTCTGCGACGGCGAGAGGGATCGGCTTCGCCGTCACGAGCGCCTCGAAGGCGTACAACCTGGCGGGCCTGAAGTGCGCGCTGATCGTGACCGCCGATGACCGCACGACCGCGGTTGTGCGGGGTTTGAGCCCCGAGGTCGAGTGGCGCACGGGTCTGTTCGGCGCGATGGCCGCCGTCGCCGCGTTCGACGCCGTCTCGGACGACTGGCTCGACGCCGAACGGGCCGCCCTCGCGCGCAACCGCACGCTGCTCACCGAGCTGCTGGCCGCGCATCTGCCGCTCGCGCGGTACCGCGAGCCCGACGCCGGCTACCTCGCGTGGATCGATGTCTCGGCCTACGGCTGGGGAGACGACCCGGCACCGTATCTGCGCCGCGCGGCGAAGGTGGCTCTCCACCACGGGCCGGAGTTCGGTCCGCAGGGCGCGGGCCACGTGCGGCTGAACTTCGGCTGCGGTCCCGACGTGCTCACCGAGGCGATCACCCGGATCGGGGCGGTGGCCGCGGCGGCGACGTCGCCCCAGCCGTGAGCGAGACCGCACCGCGCGCGGACGATCACGACCCCGAACGGATGCCGGGCGCCGGGGACGACCGGGGCGGCATCTGGCATCCGCGCTACTTCTGGGTGACCGTCGGCGCCGTCGCGATGATCTTCCTCGCCGCGACGCAGGCGCTCGCGGTGACGACCGTCATGCCGCTCGTGAGCGCCGATCTCGGCGGAGATGCGCTCTACGCCGTCGCGTTCTCGGGCACGCTCGCCACGAGCGTCATCGGCATGGTCGCGGTGGGTGCCTGGTGCGATCGGCGTGACCCGGTGCTGCCGCTCGCGACCTCTGTGGCGCTGTTCGTGGCGGGCCTCGTGATCGCGGGTCTCGCGCCGTCGATGGAGGTGCTCGTGCTCGGGCGGTTGCTGCAGGGGCTCGGCACCGGTGGGCAGACGGTGGCGCTCTACGTCGTCGTCGCGCGCGTGTATCCGGCGCACCTGCACGGCCGCGTGTTCGCCGCGTTCTCGGCGGCGTGGGTCATCCCCTCGATCGTGGGACCGTTCCTCGCCGGGTTCGTCGCGGAGCAGCTGCACTGGCGCTGGGTGTTCCTGGGGGTCGCCGTGCTGACGCTGGTGGCGTTCACCGTCGTGTACCTGAGCCTGCACGACCTGCCGTTGCGGGTCGAAGACCCGTCGCGCGCGCCCGTCGCACGCCGTCTGGCGCTTGCGACCGTCGTCGCCGCGGGCGCCCTCGCGCTCAGCCTCGCGGGTGAGGCGGGCCCGTGGACGGGGGTCGTCGTCGCGGTCGCCCTCGTCGCGATCGCCCTCGCGATCCGGCCGCTCCTGCCCGCCGGAACGCTGCGCGTGCGGCGCGGACTGCCGAGCGTCGTGCTCATGCGCGCGCTGATCGCAGGAGCCCTCTTCGGCGCCGAGATCTACGTGCCGTACCTGCTCATCGACGACTACGGGTTCTCGGCGACCGCCGCGGGCCTCGGGCTCACTTCGGCGGCGCTGCTGTGGGCGGCGGGTGCCGAGGTGCAGGGCCGTTTCGGCGATCGTCTCGGCAACGCGCGCATCACCCTGTTCGGTGTCACGCTGCTGCTCGCGGCGACGCTCATCGCGGCGGCGACCGCCGCGTGGCACCTGCCGGCCTGGACGATCATCGCCGGGTGGTCGCTCGCGGGCGCCGGCATGGGCCTCATGTACCCGCGGCTGACCGTGCTGACCCTCGCGTACTCGACGCCGCAGAACCAGGGCTTCAACTCGTCGGCGCTGTCGATCTCGGACTCGATCGGCGCGTCGGCCGCGATCGCCGTCATGGGGCTGACGTTCGTGGCGTTGCGTGCGACGGATGCCTCGTTCCCCGCCGTCTTCGCGATCGCCGCCGCCCTCGCCGTGCTCGCCGTCGTACCGGGCCTGCGGATGACCGTCAGCAGCCGAGGCGCACGCGCCGCGGCCTAGCCGGCGCGCGTGCCGCGGACCGAGGACCGCTCCCGTTCAGACCTCGGCGCGCCCGAGCCGCCAGTAGCCCATGAACGCGACCGCACGGCGGTCGACACCGAGGTCGGTGACGAGATGCCGGCGGAGCGTCTTGATGGCGCCCGCCTCGCCGGCGAGCCACGCGTAGAGCGCCGCACTCTTCAGCGCGGCGCCGCCCTTCGCGGTGCGCGGCACCTCCCACAGCATGTCGTGGTCGATGTCGATCTCTTCGACCTCGGCGCCGCGTCCTTCCGGCGCCAGTTCGGCCGCGGCCTCGGCGACCGCGGCGACGAGGTGCTCGTGTCGATCCGCCTCGCCGCTCCGTGCCGCGACGCGGTAGCGGAACCCGGGATGCACCGGCAAGTAGTCGACGTCGGCCGGGTGCGGCGTTTCGAGCACGACGACGCCGCGCGCCGTGGCCGGCAGCTGCTCGAGGATCGCGGCGATCGCGGGGGCCGCCGTCTCGTCACCCGCGAGCAGGATGTCGCCCGTCTGCGCGGGCGGCACGAAGTCGATGCCGTAGCTGACGCCCCGCTGCGCCGTGGTCGGCGCGAAGATCAGCAGCTCGTCGCCGATGTGGGCGTCGGCGATCCACGCCGACGCGGGCCCCTGTACCTCGTGCGCGACCATGTCGATGTCGACCTCGCACGCGCCGGGGCGCACCGCGCGCGTCGTGTAGGTGCGGAAGGTGGGGCGCTGCGTATCATCCAGGGCCCGCCACTCGTCCCACCAATCCTCGCCGAGCGGCATGTCGTCGATCGAGGCGTGAGCGGTGGGGAAGACGATCTTGATCCGCTGGTCGAAGCCTGTGTCACCGTAGTCGGCGAGGTCATCGCCGCCGAAGGTGAAGCGCCGGAACGTGGGGGTGAGGTCGGTGATGGCGCTCACCCGGGCGCGGAAGAAGCGGCTCTGCGGCCGGTCGTCGGTCATCTCGTCGGTCATCTGATCTCTCCTGTGGTCGAGGCGGGAACAGTGTGCGCGGCCACCGCGGCGGACGGCTCGGCGGCCGTGAGTACGCGGTGGCGTCCGCGGGGGAGGATGAGCGGGGTGCCCGAGACGGGATCGTCGATCACCGTGGCATCCAGATCGAACACCTCGCGAACGAGGTCGCTCGTGACGACGTCGCGCGGCGCGCCCGACGCGACGAGCCGGCCGGCACGCAGGGCGAACAGGTGGTCGGCGTAGCGGGCGGCGAGATTGATGTCGTGCAGCACCATGACGATCGTGGTGCCGCGGCGCAGGTTGAGGTCGGTCAGCAGGTCGAGCACTTCGATCTGATGCGACACGTCGAGGAACGTGGTCGGCTCGTCGAGCAGCAGGATGTCGGTCTCTTGCGCGAGGGCCATCGCGATCCACACGCGCTGTCGCTGCCCGCCCGACAGCTCATCGACGGCGCGATCGGCGAGGTCGAGCACGCCGGTCGCCGCGAGCGCCTCGGTGACGGCTCTGTCGTCGTCGCTTGTCCGCGACCGGAACAGCCGCTGGTGCGGGTGGCGCCCGCGCCCGACGAGGTCGGCGACGGCGATGCCCTCGGGCGCAACGGGCTGCTGCGGCAGAAGGCCGAGCGTGCGGGCGAGGTCTTTCGTCGGCAGCTGGTCGAGGCTCTTTCCGTCGAGGATGACGGCGCCGCTCATCGCGGGGATCAGGCGCGACATCGCCTTCAGCAGCGTCGACTTGCCGCACGCGTTCGCGCCGACGATCACGCTCACGCGATGCATCGGCACGTCGATGGAGACACCGTCGACGATCGGGGTGCGGCCGTAGCCCGCGACGAGGCTTTCGGTGCGGAGCACGTGGGGGGCGGTCATGACGATCCTCCGCGACGACTGGTTCGGATGAGGAGATACAGCAGATAGGGCGCCCCGAGGATGCCGGTGATGACGCCCACGGGGAACTTGGTGTCGAACGCGAACTGCCCGAGCAGGTCCGCGGCGAGCACGAGGCACGCGCCGGTCAGCGCCGCCGGCAGCACGAGCGAGGTGGCAGGCCCCACGATGCGGGAGGCGATCGGCCCGGCGAGGAACGCGACGAACGCGATCGGTCCGGTCGTCGCCGTCGCGACGCACGCGAGGGCGACCGCCGCGATCACGAGCAGCACCCGCGTGCGGTCGACGCGCACACCGAGCGCCGTCGCCGACGCGTCGCCGAGCTCGAGCGCCGAGAGGTCGCGGCTCAGCACCAGCACGAGCGGCACGAGCACGATCACGGCGAGAGCGAGCGCGGGCACGTCCTCCATGCGCGAGCCGTTGAGGCTTCCGGTCATCCAGCGAGCGGCGACGGAGACGTCGTAGACGTTCGCGCGGACGAGCAGATACGCGACGACGGCATCGAGCATCGCCCCCACGCCGATACCGATCAGGATCAGTCGGCCGCCGGTCGATTCGCCGCCGCGCGCCGCGAGGTAGATGACGACCGCGGTCACGATTCCCGCGACGATCGCGAGCGCCATCGTGGTCGGTCCGCTCCAATGCAGCACCACGAGCGAGAGGATGGCGGCGGCGCTCGCGCCCGAGGTGATGCCGATCACATCGGGACTCGCGAGGGGGTTCCGCAGCATTGTCTGGAAGGTCGACCCCGCGACGCCGAAGGCGATGCCGGCGAGAACACCGGTGAGCGCGCGCGGCAACCGCAACGTGCCGACCGTGAAGGATGCCCCCTGCACGTGTTGCCCGAAGAGGACGGCGACCACGTCCGACACGGGGTAGATCGTGTTGCCGAGCATGAGCATGGCGCAGACCAGGGCGAGCACGACCGCCGTCATGACGACGAGCGCGATGCGGCGGCGACGGCGGCGCGCCGCGCGACCCGCGCGGACGGCCTCCTGCTGCGCGGTGGTCGTCGTGGTCGTCGGAATCGACAGCATCACCATCAGAGGGCCTTCAACTTCGTGCGGCGGGCGATGACGATGAGCACGGGTGCGCCGATGAAGGCGGTGATGATGCCGGCCTCGACTTCGCCTGGGTAGCCGACCACGCGGCCGAGCGTGTCGGCGAGTGTCAGTAGGACGGCACCGCCGAGCGCCGAGAGCGGCAGCAGCCAGCGCTGGTCGGAGCCCGTGAGCGCGCGGATGACGTGCGGCACCATCAGGCCGACGAATCCGATCGGACCGACCGCGGCCGTGACGGCGGCGCAGAGCGACACCCCGGCGATGGCCGAGATGATGCGGATGCGCCCGACGCGCACACCCAGCCCGACGGCGACGTCGTCGCCGAGCGCGAGGGCGTTGAGCGCCGACGCGCACAGGAGCGCGATCAGGGTTCCGATGACGAGCACCGGGATGACGATGGACATCGTCTCGGCGTTCGCGCGGCCGACGTTGCCGACCTGCCAGAACCGGAACTCGTCGAGCACGCCCTGGCGCGGCAGGAGGATCGCCGACACGAGCGAGCTCAGCGCGGCGGTCGTGGCGGCGCCGGCGAGGGCGAGCTTGATGGGGGTGGTGCCCCCGGGCCCGACCGAGCCGACGAAGTAGACGAAGAACGCGGTGAGGAACGCTCCGATGAGCGCCAGCGCGAGCGAGCCGAGCGCGCTCGAGACGCCGAGGAAGGCCATGCCGATCACGACGGCGAGGGCAGCGCCGGTGTTCACGCCGAGGATGCCGGGATCGGCGAGCGGATTGCGGGTGATCGCCTGCATGAGCGTTCCCGACAGGGCGAGGGCCGCGCCCGCGAGGAGCGCCATGATCGTGCGCGGCACGCGGCTCTGCACCGCGATCGCGCCGATGTCGGTGGGGGTCTCGCCCCGCACCCACAGGGTCATCCCCTCGACGATCTCGGAGAGCGACACCGGCCGCGATCCGAACGACACCGAGACGACGACCGAGACGACGACCGCGCCGATCAGGGCGAGCACCACGGCGACGCGGCGACGCGCGCCCACCGAAGGGGCGGGCGCGCGGCGCGAGGCGGGCAGGGTGGCGGTCACTGGACCTTGGCTGCGGCCTTTTCGAGCAGCGGCACGTACTGCGGCAGAACCCACGGGATCGACAGCGCGGTGGGGCTGACGGCGGCGCTCAGCGCGTCGCCCTTGCCGATCTCGACCACGGCGCCGGCCTTGACGGCGGGAAGGGTGCTCCACAGCGGGTCGGCCTGCAGGGCGGGCAGCACGTCGCCGTCGCCGTAGGTCACGATGACGTCGACGTCGGCCAGCTTGTCGGCGTTCTCGGCGCTGAACTCTTCGTAGAACGATCCGCCGGCGGCGCCGTCGATCGCGACCTGGGGCAGATCGAAGCCGAGGTCGCCGAGGAGCGCGGTGCGCGCGTCGCCGCCCGTGTACATGTTGACCGTCGACAGGTCTGCGGCGCTGATCGAGAAGAACGCGGCGGTCTTGCCCGAGAAGTCGGCGCCCGCCGTGGAATCCGCGATGTCGGCCTCGAGGTCGGAGACGAGCTTGTCGCCCTCGGCAGACAGGCCGAGCGCCTTCGCGTTGAGCGTGATCGTGTCGCGCCAAGGGGTGAACCACGCGACCTTGGGATACGCCACGACGGGCGCGATCTCGCTCAGCGTCGCGTAGCTCTCGGCATCGAGCCCCGACTGCGCGGCCAGAATGAGGTCGGGGTTGGTGTCGGCGATCGCTTCGAAGTCGGTACCGTCGGCCGTCGAGAAGATCGCGGGCGCCTCGCCGCCGAGCTTGTCGATGGCATCCTGCGTCCACTCGTAGACGCCGAGGGGAGCATCGCCCGTGTAGTTCCAGAGCTGGGTATCCATGCCGACTGGCACGACGCCGAGAGCGAGCGCGACGTCTTGGTTGCTCCACCCCACGGCGGCGACGCGTTCGGGCTTGCTCGGGATCGTCGTCTCGCCCAGAGCGTGCGTGATCGTGATCGGGAACGTGTCGTCGGCTGCCGCCGAACCGGTCGAGGCGGGAGAGCTGGACGAGGCGCAGCCGGTGAACAGGAGCGCGGCGGCGGCCGCGAGGGCGGCGGTGGTGCGGATGCGGGGCACGGGGATTCCTCCGTTGCTGTGGGGGTGGCGTCCGTTATTGAAGTAAGGACAGCCTTACTTTAGTTCGGCATCGCTGCCGGATGCCAATCCGCGACAGGCCACCTGAAGGTCACCATTCCGACACGAAAGAGCCCCGCAGGCGCCGGGGCGGTGCGGGGCTCTCGCGTGGAATAGTCCCTTCGATCATCTCTTCTTCGTACGGTCGACGGCGCGAACGGCAGCCCAGGCGGCGGGGATGAGCAGCGCCGCGATCGCGGCCTTCACCAGGCCGCCCACGACGAAGGGCCACAGGCCGAAGGCGAGGATCTCGCTCACTCCGAACGTGCCGCCGCCGACGACGTTGAGGATGAAGGCCATGTAGGGGATGCCGAAGACGAACGGGATCGCGCTCGCGAGCACGAAGCCGGCGAAGGCGAGTACGGGGCGGCGGTCCCACGCGCGCTCGGCGAACCAGCCCGCCACGAACGCCGCGACGATGAACCCGATGATGAAGCCGAACGACGGCTTCGCCACCGCGGCGATCGAGCCGGTGAAGCCCGCGAACACGGGAAGGCCCGCGAGCCCGGCGAGAAGATACGTGGTGAGCGCCGCGGCGCCGCGCCGTGCGCCGAGGGCGGCACCGACGACCACCACGCCGAGTGTCTGCCCGGTGACCGGCACGGGCCACAGGGGCACCTCGAGCTGGGCGAGCGCGGCGACGAACGCGGCGCCCGTGACGACGAGGGCGGCGTCGAGCGCGAAGGCACGTGCGCGGCCCGTCGGCCGTGCGATGAGGTCGGCGAGCACCGGGCGGCGAACGGGGGCTGCGAGAGACATGAGACTCCTGGTGTCGTGGGTGGTCGGCCTACGAGAGATCGGCCCGTGGGGTTCAGCATAGGGGGAGATCCGCGCGAGTTCTTGGACCGTGTCCACCAAGGTTTAGGCGATCGTTTGGCGCGGCGGGATAGTGCGGCCTGACCTCTTCAGCAGTCGGGAGCCACGAGCTACCCTCGGTGCATGGCCGAAGTGACCGTCCGCGCAGCCCGATCCGACGATGCCGCCGCAGCGGCACGCGTGCACGTCGAAGGCTGGCGCGAGACTTATCGCGGGCTCGTCGACGACGACATCCTCGACGATGCGTCCCTCTTGCCCCGTCGCGAGCGGTTCTGGGCCTCGGCGCTCGGCGGCGACCCCCGCTATGCCGACGTGCAGGCGGCGGTCGCCGAGGTCGACGGCGAGATCGTCGGGATCGCGATGAGCCGCGCCGCCGACCCCTATGAAGAGGATGCCTCGGTCGAGGTCAACCTCACCGTGCTGTACGTGCTGCAGGCCCACCACGGCACGGGCCTCGGCGCAGCGCTGCTCGATGCGGTCGTGCGCCCCGACGGCACCGCTTCGCTCTGGGTCGCCGACCCGAACCCGCGTGCCCAGGCGTTCTATCGCAAGCACCGCTTCGACTTCGACGGCGCCGGCCGTGTCGAGTCGGGAGTGCGCGAACTGCGCATGGCGCGCACCGGACAGTGAGCGGGCAGTGGCCGGGCAGTGATCCGCCGTGCCGTGGCGCCGGCCGCGCGCTGACGACGCCTGCGCCCGGGTAGACTGGGAGGCTGGCCCGCGCCCGCCGGATGCCTGCGACATGTCGCAGTCGCCCCGGGGGAGGTGCGGCCGACACCCTCACCCACCGAAGAACGGACGTCTGCTGTGCTCGCCGTGCACGACCTCGAGATCCGCGTGGGCGCCCGCACGCTCATGTCGGAGGTGTCGTTCCGCGTCTCGGACGGCGACAAGATCGGCCTCGTCGGCCGTAACGGCGCCGGTAAGACCACGCTCACCAAGGTGCTCGCGGGCGACCTCATGCCCGCCGACGGCCGGGTCGACAGTTCGGGCGAGCTCGGCTACCTGCCGCAGGACCCGCGTTCGGGCGACCCCGAGATGCTCGCGCGCACGCGCATCCTTGACGCCCGCGGGCTGGGCACCCTCGCCCTGCAGATGCACGAGGCGTCGCTGCAGATGGGCGATGCCGACGAGAAGGTCGCCGCGAAGGCGATGCGCCGCTACGGCAACCTGACCGAGCGATTCGAGGCTCTCGGTGGCTACGCCGCCGAGGCGGAGGCGGCATCGATCGCCCACAACCTCTCGTTGCCCGACCGCATTCTCGACCAGCCGCTGAAGACGCTCTCGGGCGGTCAGCGCCGCCGCATCGAGCTCGCACGCATCCTGTTCTCCGACGCGCAGACGATGATCCTCGACGAGCCCACCAACCACCTCGACGCCGACAGTGTCGTGTGGCTGCGCGAGTTCTTGAAGAACTACAAGGGCGGGCTCATCGTCATCAGCCACGACGTCGAACTCGTCGGCGAGACGGTCAACCGCGTCTTCTACCTCGACGCGATGCGCCAGGTCATCGACATCTACAACATGAACTGGAAGAACTACCTGCGCCAGCGCGTGGCCGATGAGGAGCGCCGCAAGAAGGAGCGCGCCAATATCGAGAAGAAGGCCACCGCCCTACAGCTGCAGGCCGCGCGGTTCGGCGCCAAGGCATCCAAGGCCGCCGCCGCGCACCAGATGGTCGCGCGCGCCGAGAAGATGCTGTCGGGCCTCGAAGACGTGCGGCAGGAAGACCGCGTCGCCAAGCTGCGCTTCCCCAAACCCGCGCCGTGCGGCAAGACGCCGCTCATGGCGAAGAACCTGTCGAAGTCGTACGGGTCGCTCGAGATCTTCACCGACGTCGACCTCGCGATCGACCGCGGCTCGAAGGTCGTCGTGCTGGGGCTGAACGGCGCCGGGAAGACGACGCTGCTGCGCATTCTCGCCGGCGTCGACAAGCCCGACACGGGCGTGCTCGAACCCGGGCACGGCCTCAAGATCGGCTACTACGCGCAGGAGCACGAGAACCTCGACGTGAACCGCTCGGTGCTCGAGAACATGATGTCAGCCGCGCCCGACATCACCGCGACCGAGGCGCGCAAGGTGCTCGGCTCGTTCCTGTTCACGGGCGACGATGTGCTGAAGCCGGCCGGCGTGCTCTCGGGCGGCGAGAAGACCAGACTCTCACTCGCGACCCTCGTGGTTTCGAGCGCCAACATGCTGCTGCTCGACGAGCCCACGAACAACCTCGACCCCGCGTCGCGCGAAGAGATCCTCGGCGCGCTCGCGCACTACGAGGGCGCTGTCGTGCTCGTCTCGCACGACTCGGGCGCCGTGCAGGCGCTGAACCCCGAGCGCGTGCTCATCTTGCCCGACGGCGTCGAAGACATCTGGGGCCGCGACTACGTCGACCTCATTGAGTTGGCGTGACGCGGTCAGGCGAACTGGCGTGACGCGGTCAGGCGAGTCGGCCTGACGCGCTCGGTGGGTCGACCCCGTCTGACGCGCTGAGGCCAGACGGCGCCCACTCACGCGTCGAGCAGGGCGTCTTCGTCTTCCATGTCGCGGTCGCGGCGCCGCGGTTCGCCGCGACGGCGACGCCTCGGCGTAGACGTCGGCGTTGTGGATGCCGGGGGAGCGGCGGCCCCGTCGGCGTCGCCCTCCGCACCCGCCCCGACAGCGATCGCCGCCGCACGCTCCGCCTCGGCGGCGTCTGCGGCGTCTTCCCGCCGGTGGCGCAACTCGGTACGGATCATGTACCAGATGAAGACGAAGCCCATCACGGCGAAGAGGATCCACTGGATCGCGTACGACAGGTACGGCCCGGGGTCTTGCGAGGGCGGTTCGAGCACCGTCGGTGCCGTGGCGGGCGCGGGGTCTTCCGACACCATCAGCCCGTAGGCGCCGGTGATGAGATCGTCGTGACCGGTGGTCTCGGCGACGAGGGGCAGGTTGATCGTCGGCACCTGGCCGGCGGGAGCCGACTGGGTGGCGTTCCGGAGCGGTTCGCCCGGCATGAGGCGCGCGACCACGGTGACCGTGCCGCTCGGCGGATCGGGCACGGCCTCGGGACCCGACCCCGAGTCGGCCGGCGACACCCAGCCGCGATCGATGACGAACAGCTCGCCGGTCGACGCGCGGAAAGGCACCAGCACTTCGAACGCCGCCGTGCCGCCGTGCGCCCGGTTGCGGGCGAGGAGGGTGTCGGAGGTGAGGTATTCGCCGGTGATCTCGACCGGCCGCCACTGGTCACCCGGGTCGAACGACCCGTCGGTGCCGATCAGCTCGCCGAGCGCGGCCGGCTCCGCGTCGTAGTTCGCCGCGATCAGCGCCAACTGCTGCGCGCGCGACTCGTTGCGGGTGAACTGCCAGTTCGACAGGTAGGCGCACGCGATCGCGAAGGCGATCGCGATCGCGATGTAGCCACTCCAGCGGAGCGCGGTGCGGTTCACGGGCGCGCCTCCGCCGCGGCATCCGATAGCGCCACGACCTCGACGGGGAAGTCGCGCGCGGCGAGGTAGTCGCGAAGGTACGCGACGTGCGCGTCGCATGCCGTCCAGATCTTTCGGCGGGATGCCTCGTGGATGCGGGGGTTGCGCCACACGACCTGCCAGCGCGCCTCGGCCCGGCATCCTGCGCGTGAGCACACCACCGGCGCACCGGGCGCCTGGGCCGCGGTCGTCTCGGCGCTCATGCGGCGCCCTCCGGGCGGCGCGGTGCCTCGTGGATGCGGATGACGCCCGTCGTCTCGTCGGGTGCGGGAGCCGCGTGCGGGGCACGCGGAGCGGCCTCGATGGCCCGCTCGGGCGGCACGGCCCGGCCGGCGGGCGCGGCGGCGACATTCGCGATCACGACGGCGAAGTACGGCAGCACGATCGCCCCGATCGCGAAGAGCCACGTATACCAGCCGTACGGCTGGATCGCGACCATCAGCACGAAGCACACCACGCGGATCGCCATCATCGAGAAGTACTTGCCCATGCGGGTGTGGGCGTCGTCGCGCGGCGCGCGCGGGAGCGACGTCGCAGACTGAGCGGAGGTGTGCTTCACGGTGCCTCAAGCCTACGCCGCCGTCGCCCGCACGGCGGTCGTGCGGGCGACGAGGACCGGACGGGCGACGCTCAGGAATACTGCGACGAGCTGGCCGCCGAGGCGGCGATGATGACGAACAGCAGCACAACCCCGAGCACGACGAGCGCCACTCCGGCCCAGCCGATGATGACGCCGGCCAGCGCCATGCCGCGGCCCGACTCACCCGTGCGCTTGATCTGGCCGAGTGCGATGTGGCCCATGATCGCACCGGCGAGGGAGCCGATGAGGGGGAGGAGCCAGAGGAACCCGACGATCGACAGGATCAACGAGGCCACGGCGAGGCCGTTGGTCTTGCGCGCCGGGTAGGCGCCGTAGGCGTACGGCGCGACCGGGGGAACACCGGGCGTCGGCGCGGCGGCGTAGGCGGCACCGTAGCCGGCGGTAGAGGGGGCGCCGTATGCGGGCGCGGCCGGGGCGCCGTAGGGGGCCGGTGCTGCGTACTCGGCGGGCGCACCGTACACGGGCGGCGCGTACGTGGGCGGCGCCGCGGCGGGCGGGGCGGTCGGAGCCTCGGACGCGGGTGCGACGGGCGGATACGGCGGGTAGGGCGCCGTCTCGTACTGCGGCGCGGCGGGGGCGACGTAGGGTGCCCCCTCGTACGCGGGCGGCGGACTCACGGGCGCCGTCGGCTGCGCCGAAGGATCGTCCTGCTGCGGGGGCTGCTCCGACTGGGGGCCGGTGGGGTCGGTCACGATGGGCTCCTCTCGCCTGCGGTCAGCCTAGCCGCACCGGGAGCGCCAGTAGGCTGGTTCGATCGTCGCCCCCGACCAACAGGAGCACCATGTCCACTGGCAGAGTCGTCCTCGTCACCGGCGGAAACCGCGGCATCGGCCGCGCGATCGCCGAGCGTTTCGTCGCCGAGGGCTACCGCACCGCGGTGACCGCCCGCTCGGGCGAGGGCCCGGAGGGCACGCTGACCGTGCGTGCCGATGTGACCGACGCCGCCTCGCTCGACGCCGCGTTCACCGAGGTCGAGCGCGAGTGGGGATCGGTCGAGATCGTCGTCGCGAACGCCGGCATCACGAAAGACACCCTGCTCCTGCGCATGACCGAAGACGACTTCGACTCGGTGGTCGCCACCAACCTCGGCGGCACGTTCCGGGTCGTCAAGCGCGCCTCGAAGGGCATGCTCCGCGCGCGCTGGGGCCGCGTCATCCTCATCTCGAGCGTCGTGGGCCTGTACGGCTCCGCGGGTCAGATCAACTACTCGTCGTCGAAGGCCGCACTCGTCGGCTTCGCCCGGTCGCTCACGCGCGAACTCGGCGGCCGCGGTATCACTGCGAATGTCGTGGCCCCAGGATTCATCGAGACCGACATGACGGCGGAACTTCCCGAAGAGACGCAGGCCGAGTACAAGCGCAGCATTCCCGCGGGGCGTTTCGCGACGCCCGACGAGGTCGCGGGCGTCGTCGCGTGGCTCGCCTCGGACGACGCCGCGTACGTATCGGGTGCCGTCATTCCCGTCGACGGCGGCCTCGGCATGGGGCACTGATCCGCACTCATGCCCACCCAGGCGCATCACGCTCGGGTGATGGCCGTCACGATCGCGTCGGCGAGAACCTCGGGCTGCGAGAACTGCGGCCAGTGACCGGTGCCGAGGCGCACGATCTCGGTGTCGGTGATCGCGTCGAACTCCTCGGCGTACGGCCCCCACTGGGCGAGGAACTCGCGGAACGGCGCCTCGTCGAACGCCCCCGAGAGCACAGTCACCGGCACGTCGTGACGGCGCTCTGAGCGCAGCGCCACGGGGTCCGTCGGCACCCGGCCCGGCACGCTGAGCGTCTGCGCAGCGGTGCGCGCGCGGGTCGAGGCGTCGAGGTCGGCGACATCGTCGTCGTCGAAGAAGTCCCACCCCGGGAACGGGATGACGCCGTCGACGACGGCGAACTCCGAGATCACGCCGCCGTCGTGCGGCACCGCGGTGTCGACGAGCACCACGCGCGCGACCCGGTCGGGCCGGGCGTCGGCCGCGGCCCACGCCACATTGCCCCCACCGCTGTGCCCGACGACCACGACCGGGCCGTCTGCCGCGTCGATCTCGTCGACGACGGCCTGCACCCAGTCGGACATGCCGATGTCGGCGCTGTCGGATGCCGGCGCCCCGAGCCCCGGCAGGGTGAGCGGTCGGGGGTTCAGCCCGGCAGCGCGCAACGTCGGGAGCACGTCGTCCCACGACGAGGCATCCAGCCACAGGCCCGGGATGAGGATGATGTCCATGCCGCCGACGCTACGCTCGGGCTCCGACACCTGCCAGGGGGAGGAGAGGAGGTGCGGCAAGCTCAGGGCAGGAGCGGAATGACCTCACGCAGGTCGACCGCGCCGATCACGAGATCGGCCTGCGTGCGCACCGCCGGTTTCGCGTTGAAGGCGAGCCCTAGCCCCGCGGCGGCCATCATCTGCAGATCGTTCGCGCCGTCGCCGATCGCGATCGTGCGGCGCGTCGGCACGCCATACGAAGAGGCCCATTCGCGCAGCGACGCGGCCTTCGCCGCGGCATCCACGATCTCTCCGTCGACGAGCCCCGTGAGCGCCCCGTCGGCGCTCGCGAGCCGGTTGGCCCGCCATACGTCGACTCCGAGCGGCGGAGCCACCGCATCGAGCACCTCGTGGAACCCACCCGAGACGACCGCCGCGCGACCTCCGCGCGCGTGGATCGCCGCGATCAGCTCGCTCGCCCCCGGTGTGGGTTCGACGCGGGCGCGCACGCGTTCGAACGCGTCGAGCGGCACCCCGCGGAGCGCCTGCACGCGCGAGCGCAGGCTCTTGGCGAAGTCGACCTCGCCGCGCATCGCCGCCTCGGTCGCCGCGGCGACCTCGGGGCCGCGGCCCGCTTCGACGGCGATGAGCTCGATGACCTCGTTGCGCAGCAGAGTGGAATCGGCGTCGAACACGACGAGAAAACGGGCGTCAGGCACGCGTCCAACCTAGCGGCCCGGGCGGCCACGCCGCCGCGACCACCCGTGCGGGCCGTCGCTCGCACCCCCGCTCAGCGGGCGACGCGCGCGTTCTTGCCGACGACGGTGATGCCGCTGTCGGTCACCGTGAACCCGCGCGAGAGGTCGAGCCCGCGGTCGACCCCGACTGTGGCGCCCGGTTCGAGCACGACGTTCTTGTCGAGGATCGCGCGATGCACGCGCGCCCCCGCACCGACGTCGACGTGGTCGAACAGCACCGAGTCGGTGATCGTCGATCCGCCCGCCGCGAGCGTCCACGGCCCGACGACCGAGCGCTCCAGGTGGGTGCCCGAGAGCACCGACCCGAGCGAGACGATCGAGTCGATCGCATTGCCCATGCGGCCCACCCCGTCGCGCACGAACTTCGCCGGGGGCGAGTTCACGGCCTGCGAGTGGATCGGCCAGTCCATGTTGTACAGGTTGAACACCGGCAGCGTCGAGATCAGGTCCATGTGGGCGTCGAAGAACGAGTCGATCGTGCCCACGTCGCGCCAGTAGTCGCGGTCGCGATCGGTCGAACCGGGCACGTCGTTGCGCTTGAAGTCGTAGACCGCCGCCTCGCCCCGATTCACGAAGTACGGGATGATGTCGCCGCCCATGTCGTGGTCGGAGGTCGGCAGCTCGCCGTCGGCCTCGACGGCGGCGATCAGCGCGTCGGCGTCGAAGATGTAGTTGCCCATCGAGGCGAGCACCTCGTGCGGGGTGTCGGGAAGGCCCGTCGGGTCTTGCGGCTTCTCGAGGAACTCGCGGATCGTGACGCTGTCGGCCGGGTCGACGTCGATGACGCCGAACTGGTTGGCGAGCGAGATCGGCTGACGGATGCCGGCGACGGTCGCCTTCGACCCCGATTCGATGTGTGCGGCGAGCATCTGCTCGAAGTCCATGCGGTACACGTGGTCGGCACCGATCACCATGACGATGTCGGGCTTCTCGTCTTGCACGAGGTTGAGCGACTGCAGGATCGCGTCGGCCGACCCCGAGAACCAGCGCTTGCCGAGTCGCTGCTGCGCGGGCACCGATGCCACGTACGAGTTCAGCAGCGCCGACATGCGCCAGGTCTGCGAGATGTGCCGGTCGAGCGAATGCGACTTGTACTGGGTCAGGACGACGATCTGGCGAAGACCCGAATTGATGAGATTCGAGATCGCGAAGTCGATCAGGCGGTACTGACCGCCGAACGGGACGGCGGGCTTCGCGCGGTCCCCTGTGAGAGGCATGAGGCGCTTGCCCTCGCCCCCGGCGAGGATGATTCCGAAGACCTTCGGCGCTGCTGGCATGGCCCCACACTATGCCCCCCGCGCGGCGTTGTACTAGCGTTCGACACATGCGCGTCGACATCGTCACAAAGGAGTATCCGCCCGAGATCTACGGGGGAGCGGGTGTGCACGTGACGGAGCTCGTCAAGGCGCTGCGCAAGAGCATCGAGGTGCAGGTGCGCGCCTTCGGTCAGGGCCGCGACGAGGCCGACACGAGCTCGTACACGGTGCCGGTCGAGCTGGGCTCGGCGAACCCCGCGATCCAGACGCTCGGCGTCGACCTCGAGATCGTCGGCGATGTCGCCGGCGCCGACGTCGTGCACTCGCACACCTGGTACGCGAACTTCGCGGGGCACCTCGCGTCGCTCCTGCACGGCATCCCGCACGTCGTCACGGCGCACTCCCTCGAGCCCCTGCGCCCGTGGAAGGCGGAGCAGCTGGGCGGCGGCTACGCCGTCTCGAGCTACATCGAGCAGACCGCCTACGAGCACGCCGCCGCCGTCGTCGCGGTGAGCGAGGGCATGCGCCGCGACATCCTGCGCAGCTACCCCACGCTCGATCCCGAGAAGGTGCGGGTGATCTACAACGGGATCGATGTGGATGCCTGGCATCCGCGCACCGATCACGCGCTGCTCGAGAGGTTCGCGATCGACCCGAACCGCCCCTCGGTCGTCTTCGTCGGCCGCATCACCCGGCAGAAGGGGTTGCCGTACTTCCTTCGCGCGGCCGCCCTGCTGCCGCCCGAGGTGCAGATCGTGCTGTGCGCCGGTGCCCCCGACACACCGCAGATCATGGCCGAGGTCGAAGGACTCGTGCGCGACCTGCAGCGCACGCGTGACGGGGTCGTCTGGATCGACGAGTTCCTGCAGCGCGACGACCTCTGTGCGATCCTCACCTCGGCGACGACGTTCGTGTGCCCGTCGATCTACGAGCCGCTCGGCATCGTGAACCTCGAGGCCATGGCGTGCGGCGCCGCCGTCGTCGGCACCGCGACGGGCGGCATTCCCGAGGTCGTCGTCGACGGCGTCACCGGCCGGCTCGTGCCGATCGACCAGGTGCAGGACGGCACCGGCACCCCGACCGACCCCGATCGATTCGTCGCCGACCTCGCCGCGACCCTCGCCGAGGTCGTCGCCGACCCCGAGCGCGCGCGCGCCTACGGCGCGGCGGGCCGCGAGCGGGCTGCGACGGCCTTCAGCTGGCAGGCGATCGCCGACGCCACGGAGTCGCTCTACCGCGAGGTGGCGCAGCCCTCCCGGTAGGCTGGGAGCATGCCCCAGGTCCTCGAGTTCGCCGACGTCGTCGTGCGTCGGAACGCCCGTAACATCGTCGATCACGTCGATTGGACGGTCACCGACGATCAACGCTGGGTCGTGCTCGGCCCGAACGGTGCCGGCAAGACGACCGTGCTGCAGTTGGCGGCCACGCTGCTGCACCCCACGTCGGGCACGGTGACCGTTCTCGACGAGCAGTTGGGGCGGACGGATGTCTTCGAACTGCGCCCGCGGATCGGTTTCGCGTCGTCGGCCATGGCCAAGCGCGTCCCGCCCGAAGAGACCGTGCTCGACGTCGTGCTGACGGCGGCGTTCTCGGTGCTCGGCCGCTGGAACGAGGAGTACGAGACGATCGACGAGAGGCGCGCCCGTCGCGTACTGGGGGAGTGGAAGCTCGACCAGCTCGCCGAGCGCACCTTCGGCACGCTGTCGGACGGCGAGCAGAAGCGTGTGCAGATCGCGCGTGCCGTGATGACCGACCCCGAGCTGCTGCTGCTCGACGAGCCGACGGCGAGCCTCGACCTCGGCGCCCGCGAAGAGCTGCTGGGGCTGCTCGGCGGCTACGCCCAGGCACCGACGACCCCCGCGATGGTCATGGTCACCCACCACGTCGAAGAGATCCCGCTCGGCTTCACCCATGTGCTGCTGTTGCGCGACGGCGGTGTCGTCGCTGCGGGTCCGATCGACGAGACCCTCACGGCGCAGAACCTCTCCGACACGTTCGGCATGCCGATCGCGCTGAGCTCCGACGGCGGCCGGTTCGCCGCGCGCGCGACGAACGGTTCGTGACGCCGCCGAAGGGCTGGTAAGATTGACCCTTGGTGCATCCGCACCGCAGACTTCCCTCGCCCTGGCAAAATCCAGGGCACCACGTAAGGAATCCCATGAAGACTGACATCCACCCCGAGTACAACGCGGTCGTCTTCCGCGACCTCGGTTCCGGCGACACGTTCCTGACCCGTTCGACGGTCACGAGCGACAAGACGATCGAGCTCGACGGCGTCACCTACCCCGTCATCGACGTCGAAATCTCCTCGGCCTCGCACCCGTTCTACACGGGCAAGCAGCGCATCATGGACTCGGCCGGTCGCGTCGAGAAGTTCAACCAGCGCTTCAAGAACTTCGGCAGCAAGTAAGCAGCCCCGCGAAAGCCCCGCTCCGGCGGGGCTTTCGTCGTTCCCGCTGGCGTGCGCGCCGCCGGGGTCAGCGGATCGGCCAGCTGCCGTCGAGGGCGTCGGTGGGGTCGAGCCGTCCGACGCGGATGAAGTACTCCGTCAAGCTCTCTGCTTGCGTGCGGGCCCAACCGATCTGCTGAGTGTGCAGCTCGTGCACGGGCGCCGTGAGGTCGTAACGCCGGGCGAGCGCCTGGGCGAGGCGGCCCGCAGCAATGGCATCCGCTGCGGCGTCGTGCGCACCGACCAGCGGCACCGCGTAGTGCGCGGCGACCGCCTCGAGCGTGCGCTTGCCCTTGCGGTAGCGATCGTGGGCTTTGTCGAGCACGAGCGGGTCGATGACCGGCGCGGGGTCGACGATGGGCCGGATGCCATGGCGCAGCGCCTCGTGCTTGAGCAGCGAGAAGTCGTACGGCGCGTTGTAGGCGACCACCGGCACGCCCGCGGCGAACAGCTCGCGCAGGGCTTCGACCACCTCCGCGACGACGTGCGCGACCGGGCGGCCGTGGGCGCGGGCGTAGGCGGTCGTGATGCCGTGTACGGCGGTCGCCCCCTCGGGGATCTCGACGCCCGGGTCGGCGAGCCACGACTGCGAACGGAGGGCGACGCCGTCAGGCCCGAGCAGCCCGACGTGCGCTGTGACGATACGGTCGGTCGTCACGTCGACGCCCGTCGTCTCGAGATCGAACACGCCCACGGCCTCGGCCCACGACGCCGGAGTCGCGGCCGGAACAGGCGCCGAGGCGCCGTCGGCTCGTAGGCCGTCCTCTTCGTCGTCCCAGAGGGGGAGCGGCTGCGGGTGGTCCATGCCTCCGAACGTAGGCGCACGCTCCGACATCGGCCCCTCGCCACGCGGATCGCGGCCGTCGCGGCGGTGCGCCACGCCCCTCGTAGACTCGAGGGATGCCCGTCGCCTCTCCCTACGCCGCGCGACTCGCCGCGATCCCCGTGGAGCGGAAGACGCTGGAACTGCCCACCGGCCCCGCGGCGTACTGGGTCTACGGCGACGCCGCCGCGCCGCTCACGCTGCTCATGGTGCACGGCTACCGCGGCGACCACCACGGCCTCGAACCGGTCGTCGCGCACCTCGACGGGGTGCGCGTGATCTCACCCGATCTGCCGGGCTTCGGCGAGACGCCGCCGCTGCGCGCCGCCGGTAAGGGTGCCGAAGGCGCCGCCGCCGAGCACACGCTCGATGCCTACGCCGACTGGCTCACCGCGTTCGCCGCCGCCGTCGCCCCGGAGGCGCCGATCCTCGGGCACTCCTTCGGGTCGATCGTCGTTGCCGCCGCGGTCGCCGGCGGGCTCGAGACTCCGCGCGTGATCCTCGTGAACCCGATCGGCGCCCCGGCGCTCGAGGGCCCCCGTGGCATCCTCACCCGCCTCGCCGTCTTCTACTACTGGGCCGGCGCCCGGCTGCCCAAAGCCCTCGGCGACGCGCTCCTGCGCAACCGCGTGATCGTCCGCGTCATGAGCGCGTCGATGGCGAAGACCCGCGACAAGACGCTCCGCGCCTTCATCCACGACCAGCACGACCGCTACTTCTCGCTCTTCGGCGACCGCGACGTGCTGCACGAGGGATTCGTCACCTCGGTGTCGAACGACGTGCGCCGCTTCGCCCCGCAGATCGCCCAACCGACGCTCTTGATCGCCGCCGAGAAAGACGACATCACACCGATCGAGGCGGAACGGCACCTGCAGACGCTCTTCCCCGACGCCGAGCTCGTCGAGATACCCGGCGTCGGGCACCTCATCCACTACGAGACGCCGCAGCAGGCGGCATCCGCGATCACGCGCTTTCTTCGGCCTTCCGACGCCGATACGCGATGACGTTCATGCGATTGCCGCAGTTGCCGGTGTCGCAGTAGCGTTTCGAGCCGTTCTTCGAGAAGTCGACGTAGACCGAGGCGCAGTCGTCGGCTTCGCAGATGCGGACCCGGTCCCACTGATCGGAGCGGATCACGTCGACGAAGGCCATGGCGGCCTCGACGAGCATGCGCACCGAGAGCGGGGCGTCGGGCTCGGTCGCGTGGATGTGCCAGTCGAACCCGTCGTGGATGACGAGCTGGGGGAGCGCCCGGCCGTCGCGCAGCATCGCGTTGACGAGCGGCACGGCGCCGTCGCGATCGACGCTCCACAGTTCGAGCAGCCGGGGCCGGTTGGCGCGCACCGCGGCGAGCTCGTCGTCGTCGCGATGGAAGGTGCCGGTGTAGGCGTACTCGTCGAGGTAGGCGTCGAAGTCCTGCTGCGAGACGAGGCGGTCGACGCCTTCGGTGTCGGTGTCGGGCAGCGTGTTCACGAGGGCCGCGGCGGCGCGCAGCGACATCTCGGTGTCATGGATGAAGACCACGTTGACTCCTGACTGTTCGCGGCAGTATCGTCACCAGTGTACGCATGGTTCACTCATGACAGCCCAGCCAGAGGACCGCCGGTGACGCACACCGCCCCCATCGAACTCATCGCCACGACGGCGCCCGCGCTCCCCGTTCCCGCGGGGCTCGCCCCGGTGCGCGGCCGGGCGCGTCACCGCGCCGGCGGCATCGTCATCGCCGTCGTCTCGGCGCTCGCCTTCTCGTCGAGCGGGCCGCTGGTCAAACCGCTCCTCGAAGCGGGCTGGTCGCTGTCGGCGGCGCTCCTCGTGCGCATGGGACTCGCGGGCCTCATCCTGTCACCGGCGCTCGTGCGGGCGATCGCGCGCGAGCGGTCGTTCCTGCGCCGGTACTGGCGCTCGCTGCTCGCGTTCGGGGTGATCCCGGTGGCCGGCTGCCAGCTGATGTTCTTCTCGGCGATGCAGCGCATGCCGGTCGCGGTGGCGCTGCTCATCCAGTACCTGGCGCCCGTGCTGCTCGTCGGGTTCGTGTGGCTGCGGACCCGCCGCGCGCCGTCGCGACTCGTGCTGATCGGGTCTGCCGTCGCGGTCGTCGGGCTCGTGCTGGTCGTCGACGTCTCAGGCGCCCGGTTCGACCTGCTCGGCACGCTCCTCGCGCTCGGCGCCGCCGTCACGGTGTGCGTCTACTTCACGATGAGCGAGCGCACCGGCGACGACCTGCCGCCCCTCGCGCTCGCCTCGGGCGGGCTGCTCGTCGGAGCGCTCGTCATGGCGGCGGTCGCCGCGGTGGGCGCGATCCCGTTCGCAGCGCCCGCCGTGACGGTGACATTCCGAGGAGTGGACGTGCCGGGCATCCTGCCGATCCTCTGGGTCGGTGGGGTTGCGACGACGCTCGGCTACGCGCTCGGCGTGATGGCGGTGCCCCGCATCGGCTCGCGGCTCGCCTCGTTCATCGGGCTCAGCGAAGTGCTGTTCGCGCTCGGCTTCGCGTGGCTGCTGCTCGGCGAGACCCCCGCCCCGATCCAATTCGTCGGCGGCGCCGTGCTGCTCGCCGGGGTCGTGCTCGTGCGGGTGGATGCCGCGGAAGCGGACGCCGTCACTGCTCCCGACGCGCCGATTCGAGGATCGGACGGATCCGGTAACCGATCACCTCGCCCATGACGAGGGAGGTTTCGGTGCGCTCGACGCCCTCGATCGAGAGGATGCGCGCGTCGACGTCGAACAGGTGCTGGGTGTCGCGGGCGGCGACCCGCACCATCAGATCGATCTGACCGCTCAGGCCGTGGGCCTGGATCACTTCGGGGATCTCGGCGATCTCGGCCGTGATGCGGGGGATGTCGGCCTGGCGCACGATGACGCTCACCATCGCCTCGATGGGCAGCCCGAGCGCCGCGGGCGACATCGCCCGCTCGAACGATTGGAACACACCGGAACGCTCGAGGCGGGCCATGCGCGCCTGCACGGTGTTGCGCGACAGGCCGAGACGATCGGCGAGCGCGACGACGGTCGCCCGATGATCGTCGGCGAGGGCCTTCAACAGCTCGAGGTCAACGCGGTCCAGAGATCCCATAGTGCACAAGGATACCAGGAGCGTCGGGGCGCACCTGCGCAACATGCTCAAGACTGACCGCAATGCTTGAGCGAGGTGCAGGGCCGCCGTAGCCTCGGACCAGCCGGCGACGATGCCGGCGTCCGGAAGCGCCGGGTCCACGAGACCTCCGCGTCCCCGAAGGAGTGACGATGATGCACACCCTGACCACCGATCCGACGCACGCGGCCGACCTCGACACCGTCGCGCAGCTACTCACCCCCACCGGCGACCGCGTCTCAGACCCGCGCCTCGACCGCTGGGCCGACGAGCTCGAGGCCGCCGCCCTCCGCGCTCTCTATCGAGACATGGCGATCACACGGCGCCTCGACGGCGAGGGCGTCGCGCTGCAGCGGCAGGGCCACCTCGGCCTCTGGGCGCCCGCGCAGGGGCAAGAGGCGATCCAGGTCGCGAGCTCGCACGCGTGCCGCCCGGACGACTTCCTTTTTCCGAGCTACCGCGAACTGGGAGTGCTCGTCACGCGGGGGGCGAGCCCGGCCGACCTCGTACTCGGCTGGCGCGGCGAGGTGCACGGCACCTTCGACCCGTACGCTCTGCACGTCGCGACCCCGCAGATCATCATCGGGGCGCAGACGCTCCACGCCGTCGGCTACGCGATGGGCATCCAGCGCGACGGCGGCGACCAGGTGTCGGTGGCCTACTTCGGCGACGGCGCCACGAGCCAGGGAGACGTCAACGAGGCGATGGTGTTCGCCTCGTCGTTCGAGGCGCCCGTCGTGTTCGTCTGCTCGAACAACCAGTGGGCGATCTCCGAGCCCGTGAGCGTGCAGTCGCGCTTTCCGATCGCGGGGCGGGCGCCGGCCTTCGGCATCCCGAGCCTGCGCGTCGACGGCAATGATGCGATCGCGTGCGCGGCGGCGATGCGCTGGGCGCTCGATCGGGCCCGCTCGGGCGAAGGCCCCGCCTTCATCGAGGCCGTCACGTACCGCATGGGACCGCACACGACCTCCGACGACCCGACGCGCTACCGCGACGCCGCCGAGGTCGAGCGGTGGCGTGGGCGTGACCCGCTGACCCGGCTCGAGGCTCATCTGCGGCGGAGCGGCGCGTGGGACGACGCCTTCGCCGCCGAGGTCGCAGCGGCCGGCGCCACCCTCGCCGCAGGGATGCGCGACGCGGCGCTCACGGCGCAGACGCGTCCCGCGATCGAGGTGCTCGACGACGTGTACGCCGAGCCGCACGTGGGCATGACCCGGCAGCGCGAGCGGTTCGCCGCCTACCTCGACGGCTTCGCCGACGGGGAGGCGTGAGATGGCCGGGCAGAGCGCACTCACCCCACTGACGATGGGCAAGGCCCTCACCGCGGGGCTGCGCAGTGCCATGGCGCGCGATGACCGCGTGCTGATCATGGGGGAGGACATCGGCCGGCTCGGCGGCGTCTTCCGCATCACCGACGGGCTGCAGGACGAGTTCGGCGCGGGGCGCGTGATCGACACGCCCCTGGCCGAATCGGGCATCGTCGGCACGGCCGTCGGCCTCGCCTACCGCGGATTCCGGCCCGTCGTCGAGATCCAGTTCGACGGGTTCGTGTATCCCGCGTTCGACCAGATCGTCTGCCAAGTGGCGAAGCTGCATTACCGCACCCGCGGCCAGGTGCGCATGCCGATCACGATCCGCATCCCGTGGGCCGGCGGGGTCGGCGCGGCCGAGCACCATTCCGAATCGCCCGAGGCGTATTTCGTGCACACGGCGGGCCTGCGCGTGGTCGCGGTCGCGAACCCGCACGACGCGTACACCATGCTGCAGCAGGCGATCGCGTGCGACGACCCGGTGGTGTTCTTCGAGCCGAAGCGGCTCTATCACACCAAGGGCGAGGTCGATCTCGCCGCCGACATCGCCGACGCCGCCCCGATGGGGCTCGCCCGTGTCGCGCGAGAAGGCACCGACGTCACGCTCGTCGCGTACGGCGCGCAGGTGACGACGGCGCTGGATGCCGCGATGGCGGCCGAAGACGACGGGATCTCGATCGAGGTCATCGATCTGCGCTCGCTCTCGCCCGTCGACTACCGCACCCTGTCGGCGTCGGTGCGCAAGACCGGCCGCATGATCGTGACCCACGAGGCGGGCGGCGAAGCGGGCGTGGGCGCAGAGCTCATCGCGAGCATCACCGAGCAGTGCTTCCACCACCTCGAAGCTGCGCCCGTGCGGGTGACCGGGCACGACATCCCCTACCCGCCGGCGAAGCTCGAGAAACACCACGTGCCCGACCTCGACCGCATCCTCGACGCGGTCGATCGGGTGCTCGATCGCCCGAACAGCCTCTCGGAGGTGGCGCTGTGAACGCGGAGTTCCGTCTGCCCGACCTCGGTGAGGGGCTGCCCGAGGCAGAGATCGTGCAGTGGCTCGTCGCCGAGGGCGACGAGGTCACCCTCAATCAACCGATCGCCGAGGTCGAGACGGCCAAAGCCGTCGTCGAGCTGCCGTCGCCCTTCGCCGGCACCGTGCAGACCCTGCACGCCGCGGCGGGAGACGTCGTCGCGGTCGGCAGCCCGCTCATCGTGATCACGGTGCCCGGCGACGAGCCCACGGCGGCGTCTGGCGGGACTGCTGCACACGCGGTCGCCGCGGCCAGCGGCACCGTTGCCGAGGATGCCGCGGAGCCGGAGCGCGCGAACCCGAACCTCGTCGGGTACGGGGCGGCGCCGCGCGCCGCCGGGCGGCCGCAGCGGCGCGCGGT
>NZ_JAAGRY010000004.1 GCF_015707995.1 Microbacterium paulum
GCGCCCGTTCCTGACCGTCTACGAACCCGCCTGCGGCGCCGGCGCCATGATGATCGCGATGACCCAAGCGCTCGCGGCGCAGGGCATCGAGTATCAGACGAAGGTGCACGTGACCGCCGACGACATCAGCGCGATCGCCGTGCACATGAGCTATGTGCAGCTGTCGCTGCTCGGAGTGCCGGCAGTGGTCAATCGACGCAACTCCCTGACGCTGGAGCACTTCGACACATGGCCGACTCCGGCGCACGTTCTCGACGGCTGGGCTCGGAAGCTCGAACTCACTGGGTCGGCTTGAGCGCGGCCCTCAGCGGGGCAGGACGAGCCCGCGACTGTCCCACTCGTCGAAGTCCAACGCCCAGTGGCCGCCCTCACGCGAGCTCTCCACGAACCGATGACCGAGCGCGGTCCGATCCGTGCCCCAATCCTCAATGATCCGGATCGGAGTGCCGCTCTTGTACCAGCGCTCGTCGATCGCGGCGGCTATGCGCTCCGAGGCATTCATGAGACTTGTTCCACCGTTCTCGCGAACGATCACGACCGTCTCCCCGTCTGTCAACGACCACGCCTCGGTGTAGTAGCGGCCATTGTGCGCAGTCGCGACGTAGTCCGCGCCGAGGAAGATCGGCCGCCGCCCCTGTGGTGCATCGTTGGCGTCGACGGTCACTGCATCAACCATGGTTCACCCCTTGATCCTCAGCCCGCGATGAGCTGTGAAACGCGCCCGCGGGAGACTCGAAGAATGGCCGCGGAGTCGGTCACGGAGAACCCGGCTTCGCGGAGGTGGCGTGCCGCGGCGCGCGCCTGAGCGGCCGCCTGTACGCTCGCCGCCGTGGCTTCCTCCGTTGCCTGCCTGGCCGCCGAAACCTCGTCATAGAGCGCCCCGATGTCAGGGACGACCGTGATCGTCCAGTCGCTGTGGTCGATGCGGGGGTCGATGCTGTCGAGGTAGTCGCGTACCTGCTGCTCGGCCTTATCGAGCGTTGCAACCTGAGTGGCGGCGTTGCCGTCGATGTGCAGTTCCCAGCCGCGCTCCCACTTGTGAGCCGTTGCGGTGATGTTCATGAGTCCTGATCCTCCTTCTTGGATGCCTCGATCGCCTTCAGCACGTTACGAACCAGCCCCGGCGACACGTCGCGCGTCTGGGTGATCACGACCTGCTGGGAACCCTTCGACCACACCTCGTGATCGCCCTTGCCCTGCCTCGAAGAGAACCCGGCCTCCCGCAGCAATGCGACGAGCGATCGGTATCTCATCGGCTTGACCATAAGACTAGTTTAGGGGGGCTAGATACTCAATGTCAATCCCCCCTAGATACCTCTGGATCCCGAGCTCACTGAGGTGGCGAAGTGTCTGGCTCTCTGAATCCGGGATTGCTCTCGCGAGACGTTCGTTCGCGATCCTTCAATGTCTGACCCCCCTAGTAGTTTGTAACTGTCAGGGATACCAGTTACTAGGAGGATCAGAAATGGCCACCACAACCCCCGCCCAAACGGTCGCCGACTACTACGCGACCACCTACGGAGCCGAGTTCGCAGAGCTCGCCCTCGCCAGCACCCACGACTACTTCGACCTGTGAGGAGACCCACGATGACCACCGCACTCCCCACCCTCAACCGCCAGTCCAACCCCCTGCTGACCGTCATGCGCGCAGCGGGCCGCGCCGGGGTCGCCGTGCTCCTGTGGGGCAAGCCCGGCATCGGCAAGTCGTCGCTGTTGCAGGCGCTCGCCGACGCCGAGGGCATCCCCATGGAAACCGTGATCGCGTCCCTCCGCGAACCCGCCGACTTCGCGGGCCTGCCCGTCGTGCAGGACACCGGCGTCGAACTGGCCGCGCCCGCCTGGGCGGTCCGCCTCGCCGGGGTCGATGACGGCTACCTGTTCCTCGACGAGTTGACCACCGCACCGCCCGCCGTGCAGGCCGCAGCGCTCCGCGTCGTCCTCGACCGGGTGGTCGGCGATCTCACCCTCCCGCGAGGCGTGCGCATCGTCGCCGCCGCGAACCCGCCCGAGCAAGCCGCCGACGGCTGGGACTTGGCCGCACCCATGGCCAACCGGTTCCTCCACATCGACCACGAACCCGCCACCGACGACTGGATCGACGGCATGACCACCGGCTTCCGGGTGCCCGCGTCCGGTCGAGTACTCGACTACTCACCCCTGCTCCGCGCCGCGAGCCGCGCTCAGGTCGCATCCTTCATCCGCACCCGCCCCGACCTTCTCCACGCCCTGCCCCGCGACGACGCCGCCAGCGGACGCGCCTGGCCCTCGCACCGCACCTGGACGATGACCGCCGACGTGCTCGCGTTCCTCGACCCGGGCGACACCCCCGCCAACCTCCTCGCCGCCAGCGGCTTGGTCGGCGAGGGCGCGGCCACCGAGTTCATCGCCTGGCGCTCCCTGAACGACCTCCCCGACCCCGCCGACGTGCTGGCAGACCCCGAGTCCGTCCCGTGGGCCACCCTCGAACCCTCCCGCGCGTGGGCCACCCTCACCGCCGTCACCGCCTACGCGACCGCAGACGGCACCAAGACCGGCTGGACAGCCGCATGGGCACCCCTCGCCGCCGCCGCCAACGCGGGACTGCAAGACGTCGCCGCCGCCAACGCCCGCGCCCTCCTCAAGTCCCGCCCCACCGGAACCCGCCCCCCGGCGAGCGCCCGCGCGTTCCTCGCGATCCTCACCGACGCCGGACTGATCCCCCAGGAGGCCGCAGCATGAACCCCACCATCCGCCCCCTCACCGACGACGAACGGCGAGCGCTCGCCGCAGCGCGTCTGGTTGCCGTCGAGTCTGCTCCCTACCTCGCCCATGCGCTGTTCTCGGTGCGGCCTCTTGCAGCGGTCGGGCTGGCCACGTTCGCCGTGGACGCGCACTGGCGGCTGTACGTCGACCCGGCGACCCTGGCCGAGTGGGGTCCGCAGGTGTCGGGTGCCGTTCTCGTGCACGAGGTGTTCCACCTGGTGCGCGACCACGCGGGCCGCGCCGCGGCGTTGCCGGGGCCGGTGGATCACGCGCGGTGGAACATCGCCGCGGATGCCGCGATCAATGACGATCTGCTCTCTGCGGGCCTGCCGCTGCCGGAGTGGGTTGTCACACCGGCAAGCCTCGGTTTGCCCGCTCAGGGCGTCGAGGAGGCCTACTACGCCGCGATCTCGCCCCAGCCGCCGCAGAGCGAGGTCGGGTGCGGGTCGGGTGCGGGTGACCCTCGGCAACCGTGGGAACCGGCACCCGATGCTCCCGGGATGCCGGGGTTGGACGACGGTCAGGTGACGATCACGCGCCGCAAGGTCGCGCACGACGTGCGCGACCTTGCGGCGACGGGGCGCGGCACCGTCCCGGCTGGGCTGTCGCGCTGGGCGGGTGAAGAACTGGCCGCGCCTACGGTGCCGTGGCGGAAGATGCTCGCCGGTATGGTGCGTCGCGCGGCCTCGCTCACCACGGGTCGGATCACATACACATACACGCGGCCCGGGCGCCGCCGCCTCCCCCAGATCATCACCCCCGCGATGCGCGCGCCGCGCGTGACGGCGGCGGTGGTCATCGACACGTCGGGGAGCATGACCCGTGCCGACCTCGATACCGCGCTCAGCGAGATTGGCGGCGTCGTCAAAGCGGTTGGAGGCTCGGTCAAGGTGATCGCGTGCGACGCCCGCGCCACCCGCGCTCGCAATGTGCGGCACGCGCGCGATGTCCGGCTGATCGGCGGCGGTGGGACCGACATGACGGTCGGGATCGCGGCTGCCGAATCACTGACGCCCAGCCCCGATGTAATCATCGTCCTGACCGATGGGGACACTCCCTGGCCGTCGCACCCGACCCGTGCCCGCCTCATCGCTGTGCTCACTCGCGAGCGCGGCATGAGCAGGCTCCCCGCATGGGCGCGCGGCCTCCACGTCCCCGCCGTCACTGCCGAGAATTAGCGCCTCGCCCTCACGGAGCGACGAAATAGGGCCACCCCCCAGACGAACAGGAATAGGGCAATTCCGAGTACAGACCATATGACCACTGCGATCGCTACGCCCATGTTGGCGTCCGTGCCATTCAGGGCATTGAAAGTGACAAAGAAGAGGGTCGAGCTCCAGCCGATGAGACTCAGAACCTTCCCGACACCGTCCATCAACGCCATGAACGTTCCGCGCTGCGCGCCGTGCACGCCCGCGCGGATCGACATACCGGCACCGTTGACGATCACACCGATCACGAGGATCCAGGCTGCAGCGGTTGCCGGATCGGGCAGCTCCGGAACGGTCCACAGCGGCACTACTAGCGCCACAACCAGCGCGATCGCAGAAACGATCAACCACCATCCGCGTGTAGGAGAGTCTGCCGCTTGCGTGTCACGTGTCATTGCTACATCATGCCCTGCGTTCAGCGATGCGCCGGGTGCTCCTACGGGAAGGGCCTCGAGCTCGCCTGATCGATGAGGGCCTTCTCTGCGGGACTCGACAAGGCAACGGCGCCCGTCGATGCCTCTTGGCTCATTGTTCACCGGATGTGTCTAGTTCTGCCGGTGTCGGTGCCCCTCGGTACATTGGAAGTAGACAGAGAGAGGACACCATGACCTCAGCAACACCACCCATCGACTCCGCACTCATACGGCTGGGAGACCGCATCTGCGAGGCTGCGGGCACCGACCTCCGCACGGTGCTCGACGATCTGACAAGCGGTTCAGGCGGCTCCTGCACGCCTCCCGCGATCCGCTCCGGCTGGCAGGTGTCCGACACGGCCCTCCCCACCCCAGACGGGACGGTGGCCCCGTGAGCCGCGCACAGTTCGACCTCGGCGCTCGGCTCCGCGCGGCGCACACCTCCGCCCCGGTCCCCACCGCCGCGTATGCACCCGCGATCCCGCCCACGGGCGGCATCGCCGTGACCGTGGATACCGACGGCGATCACGTCTACCTCGCCGCCACAGACGACAACACCGGTCGCGTGCTCACCGGCACCGACCGGGCAGGCCTCGACGCCCTCGCCTCACTCGGAGCCACCCTCACCGCCCCGCGCCGCCCCGTCGTCGTCGGCACCTCACGCGACCTCGCCACCCTCACAGCGCTCGCACGCGCCTACCCCGACGCCGCTGCATCCCCTGTGATCGGCTGGTGGGACGACCGTCTCGACTACCCCGGCACCGACGCCGTGCACGTCGTCGCCGACGCCGCACGGCTGCGCTGGACCCTCGGCGTCCACCCCGACCGCGAGCGGGAGGTCGACACCTGGGCGCACTGGCTCGGCGTCACCATCACAGGCCCGCAGCGACTCCTCGACCTCGCACGCCGCACGACCTCCGGCCCCCTCCTTCCGGGCATCCTCCACGCCAGCATCCTCGACACCGCCTCCTGGGAGCGGTACACGAAGCGTCTGGCGGCAGGACGCCCCTGGTGGACCAAAGACACCCGCATCGACGCCGCGCTCGGACTGATCGGCCGCTCTCACGCGGCAGAGTGGTACGAGTCCCTGCGACTGTCGGACCCCCTCGTCGCCCTAGCCGCCTCGCACGACGGAACCCTCGTCCCGGGCCACGTGATCGCCCGCGCCGACGATGCCGCCGTGATCGCCGCCGACCGTCCGCTGAGCAGGCTCCGCGTCGGGACGAGGGTCAGCGGCTGGGCAGGCGACCCCGCGAACGCAGGCGCAGTCGAATGCATCACCGGGACCGTCACCGCCGCCACCATCGACACCGCCGCGCAACTGACGATCACCGTGAACGGCATTCCTCGCCGCCACCGCGAGGTCAAGATCGGCGACCGGGTCACCCTCCGTCCCGCACGGGTCGATCCGAACATGCAGGCCACCGCACGCCAACTCGCATCCGCGGGATACCGACGCGGCACCAACTGGATCGCCGGGAGAGGCAAGCCCGTTCCCCGCCGCGGCGACGTTCCTCTCGACGTCATCGTCGCCGCGGCTGGCACCTAAACTGTCTACTTATCCCGGTGTCGGTGGCCCCTTGTAGATTGAAACCATGAGGAAAGCACCCGCCGCAACCACCCAAGCCCCACCCGCCACCACGGCCTCCCCCACCACGGCGAGCGCGACGGATCACCTGCGCAATCCCACGCTCGCACAAGCACTGTTCTCCGTATGGAGCGGCGACCCCGCAGTCGTCATCGACTCCCCTCCCGGAGCAGGCAAGACCCACCTCATCACCCGACTCGCCCACCAACTGCACACCCGCGCCGGGATGACCGTCGCCGTCGCCGCACAGACCCGCGCACAAGCCGTAGACGTCGCCAACCGCACCGCCGCGACCGGCGCACCCACGATCCTCCACGTTGACGCCGAGAAGGAACGCCCCCGCACCCTCAACCCCGGCGTCACCCTCACCAACTCCCGCACGCTCCGCCCCGGCAACGGCGTCATCGTCGCCACCACCGCCCGCTGGCTCTGGGTTCCCGGCAACCGCAGCGTCCACTTCGACGTCCTCCTCATCGACGAGGCCTACCAACTCACCTTCGCCGACCTCGGAGCGCTCGGCGCGCTCGCCGATCAGTTTGTGCTCGTCGGCGACCCGGGCCAGATCGACCCTGTGGTTACCGGGATAACGCGGCGCTGGGACGCGCAGAGCACCGGCCCGCATGTCCCTGCTCCCCAGGCGCTCGTCGCGGCGCACGGCGACGATGTGGCGCGGTTGAGGCTGCCGCAGACGTGGCGGTTCGGCCAGGACACCGCCGACCTTCTCGCGCCGCTGTATCCGGCGCTCCCGTTCACGTCCGCTCGGCCGCCTCGGCACCTGACGCTCGACGGCGACACTCTTCCTGAGTACAGGGCGATGCCTGTGCCCGCGACGGGTGGCACCGCCGATCCGCACGTGATTCTCACCGCGACAGGGGCTGTCCGAGACCTCATCGCCCGGGCTGCGGTCACGACCCCGGACGGCACCCGCCCCATCGGTGCGGCCGACGTGGCCGTGATCGCGCCTCACGTGGAGCAGGCGGCGCTTGCGGCGGCGGGGCTGGCTGATCTGCCTGACGTGTTCGTGGGGACGATCAATCAGGCGCAGGGGCTTCAGCGGGAGGCTGTGGTCGCGATCCACCCGCTGCTCGGTCATGACGTGGGCGAGAGCTTCGCTCTCGACCTGGGCCGGTTGTGCGTGGCTCTCTCGCGGCACCGCGCGCACGTGTCGGTGGTGTCCGATGAGCGCTCGCCCGATCTTCTCGCTACGGCGCTGGCCGAGCACCCTCAGTCGGGTCGGATCGCTGTTCAAGAGCAGTTGCTTGGCCGCCTCATCGCCGCGGGATGAGACCTGCGCCCGGCGCCGGTCACCCCTCGGCAGGTCCTCGTCGCGTCGGCGGGGACCAGTCCCATCCTGGGACCGCGTCGAGCGCGGCCACTTCCGTGTCGCTCAGCAGGCCGGCGGCGTGCCGCTCGCGCCAGTAGGCGGCGCGGCGGCCGAGGGGGATGCTACGGCGGCCCATGCGGTGTGTGTCCGCGTACCGCAGGCTGCCGGCGTCTCGCTCGGGCTCTGTGGAGATCCAGGACAGCAGCGCTGTGATGAAGTCCCCCTGGCGCGTCTTGCGCTCCTCGAGGGCACCGGGGATCCGCGTGAGCTCACGTCGCTGCGATGGCGTCAGCGGCTCGTTGCGCTGCTGCCGGAGCCATCGTGAGAGCGGCGCGTCGGCGCGCTCCAGCCCGTCGAGCGTCCCGCGCTCGGTCGCATATGCCTGAAGCCGCGAGAGGTGCTTCGACCAGACTTTCGTCGACCGGGCCGAGTATCCATCCCACGACCATCCCGCTCTGCCTGCGAGCTCGGCGATCTGGGAGGCGCTGAGCGCGTCGGCACGGTAGCGAATGCGCACGTTCTTCACCCGCTGGCCGAGGGGATAGTCGACGCCGCCGGCGCAGCTCGTGGCCGCCTGCGGAACGCGGGCATCTCCGTGGCGCGCGATCCACCAGTCGAGCTGCTCGAGGAACGCGGACCAATCCGCGGGTCTCATGCTCATTGTTCGGGCCCTTCTGCAGCCGCCGTGGATGGCCTCGGCACCATGTCTGCCTTGCCGACCATCCATCCCCGGCATCTCGTGCGCGGGGCGATGTTATGCGGCGCTAGTAGGTAGGTGGACGCCATGCGCAGGGCGGTCATATCGGCGTTCCACATCGCTGCGGTGTTGCGGCCGCACTCGGGGCAGATGGCGCGCTCTGCGCGGCTGCGGACGGCGCCGCGCCGGCCGCTCATGAACGCCCACTTTCGGTATCGACGCGCTTCACGCGAGTGACGCTGTCGAGCTTCCGCTCGATGTGAACGAACGCTCTCTGCAGGCAGGATTCTCGCCCTCTGGCGGCTCCGCGCTGTTGCTCGTTCATCGGCACTTCCATTCGCGCGCTTAGGACGTTGACATCGGAATAACTAGACACCCTATCGTCGTCCACCGACAGTCCCGGCGGCGATACACGCTCCCGAACACCATCCTCCTGCTTCTGTACCTTCATGTCCGAAGTAGATGCTACTTTGTACCTGTCAGGGATACGAACAGGAGTGATCATGCGTCGAGCCAGTATCGGAAGCATCCGCACCACAGTCAGCACTGCCGCCGACACCCAGTACGAGAGCAACCAAGCACTCGCCCGCCGCGAGGAGGAGCTCGATGGCTACGCCGCCGACGGGTACACGCTCGTCAGCACCATCTCAATCACTGCAGCCGACCGCGCGATCATCGTCGACACCCTGCAGCGCATCACGGAAGGCTGAGCCGTGGCGGCCACTTGGGGCGGAGTCACAACCGTGCAGCCACCGCCTTTGACGAACCCGTCAAGCCCCTACTGCCAGCGGTGGGCAGGTGGTCGGCACAGTTGGCGGCACGTGAGCGAAGGAGGGTTCGATGCCTCACAGTTCGAGGTGCGACCGATTCCCGAATCCCTCGCCCGCTTGATTGTCGCCAGGCACCACTACGCCGGAACGCTGCCGGCAACACGGTTCTCCTGGGGGATGCTCACCCGAGACGAACGTCTGATCGATGACTCCACGCCACAGGTCGACGGCCTGGGGCTAGTCGGCGTCGCCTGCTTGAGCGTGCCCATGGCCGCATCCGTTCTGTCCAACGTTTTCCCGCAGCTGGAGCCCTTCACAGAGTCGCTCGAGCTCGGCCGACTCGTCCTCACCGACCCCGTTCCTGCCAATGCCGAGAGCTGGTTCCTAACCCGGGTGTGGCAGCAAGCGGCCGCGACAGGCCTGCGCGGCATCGTCTCCTTCGCTGATCCCCTCCCTCGCCACCGCGTGGCCGCAGTCACCCTGCCAGATGGAAGCGTGACCGAGTCGGTCGAGATCTTGAGTCCCGGCCATGTGGGCTCGTGCTACCAGGGCGCCGGCGCGATCGCCTGTGGCCGATCCACCGCACGCACCCTCATCTACCTCCCCCGCTACGGCACCGTGCTGTCCGAGCGAACGCTGTCGAAGATCCGCCAACAGGAGAGCGGCAGCGCAGCGGCGGAGAAGCGGCTGGTCAGCCTCGGCGCCTCTCCGAGACGCCGAGGCCAGGATCCTCTGACCTGGCTGCGGTCCGCACTGGACGACGTCGGCGCGACACGTCTACGCCATCCGGGAAATTTCCGATACGCGTGGCCCATCGGGCCCCGCCGACAGCAACAGCGATCAGCGATCGCCATTGCCACCACCCCCTACCCGAAGGCCGCCACCCACCGGCTCGCTTCACCACTCAGCAGCTCGCTTCACCACTCAGCAGCTCGCTCACCACTCAGCAGCTCGCTCACCACTCGTCACCACTGATCGGCGCCGACCATGCGCTGGCATCACCGGACGCAGGGTCTTTTGTCGACCGACACCATCCAGTTCCACCCCTTGTTGGTAGAGGCAGCCGCCCATCGAAACCCGAAGCGACCGACCCGTGCTCGGCCCACACGAACGGTAGGAGTCTGTGATGGAGAAGGACGATCTGCTGAAGCTGACGGCGTGGCCGGAGCGTGAGGAGGACGCTACGGCCGATGCCCTGATCGTGCACGGCGCGCGCCTCGCGATGGGGTGGTCCGCCGAGACACGACCGCTCTCAGCGCGCGTCTTCCGGATGTCGAAGGACGACCCGGAGTACCAGGACGCGATGCGCCGCTACCTCGACGCCATGACAGCGATGATCGCTGAGGCGCAGGTCACGGCGGCGCTCGTCGCGATCCAGGAGGTGTCGCGCGAGCAGGCGAACGACGTCGCACGCCGACTCTGGCACTTCACCGAGGACGGCGGTCTGCTGCACGAGCTGATGTTCGACTACCTCGACGCTCGCGGCATCCCGTCTGAGCAGGTGTGGGAAGCGGCAGAGGCCTTCACCGCGTCGGAGCACGGTTCGGTCGATCCGTCGCCGGTGGATCCCGAGCACTGACAGACAAAGGAGACTAGAGATGACCATCGACGAAAAGACCACGTACACGGCGACTTCTCTGCCGGGCGCCCAGCCGCGTGAAACCCGCGAGGAGGCTGAAGCGGACGAGGCCCGCGGCGTCGAGCTGGCGGAGTACCTGGCCGTCCTCCCGACACTCACCGAAGAGCAGTGGGCGCGGGGTGCGGTGTGGGTTGAGGCGCGGGGTGCGGCGTGGGTTGAGGCGTGGGATGCGGCGCGGGATGCGGCGCGGGTTGAGGCGCGGGTTGAGGCGTGGGATGCGGCGCGGGTTGAGGTGCGGGATACGGCGCGGGATACGGCGTGGGATACGGCGCGGGATACGGCGCGGGTTGAGGCGTGGGATGCGGCGTGGCGTGCGGGTGCGGCGTGGGATGCGGCGTGGGATGCGGCGTGCGCGATCATCGCCCGCGACCTCATCACTCCCGTCCAGTTCGATACCCTCACCGCGCCGATGCGTGCCGCCGGGGTCAACTTTGACGCGCTCGCAAACCACGAGGACGGGAGTAAGTGATGCCCGCACGGCCTATCGAGACGTTCCAGAGTGAGGGCTGGTATCGCCCCAGTGGCGCGCGGTCGGAGCACTACTTCCGCCCTTCCGACCGCATGAGCGCACGTCTTGGCACGCCGTCGCTTGAAGCGATCTGCGCGCCGAAGAACGGGTTGGGTTACGGCAGCGGCGAGGGCATCCGGCCGTGGCTGGAATCCACCGCGAGGGGCCGCGTGTGCAAGCAGTGCGCGCAGATTCAGGAGGCCGCACTGTTCGCCGAAGGTGACTGGTTCGGTTCGGGAGGTTCGGAGCATGCCTGACGGAAGCCCCATCGACCAGTGGTGGAAGTCTCACCGACCGGCGCGCTCGACCTCGGCGTCGAAGCGCGTGTGCGCAGCGAACCGCTACGGCGTCGCCTACTGCGGCACGAGCCGCAACGCGGGCATCTCCACCAACCCCACATCCGTGACGTGCGCCGACTGCCAGGCCGCGATCGCCGCGGATCAGAGTTCGGCCGCTCCGTCGCCCCCCCAACACCGTCGGGAACGAGTGATGCCGATCACCCAACCGATCCCTCGCCCGACAACGCGGGCCGAGTACGAGGCCGCGAAGCCGTCCATGATCGACACCCACGGCCGCCCCCTCGTGATCACCATGTGCAGCGCCTGCAAGGTCGAGCACTTCACGGTTGAGCCATGCCTGTCCATGGTGCCGTGCCCGCGCTGCGGATCCACTCGGTCACGCTGCTTGCGACCGTCCGAGCACGAAGCCGCAGAGTGGCACGCGGAGCGCATCGAAGCCTTCGACCAGCTGCGCGATCGCCTCGAGGACCAAGGGATCGCACAAGTCGCCAAGTGGGCTGAGCACGCATCACTCGCGATCGCCGCATGCGGTGGCGCGGAGGGGCAATCATGACGCCGCGGATCGGCACGTCAGAGCCCACGATGAGCGACTTCTATTGCGGGGCGGGGGGCTCGTCGACGGGTGGCGTCGCAGCAGGGGTGCGAGTGCGCATGGCAGTGAACCACTGGGATCTCGCAATCGAGACGCACAACACGAACCACCCGGACACGGATCACGACAAGGCCGACGTCAACAAGGCCGACCCGCGCCGCTACCCACGCACGACGATCGGCTGGTTCTCCCCGGAGTGCACCTACTGGTCGCAGGCGCGCGGCGAGAAGCTCCCCGACGGGCAGCTCGCGTGGGACTTCTTCGGCGACTCGCTCCCGAACGAGGCGGCAGACCGCTCCCGGATGGGCATGTGGGACGTCCCGAGGTTCGCCGCGCACCACCTCTACGACATCGTGATCGTCGAGAACGTGCCCCGCGTCGTGAAGGGCGTGCACTGGAACCGCTGGCTGACGTCGATGCACGACCTCGGCTACCTGCACGAGGTGGTCTGGCTGAACTCGATGCACGCCCAGGCCCTCGGGGACGGCGCCCCGCAGTCCCGCGACCGCGTCTACATCGTGTTCTGGCGCGCCGGTAACCCGCGCCCCGCGTTCGAGAAGTGGCTGCGCCCCGCGGCGATCTGCCCTGAGCACGGCCTGATCCAATCCGTGCAGGTCTTCAAGCCGAAGGGCTCCCCGATGAAGACGTACGGCGCGCAGTACACGCTGCGCTGCCCGCACCCGTCTTGCAACACCGAAGTGTTCCCCACGGTGGCCGGCGCGGACACGATCATCGACTGGTCGCGCCGCGGCACCCGCATCGGCGACCGGAAGGCGCTCGGGATGCGGGAGCTCGAGGAGAAGACGATGCTCCGCACCTTCCACGGCGTCAAGCGGCACTGGGCGCCGATGGTGATCGAAGCCGCCGGCAACACGTACGACGCGGCGTCGCCCCGCCACCCCCAGCACGGCAACCCCGACGCCTACTACCGGGCGTGGCCCGTCGACGAGCCACTGCGCACCCTCCACACAACCGCGTCGAAGGGCCTCATTGTCCGAGGTGAAGGGAACACCACACCGGCCCGGCCAACGGACTGCCCGATCGGGTCGATCACCGCCGCCGGGTCGCAGTTCCTCGCGACGCCGCCGCTGATCGTGAACAACGTCTCGGGGGCGGACCTGTCCCGCACGCGCCGGGCGTCGGACCCGCTGCCCTCGCTGGTCGCCGGCGGGAACCACGCCGCGCTGCTCGTGCCGGTCGAGGGCCGTGACGGGAAGACTGCTCGCCGGGCCGCGGACCCGCTGCGTACCCAGTCGACGCGCAACGAGACGGGCATCCTGGTGCCGCTGCGGAACCACGGAGTCGCGAAGTCCACGAGATCGCCGATCGACACGGTCGCGGCATCCGGTAACCACCACGCGCTGCTGATGCGAAACAACGGCGGACCGGAGAAGTCCGCGTGGCAGACGACCCCCGCATCCGAGCCGCTGCGTACTCTCACGACCGCGGGACACCAATCTCTCATCGAGACCGATGCGCTGCCCGAACCTGCATCGACGCTCACCGATGACGAGATCTGGCAGATGGTCTACGACGCCGAGTTCCGGATGCTCGAACCGGACGAGGTGAAGTGCGGGATGGCGTTCCCGACGTCGTATGTCCTCCTCGGCAACAAGCGGGAGCGGGTCCGCCTGGCCGGGAACGCGGTCACCCCGAACGCCGCGCGCGACATCATCGCCGCGTGCATGGAATCTCTCGGGTACGACAGCTGGGCGCTCGCGGCTTGATCTCGATCAACGAGACGGAGCGGTCTCGTCAGCGGATGCTTGGTGGCTAACGCGCCGGATGATGAGGTAGGCGATGCCGAGAAGGGTGCTCAGGAACAGGCCGACGTAGACGAGCCTGAGCGTCCCGCCCTCGTCGTCTTGACGCATCCGCAGAGGGATGCCGACCCCGATCATGATGGCTCCGGCGAGGGCGATCACGATCGGCGCGATCGCGGCCAGTTGAGCATTGAGGTCTACGTGTCAGACGACCTCGAGGTCGAGGTCGATCAACCTGACCTCTAGGTCAGGAATCGTCTGCGCGGGGTGGCATCGGGTCGCGCGCACCGCCGTCACGGTGACGGTGTCTCCCTTGCGCACGGCGACCCGGATCAGCTCTGCTTGCGAGCCGGAGGCGTGGACGTTGTAGGCGCCGTCCGGACCGTCGATGCGAAAGCTGACTCGCGCGGTGCGATCAGAGATGCGTCGAGTCAGCGTGAGAGGCGAGCGCACGGTTCCCGTGACGGTCACCGAGGCGGACTCTTCAGCGTCTGGGGCAGGCGCGGTCTGGGTGGTGTTCATTTCTCCTCCTGATACCGATCGGCTGGCGCGCCGAGTAGAGCGCGCCGGAGCACGAGGTCGGCGTCGACGGCGCATCCGGCGCCGAGGTGGTCTCCGACCATCGCTGCCGCGCAGCAGAGCTCGCCCTCGTCGTGCAGCGCGGCGAGCGCGGCGAGGATGTTGGTGAAGGTGATCGTGGTGGTGCCTTCGGTTTCGTCGGGGCGGTGGAGGTAGTGCGTCACCGTGACGTGTTCGTGGTCGAGGTCGGTTTCGGTGGCGATCAGCCACGGCGAGGTGCGCCCGTCGAGAAGGTCGATGAGGTCGACGATCTGGTCGTCGGAGATCTGCTTGGTGAAGGTCAGGGGGTAGTTCATGGCTCGCTGGTCTCTTCGCTGGGCGGGTTGGGGACGGTGAGGGAGTCGAATCCGTTGAGGTCGACGCGGTGGCTTCTGGGTGTGACGCCGGCGATGTAGGTGGGGTGCCATTCGAAGCCGGGGGCGTTTCCATGCTCGGAGGCGTAGTCCGCGAGCTCGCCGAGGGTTCTTCCGATGACAGGCCGGTCGGCGCGCAGCGAGATCGCGATGATGCCTTGCACGGTGCGGGGGTGGAGGAGTTGCCGTTCGAGGTTCAGCGTTTTCAGGTGAGCGGGCCACAGATCTTCGGCGTTGGGGCCGTAGTCCTCGACGAATCTCGCGTGAGCGGCGTCGGTGACCTGCTGTCGGATGAGGTCGACGACGGGGCCGGTGTAGCGGTTCGCTTCAGCGGCGAAGGCGGCGCGTTCGTCGTCTGCGGCTTTCTGTGCGAGGCGGCATGCTGTTCGCCACTGGGTCAGTTCGTCGAGGAGCTGTTCGTCGGCCCAGGCGAGCGTGGGGCGTGTGTCGCCGTAGTCGCGCGCGTCGGCGGGCCACCAGGGGGTGTGGCCCCAGCGGGAGCCTCCCGAGTAGGTCGAGAACGCGTGTGGGGCTTCTCCGTAGTCGGTGGTCGGTGTCAGTGAGACGGCGCCGTTCAGCCGGGTGATGTCCCAGCCGTGGGAGCGGACGACTGGGTCGGCTTGGTGGTGCCAGGAGAGCGGGTCGTGGTCGGGCGTGATCTGGGCGTCGGCGGGTGTTCCTTCTCTCGCCCAGGCGTAGGTGAAGAGCTTGCGTGAGGCGGGGCGGCGCGGGTCCCATAGTTCGGTGACGCAGAGCGCAGTTCCTGGCGTGCGTTCGATCGCGGCCGCGATGAGGGACTGCCGTTCGGGTGCGGTCAGGTGGTGGGACGGGTTCGCGCCGAAGGTCCATGTGTCCCATGCTTCGCTCTTCCAGGCGACGTGGAGCGCGGAGGCGGTTCGTTGCGGGAGGAGCTGCCAGGTCGACGTGGTCCCGATCTTCCCGTTGCGGTAGAGCCGTGTCACGTCGAGGTAGATCCGTTCCTTCCGATCGTCGGGTGAGGGCGTGTACGCGAACCATCTGCCTTGCCGGTCGCGGGCGACGGCGATCGCGCCCGGCAGGGCGCTTCCGAGCTTGATCATCTGCGTGGCGCCGTGGTCGACGGCGCTCGCGCGGCGGGAGCGGTGCTCGGTAAGGATCTGGTCGGCGGCGCGCTTCTCGTGTGTGCCGCTGCCGTTGAGCGGTTTCGTCCAGGTGTGTGCGAGCTTCCACCAGTGCACGAGCTCGTCGACGAGTTGCTCGATCGTCTCGGCGTCGGCGCCTTCTGTCACGAGTAGCTGTCCTATGAGGCCGCGGAAGTCGTTCTCCTGCTGCGCTTCGGAGTGCTTCGCGTCGAGAGCTGCGCGGATGGTGGGCACCATCGAGAGGAAGTGCTTGCTGCGTTCCTCTCTCGAGTAGAGAAATCGTTCGAGTTCGGGGATGCTGACCAGGTCGAACGGCAGGACCCAGGAGTCGTCGGGCATGATCACGCACGAGGCGCGGAGTTGCGCCGTCGCCGCGGTCTCGCCGCGGTAGATGTAGCCGGGTTCGCCGGGGACGGGCATGTTGCGCTTGTAGATCGGCTCGGCGCGCTCGTAGCGGATCACGAACCCGCCGTCGCGGCGCCCTTCGATCAGGTGCGGTACGTTCGCGGCCGGGTACTCGGCGTTGCCTGGGTGGAGGCGGGGGTGGTAGCCGCGGGTCCACTTGTCCCCTTCGACGTGGAGGGATCGGAAGTCCCGTACGCCCCAGTTCCCGATGACGCGCAGCCCGGGGCGGAGCATTTTGTTGAGGCGCCGCTGCCAGCTCTCGAAGCTTTCGCCGCCCTCTCCCAGCTGGATGGAGTCTTCGTCGTCCTGGATCAGCTGGATCTTGCCGGCGTCCTGGTCGGCGATCGAGAGGAAGCTGACTCCAGCTGGCGGGAGTGGGTGCCACACGGGGGTGCGGTCGACGAGGCCCTGCAGGACGAGCATGATCCGCATGTAGTGCCGGCGGCGGGCGTCAGCGATCTTCTCGATCTCGAACCATTCTTCGCTGCCCGGTCGGACGGGCTCCTTGGCGCCTCGCCCGAAACCGAACAGGCCACGGTCGAAGACCTCGACGAACTCCCGCCTACGTGGGAGCACGCGATCGCGGATCCGGAGCGCGGGATCGACGGTGAGCAGGTACAGCTTCTCGCCGTTGCGCAGTAGCCAGTAGCTGCGCTGGTTGGCGGCGTCGCGGCCGGCGTCTTCCCACAGGTTCCCCGATCGCGACTCCACCTTGGTGGGGATCAGCACGACGACGCCCTTGGGCTCCGGGAGGACACGGTCCAGGTGGGCGGCGTCGGAGATGAGCCAGTCGATGAACTCGGGGATGTTGTCGGCGGTCAGGCCGGTGTGGGTTCCCCCCATCATGATCAGCGATTCCTCGGCCATCACGAGCACCTTCTGGCGGAGCGTGATGGGGGTCTCCGCGGGCGCCGGCTTGCCGTCGCGGACGAGCTGAAGCTGTTCGTCTCGGCCGAGGTAGAGGTCCACGGTCCACAGCACTTCGGCCATCTGCTCCAGCTGCTGCTTCAGGGGGGCCATCCGCGCCTCGAGCTCACGACGCGCCTTGTCGAACTGGGCTTCCAGCTCCTTGCGCTGCTTCTCGAGGTCCGCGCGTTGCCGTTGCTGTTCAGCCTCCATAGACGCGCGCTGGCGGGCGAGTTCGGTCCGCGCGGCTACGAGCGACTCCCGCGTGGAGGCCGCGTCGGAGCCGAGGCGCGGTGTGAGGTCGCTGCCGGTCATGCCTGCTCGACCTCCCATGAGGTGGTGTTGTAGGTGCTGTCACCGTCGGCGCCGATCCCGTAGATGGAGCCCTCGTCGGCGTTCTCCAGCCACTCGATGATCGCCTCGGCCATCTCATCGCGAGACGCGAACTTCCCCTGCTCGCGTTCGACCTCGACGGTGACGGTGAAGGTGAAGGTGTGCGCCATGTCAGTCCTCCTCGGAGACAGGTGGGGCGGTGACGATACGCGCCCTGGTGGGGCGCGAGAAGAACCCGAACGCCTCGTCGTCGACGCTGACTTCGATCGTGGCGGTGAGGGCGACCCGGTGGCCGCGTGCGGGGCGGCCGTTGAAGTCCAGAGATCTCGGAACGGTGCCCCACGCCTTCCACCCGGCCCCCGAGAGGAGCATCTTCAGCGATCCTCCGTACTTGCTCTCGACCCACTTCGTAGAGAGCACATCGGCCTCGATCTCCACGCGGCCGGTCGGAACTGGACGCTTCGCTTCCTCCCGGTTAGCGAGGTCATCGAGAGCAGCTTCAGCTGCTACCCGCCACTCGTCGACGTCGAGATCTCCGGCGTGGGACTCCTCCGCGGCCTGCAGGAGGAGACCGATGCGGCCGCGGATCGGGTCGGTGTGCCGGAGCAGCGCGTGCTTCTCCGCGAGCGCTTCGTGGACGGCGCCGTGGCTGGCCATGAACGCCGCTCGCGCCCGGGCGATCCGCGCGGCTGTTCGACGCGTGCGGTCAGCCTCCTGGGCGCGACGTCGCGCGGTCTGGCGGGCGGAGGAGACGAGGAAGGACCGAGCGCCGGTGCCGGCGCAGGAGAAGCATCCGGTCGTGACGTCATGAACGGCCGAGGTGTAGAAGGTGATCTTGCTGGGGGCGCTGTATACGCCGGTCCCGCCGCAGGATCCGCACGTCTCGACGATGCGTTCGCGGCCCTTCCTGCCCGGGTACGGGTCGACGTAGGAGCTGGTGAGTTCCAGCTCCTCAGCAGTCATTTGACCGGTCATCACTCCCCCGCTCTTATTCGTACCTTTGTTAGTTTCATACTAGGCAGCTTTCGACGCCGCTCGCAAGCTTCTCGCGTGCACACCCATCGTCCGCCCACACCCCGACAGGGGGGCCTGTCCCGACTGACGCATATGCTCGCCGACATGCCCGATCGCGACACCTGGCCATCCGTCGAATGGGCAGAGGTCTGCCGCTGGGTCGACGAGAACCGACCCGATCTCCGCGCCCGTCTCGGGCCGCCCGTGGAGCCCGTCGCGCCTAGAGGTGACGACCCCACCGAGGACGAGCGGCCGCGTCAATCGGGGCGCGCAACGCACGACGAACTACGCTAGAATGTAACTGACAGAGATAGTTACTAGGAGGCGATGAGATGGCGAACGAATCCGCGATGCAGGCGATGAAGGTACTGCACAAGCAAGCCAACCCCGCCGCCACAGTGCGCGCGGCTCCCGAGATCGAGGCACGCCGCCTGGAGAAGTCTCGCCTGCTGGCGCTGAACAACGCCGCCGCGCTCGTCGTGCAGATCAATCGCGCCGCAGGAGGGACGGATGATGCCCTTGTTCAGCGACTGACCGACGACGCTCAGATCATGCTCGCCGCAGCGGCGGGATTCCAGGAACTCATCGACGACATCCCCAACGGTCGGCAGCTCGCCGCATGAAACGCGTCCAACGACGTGCACTCACGTTTGCGTTCGGAGTCGCTGCAGCGGCGGCCGCGGTCGCGATCGCCATCACACAGTTCACCCCGAAGGTCCACCAGGTTGTGCCCACCCCCGACCTTCACGCTCTGGTCGCCGCCGGCTACGTGACGGTCACCGATGGTGTCCCCTCCTACGACACCCTGGCCATCAATGCCGCACTCGACCAGCTCCCCGAGGACACCACCACCGACACCACACGCCCGTATGACCGGGCCTTCTTCGGACAGCGATGGGCCGATGTCGATCGCAACGGCTGCGACACCCGCAACCAAGAGCTCGCAGCGTGGATGAGTTCCATCACCTTCAAGCCCCGGACCAACGACTGCGTCGTCCTCCACGGCACGCTCGATGACCCCTACACCGGCAGGACGATCACCTTCACCCGGGGGCAGGGGACCAGTGAAGCTGTCCAGATCGATCACCTCTGGCCCCTGGCTGCGGCATGGCAGCGCGGCGCGGACAACTGGAGTGACGAGCAGCGACTCGAGTTCGCGAACGACCCCCTCAACCTCACCCCCGTCGACGGACCCACGAACCAGTCCAAGAGCTACAGTGGGCCGGAGTGGTTCCCCCCGAACCAGAGCTACCGCTGCACCTACGCCGCCCGGCTCGTTCTCGTCGCCGCCACCTACAGGATCGAGCTGACGAAGACCGACCGGTCGGCTCTCCACTCCGCACTCGTCAACTGCGGCTGAGCGCCCGCCTCGCGGCATCCGAGCGGCACCGACTACTCCTTCCGAATCAGCCGAAGCGCAGCCATGCGGGCCCCTCGAGGCCCCCAACGGCGCTCCGCGACGGCGCGGTGTCTGAAGGGCGCGGTACTGTGCTTGGAAGACGCCCGGTCGGGTGTGGCGGTTGAGAAGTGATTCCCTGACACGAACGCTCCTCTCATCTCCCGCCACTCCACCCGGGCGTCTTTCATGTTGCCCCCGGCTGCGTCGCTACCGGGCGTGCGCGCGAGCTCGTTGCTCGCCTTCAGTCGCGCTCGGAACCGTCCTGCGAGAGCGGACTGCGCGAGCTCCTCGAGTCGTCCCCGACAAGGCCGCTCAGTTGGCTGATCACCTCAGGACGCATCCACGAGGAGCAGCCAGCGAAGACGAGGAGCTTGTCGAGCCTCCCATTCCGAGATACAGTTAGTAACTGTCAGGGATACAGTCTAGTTGGGAGTGGTCATGAGCACAGAGGTCGTCCGCAGCGACACAATCGATCTGCTCGTATCGGCGCTGATGGTCTTGGGATTGAGTCCCGACCCGAAGAAGCCGCTACCGACGGGGGAACAGTGCGTCACGCACATCGCCGATGGCGTCGGCCGCGACCTGGCTGAGGCGAACCTCGACGCCGTCAGCCTCTCCGAGGGGTCGAACCCCCCGGAGGCGGCGTACCGGTGGCGGCCGGTCATGGAAGTCGCGCTGAGGTACACCCTGTCGCCGGCGGTGGCTGTTCAGGTGGAAGCGGCGCGACGCCATGTGGTCCGCAACTGCGCAGCACACCCCGGGTGGGAACATTCGCAGGCGCGCCAGATCGCGGCCCGACTTGGGGAGAGCCTGCGGCGGGGACCGCTGCAGCATTGGCCGCGAGAGACCCACGGCGACTTCCGCGGCATCGCCGCCTGCACTCCTGGGTGGACGCGTGAGGACGGGTTCCCGACGCTGCAGTCGAGGGCAGATGCATGAGCACCGCTTCGCGCCCCGGCCGCTCTCTTCCTGCGGCGCTCCAGCGTCGCCTGCGGCGCCAGTTGACGGTGCTCGTGTCCGCGGCCGCGGTAGGCCTCGCGGCATGGCTCGGCGTACTCATGATGCCGGTCCTCGATCGGCTCTTGATGGTGGGGCTGCTGCTGCTCGTGTCCTATGCCTTGACGGTCTCGCTCGTCGACTTCTTCCGCCGCGAGTAGGTGGGGAGTGATGGCCAGGCAGACGATCACCTGGACGCAGAGTGTGCAGTTCACAACCACCGTCGACGTCGACGAAGGCGAGCTCACTCGGTGGGCATCCCGCGCCGACCACGTGCGCACCATCGACGGAGAGGTAGCCCGCTCAGCCGGGAGCGACGATGTGTCACGGATGCTCAAGTCGAATCAGCACCTGCGCGCAGCTCTGTTGCAATCGTGGGCGGCCGAGACGGCTCAGGAACAGCAGTGAGGGCGCCCGCGTACGGACGCCCTCACTTGCTGCGGCACTCAGACGAGTCGGGCCGCGAGCTCGGCGATCTTGTCGGGCCGGAAGCCTGACCAGTGATCCTCGTCGGTGATGACGACGGGGGCCTGCAGATAGCCGAGGGCCTTGACGCGCTCGAGCGCGTCAGCGTCCTGGCTCATATCCACGACCTCGTAGTCGATGCCCTTCGAGTCCAGCGCTCTGTACGAGGACGAGCATTGAACACATGAGGGCTTGCTGTAGACGGTGACAGTCATGCGGGGGTTACCTCCTCTCTTCGGATCGTAGTGTGCGGTGGACCTCAGACACGCGGGGCAGATAGTCCTACCCCTGCGCGCGGGGGACGGCCCTTCCCGCCGCATCAGGAGGACCTCTCCTGACGGGGGGTGGTGGAGCGTGCAGCTTTCAGGACGCGGGCGATATGGGTGTCGTAGCCGGCGAGTGCGCCGCCGGCGCTCGCTGCGGCGCGACCTCGTTCGCCACATCCGCAACCCCAGCGGCCGGGTCCGGCGGGAACGAAGAAGTGCTCGAAGGCAGGCGGGTTGGCGGAGCTCACGTGCTGCGGTCCGCGTAGTCATCGGGGCCCGCGGGGGTAACGCGCACAGTGACAGCCGCGACGATGCCCGGGTGCCTCCAGACGCGTCCGTCGACGAGCATGACAGGGCGTGTCCCAACTGCTGCGGTGGGGTCCGCGGAGATCTCTCGCGCCCAGGTGCCGATGATGCCGCTGGTGGGGTCCGCGAACCCGAGGAGCTTCGGCAGCACGCGGCGCGGCATCCCAGAGTTGACGACGTGGTCGGCATCGACGAGGAGAGGCGGCGGTTCGATGATCGCGTCTGCAGGCTGCGTCAGGTACACGGTGTACGCGGTTCGAGCTCTGCGCAGCATCCCGGTGCTCACGGGGTGTGCTCTTCCACCTGATGGGCAGCAGCGACGATCGCGAGGACGCCTTCGAAGTCGGCGCGGCGAGCGAGGCGGATCATGGCGCGGGTGATCTCGACGCTCAGATCGAGCTTGGAGAGCACGTAGTGGCGTTGGCGCGCTCTGGCGGCCTCGGCGCAGGTGGTGAGGGTGCGCGAGCCGTGGTTGGGGCATCCGCCGCGGCTCTTGCATCCGTCGAGGAACCCCGCCGGCGTGCCATGCTCGACGCGTTCGAGCATGTCGAGGGTCTTGCTCATCAGGCGGCCAACTGCACGTCGGGAACGGCGGAGATCTCGGGTACGTGCAGCACGCGCATGACAGTCCTCGACGTGATGTTGAGCCGCTGCGCCGTTGCCTCGAGGCTGTATCCCCGTTCGCGAGCCAGGTGGATGGCGAGGTGTCGCTCTTCTTGGGTCAAGCTCACGCGCTCACCGCACAGAGCGAGGTCGATCGCGACGTCGTCGACGACCGATTCCTCGTCGACGAGGGCAGGCTCGTCGTCGGTGTCGATGTCGTCCCACGCCATGGGGGGCAGCCATCGGCGCGCGCGCGCGTACTCGAGCGCTCCGGTGCGCACGGCCTTGTCGTAGCGAGTGACGTCAGGGGCGGGGGTCCGCCACAGCTGCTCATACAGCGCCGCTGCAGCGTTGTGCAGCTTGGCCGGGATGTCAGTCTCGCCGGTGAGGATCCTCCCCATCCTCGATTGGCTGATGCCGAGCATCCTCGCCAAGCGGGTCTGCGCCCAACCGAGCGTCCCGAGCGCTTGGATGCGTCGACGCATCCCTCGCGACGAGACCTTCACCTCCGCGGGGAGCGACGCCAGGTCAGGAGTGACAGCGAGGAGCTTCTCTGCCGTGGAGCGATGGATGCGCGCGGGGGACGAACCCCGACCGCTGCCGTCCCTTTTCTTGCTGCCGAACCAGATCGCACGAACGGTGTCGGCACTCACGTCAGCGGCGGTAGCGATCGCGGTCACTGTCATGCCGTGCCGGAGGAGGAGGCCGATGTGGACCTTGACGGGTGATGTCGGCGACATTCCGCAGTCGTACCTGCCGTAGGCGATGAGCTTCTTCCGCTCATAGCAGCGAGTCGTGTTCGCGGCGCGGCACTTCGCGCATCCGCACTTGTGCACCCGGTAGCAGGTCGGCGTGTTGCCGTGCTTGTGATCGGGCGGGCAGAGCGTCGTCCTATCCATCCTTCACCCCTCAAAGTTGCTTACATTTATGAATGTAAGCCCTCCGTGTTTCCGATGCAACCGGAGAGGCGGTCCCTCCTACCTACAAGGGGTGGGCGCCCGCTGGGAAAGTCGACAAACCGCCAGCTTCAGGAAGGGGGGGCTCAGCTGCGGGGTTGCGGGCGTCGCCGGTAGAACCCGTCGACGTCGCGACCGTTCCGTTGATGGGGTGCCACCCAGACCTCGCCCGACGCGCTCTGCGCAGATCCCGAGACTTCATCGATCGAACGCGACGCGGGGCGGGATGGCGCTGCCAGCGGATGCGTCGACGCTTCGGCCTGCGTCACCGCCCCACGAAGGGTCCACTTGCGTGACCAGCGGCCGTCGTCCCGCTTCCCTGCGTACTTCTCGACGAGCTCGGGGGCCGCCTCGGGGCGCTGGACGGTGTACCGCTGGAAGCTGACGACGTTGACGTTGGCGTCGGCCACGCGTTTCGCGATGCCGGCGCAGATGGACTGGTCGTCCTGCTCGTAGAGGGCGTCGCTGAAGCCCGCGGGCACAGCGCGGCCGCCGAGCCTCTCCACTTCGGTCGCATCGGGCTTCAGGCTCGCCAAGTACTCAGTCCGCCAGCGGTACTCGGCTCGCGCCTGCGTCACAGCCTTCGGTCCGTCGACGACGACGAGATCGACCGCGTATCCGTTCTCCTGCAGCATCCGCAGCGTGTCGAAGGCCTTCCTTTCGTTCGCGAGCGTGCCGTCGAGGATCACGTTCTCGCCGCGGAGAACGGCCCGATCTCGCTCCTGCTTCATGAGAAGCGAGGATTCTTCGTGCACGAGGGACGCGCGCTCACGCGGTGACAGCACCTCGGTCCCCGGAGGGGAGAGCTCGTGCTCGAGGGTCCCGTCCCGCTGAGCGCGTAGGAGCAGATGATCTTTGAAGTCGTCGGCGTTCAGATCCCGCCAGTCCTGTTCGGATGAATCGAGATCAGCGATCAGCTTCGCGCGCGCCGAAGACTTCCCCGCGCCGGGGGGACCCGCGAGAACGATCGCTCGTCGGTCGCGCTTGACGTTCGGTCTCTGAGCGCGGAAAGCGGCCCGGATCTCCCGGTGAGCTGCTCGGCGCTCTGCTGACGGGCGGATCCCGTCTCTGAACCAGCCGGAGTTGTGAACGGTCGAGCTGGACGTGTCCGCGGCGAGCGGGCCTCCTGGCGCTCCCAGCTGATCAAGCAGCTTCTTTCGGGCGTCGAAGTCGACCTGGCGATCAGGGGATGCGTCCACCGTTGGCCTCCGTCACGGCATCGGCGATCTCCTCGTAGAGGTCGTCGTCGATGAAGTCGCATGCAAGCGCAGTGCCAATCTCCTCGAACGAGTTCCTCGTGGTCACCGCAGGGTCGTCGAAGGGTGGGGCGATGTGCTCGCGCGCGGCGAAGGGGAACGCCCGCAGCGCGGCGATGAGGTCGGCGCGCGAGATCTCCCCGTCGCTGTACTGGCGCGTGAGATCGAGCGGAGTGGTGGTCATCCTGATCACCTCCTTCTCAACCGTCATCTCCATGCCCTCAGCATACGCCACAGATGGTTACATTCGTTAAGGTTCGCTGCATGGGTCATCGGGAGTCCCTTCCATCTACAAGGGGTGGAAGGGGGGACGCTAGGTCGACAAAGTCAGGCGAGGATCCCCGCCGCGGTGACGATCAGCGCGGCGGCCGCGATCGCCGGACCGTGCGCGTGTGCAGCACGCCCCCGCCCAGCCGCGATGCGCACGAGCCGCTCGCCGGCACTGAGCAGCACGGCGAGTGGCACGAGATAGATGGCGAACCAGCCAGAGAAGACGCCGGCGAAGAGGGTGACCGCGCCTGCGAACTTCGCGTCTCCGAATCCGAACCAGCCTGCCATGCCCATCATCGCGTAGGCGAGGAAGACCACGGCGGCCGCGGCGACGGCGATGACGAGGATCCATGGGTCTGCGGTCGAGATGCTCACCGCGGCCGCTTGCAGAGCGCCGGCCAACGCGTAGGGGCCCGTGTACCGGTTGGGCAACCGCTTCGTGCGAACGTCGACGCCCGCGATCGCGGAGCTGGCGGCGGTGAAGCAGGCCAGGGCGATCCACGGGTATCCCGGGATGCCGGCGAGTGCCAGGCCTGCGAGAAACGCACCGTCAACGGCAGCGACGACGTACTCGCTTCGCGCGCGAGCGTCGGTCCTCTCTTCGATCACGGTCATCGGGCGTTGACGAGCTTGGCCGGCGCGGAGTCGATGAGTTGCTGAGTCGCGTCGTCGAGCTCGTAGTCCGGGTCCCCTCCCCCGGGGCGGGCATAGAGCTCGTCAACGACGCGGGAGAACTCGGCGGGGCTGCCGGCGCGCATGGCGGCCTCGAGCTCGAGGCGCCACCCGGCCTCGTTGAGCGGGTCGGCCGACTGGGCGATGCGTGCGGCGAACCGGGCCTGGTCGAACTCTCCCCGCCGGAGCGCCCGGTGGGCGAGCTCGTCGGCGGCGTCCAGGACGGCAGCGATCATCGCTTCCTCGGCCGGGGCACGCCAGACCCACCACCCCCGTCGATTCGTCGGAGGGGTGAGAGGCTGCCCGCGGACCAGCCTGATCGCCGCGATCAAGTCCTCGTTGGGGGTGGTCTTGAGATCAGGGCCGATCAGGGAGCGGAAGTCGTCCCAATCGCTCCGAATCGCGGGGTGGATGAGGAAGCCGACTTCCTTCCGTCCCTCGGGGAGGAGCTTGCGCCCATCGGGGTCTGCGCCCAGGGCATTCCGAAGGTGCTTGGCGAGCTGACGCGCGTTGTTGGCATCCGGGTCGACCTTGTCCGGCCAGAACGCCTTGTGCAGCTGCGCCCCGGGCACCTGCCCGCCATGCAGGAGCAGGTAGGCCATCATCTCCGCACCGCGACCGGGGAGCTTCTCCTGGACGTTCATGACGTCCACCGGTCCGAGCATGCGCACGTACGGCGCGGGCCAGTCGGGTGCGCTGACCGTGGCCGAAAGCGTGAGCTCCGGCTCCTCGACTGCGGCCACAGGCTCGTTGGAGGCGGGTGCCGATTCGATGTCCAGTTCGGAGATCTCGACGGATCCGACCGCCGCCTCGTGCTGAGGCGTGCTCTCGGCGGCGGCGGCGTCGTCAAGAGCTGTGTGCTCTTCCTCGACCGTCGACGGCTCGATCTCGGGCGCCTCTACGGATGCGAGATCCGCCTCGTCGACGGGAAGCTGAGGTGCGACCTCAACCTCGTCGTCGAGGGCCCGCTCGTCGACGACGTTCTCCGCCGCCAGATCGGCGATGTGGGATTCCTGAGCTGTGGTGTCGAAGAGGTTCTGGACGAGCTCGAGCTCTTCGCCGGCGAGCAGCTGGGGGTGGAAAGGGAGCGGCGGCAGTTGGCCTCCGGAGCGGTACTCGGCGGTGGTGCGATCGGTGATGACGACGGTGGATCCCGCCTCGATCGAGTCGCCGCTGGCGACAGTGGCGATGCCCAGCCGCGGCATGCGCGCGACGAGCTCGGCGAGCTCGGTCCGCTGCGCCTCGGGCGGCTCCACGCCGAGGATGACGATGTGCGGCGCCCACGATTCCAGGTCGGTGGCCTTCACGCGTGCCTGGTGCACGTCGTCGACGTCGTACGAGTCCAGCGCGGCGCGACGGTCCTCCATGTCGGCCCGGAGGTTTCGGATCAGTGCCGGGACGTCGTCGACGTGCTGCACTCGGAACCGTCCGAGGTCGCGGGCGAGTCCGTGGGGCATCCCGACGAGAGTGACCTGGATCTGATCGGACCAGGGGTTCACAGCCAGCTCGACGGCGATCGCAGTGAGAACACCTCGCGCTGTCTCTTCGTCGCCGACGACGTTCAGCGAACCGATCTGCTCGAGGTCGAGGAGGAGAACCCCGCCGGCGTCATCGGTTCCGATAGTCGTGAGCGCAGGGTACGGCGACACGGTCGGTCGGCTCGGTGGCTGTGCACGTCCAGGCCGCACGATCCAGGCCGTGCGGTCGGGGTGGGCAGCCTCGAACGGCTCGGGTAGATCTGCGGGCTCGGTCAGGTAGACGGCGATCTCATCGTCGGCCAGACGGACGGCGAGGAGCTCGGGGAGCACCGCTCCGGTGTCCTCGGCCCAGGCCTGCAACCCGCGCAGGGCGTTGTCGATGTCATCGACACCGATCGGGTTCTCGACCAGACGCAGCTCAAGTTCCAGATCAGCCGCGGCCTCGCTGGGCATTGCGATTCGCTCTCCGGCGAGACGCTTCCGGCGTTGCCGTAGTCGCCTCGCCCCAAGCGCGGCGAGTAGACCCGCCACGAGCAGGCCCACTGCACCTCCTGCCGTCGCGAGAGGCACCGAGTAACCCGCATCGGAGGACTCTTCCTCCTGCGCGTCGCCGGATGCAGACTCGTCGTGCGTGGCGGTCTGGCTGGCGGAGTCCTCGTGCTTGACGCCCTGATCCCCTGCAGCATTCCCAACCGCGCCGCCGGATCCCTCTGCGCCGCCCGCGCCGTCGCCGCCTGGCCCGCCGACATCGACGCTCCCGGGTCCGACGGACGCGGAAGCAGAGTCCGCCGGCGCCGCCGGCGCCGGCGGGTCGGGTGCCGGCGCCGGCGGGGCCTCCTCCACCTGGACGTTCGGCACAGACAACGTCCATCCGGTGAGGATGAGGTCCTGGTCGCTCAGCGCGCGTCCGTCTGCCTGCGTGACTCCCTGATTCGCATCGAAGATCTCTGGGTATCGCTGCCCGTCCCCGTAGTACTTCGCGGCGAGATCCCAAAGGGTGTCTCCGCGGACGACCTGGTGGTCGATGGTGACGTTCGTGGTGGCTGGCGCGACGTCCTGCGTCATCGTGTTCGCGGGGATGGCCGACGACACGTTCGCAGTCGGCCCAGCGGGGTCCACCACGGAGGCCTGTGACCAGGGTATGGCTGTCGCTGAGACGGGCTCAGCAGCGACCGCCGGGGTTGCTGTGCCGCCCAGCGCGCCGAATCCCGTGAGCATCACTGCGACGGCCGCGACGAGGGATGCGGCAACGCGCTGCTGTCCGCGGAACGCGCCGACCTTCTTCGGAGTCGGGCGCCCAGCGAGTCCCGCGCCGATCTCGAGGAGAAGCGGCCCTGCGAACGCCAGCCACGCAAGCCAGCACAGCAGCGGCAGTACCTTCGTCGTCAGGATGACGTACCCGTAGTCGGGCGTGAGGGAGAAGATCGCCTCCCACTGTGCCGAGGTGGGAAGCGGGTTCCCTGCGATGAACGCAAGGACAACAGGCACGCCGACGAGGATCGCGCCGATCACGATCAGGGCACCCAGGCCTCGCAACAGTTTCGCCACGTCGTCGCCTTTCAGTCAGCCAGGCTGTTCAGCCACCGTAGTTGGCGGTATTGACAGACTGGAGCTCGCCGACGCGGACCTGGGCCGTCGTGGTCGTAGAGGGCATTGCGATCGTCCCGCTCTCCCCACCACCGGTCCACTCGACGACCCACGTCGTCGACGCGGATACGGTGAACGATCCCGAACCCGAGGTCCGCTGGTAACGGAAGCCGCACGTCGGTGAATCGACAGCGAGCTGATTCGCCATGGCGGCCGCGTTGAAGGGGGTTCCCACGCCGCAGTTGATCGTCTGGCCGTCGCCGGACGACCACGTCAGTGAGCGAACATTCGCCGTCGCGGTTACCGTCACTCCCCCGTATGTCGCAGTGCGAGACAGAGGCCCCCAGGTGCTCTCGGAGGTGCCGTCGACCCACAGCCAGACAGGGATCCCGACCCAGGTGCGTCGATACGCGGCCGTTCCGATCGGGTCATCGGAATGGACCTTGCTTTCCGGGGCCATGCCGATCGTGATCGGCTCCAGCGTGAAGGTACGCACCAGCATTCCCGCCGCCTGAGCAGGCGTGTACCGGCTGACCCCGGGAGGTGGCGCCAGGAGCCACTGGCCCATTGTGTAGCAGCCGCGGGGGTTGTTGCACTGGTAGAGGTTGCACGTGTACCAGGCGCCCACCGACGCATCTCGGCCAGCGGGAGGCGCACCCTGGGGGTCGTCCAACGACCAGTAGCACTGCTTGTCGTTCGACCACCACCCGCCATCACGAGAACACGGAATCTCCTCCGGCCCGCCAGCCCCTCCCTGGTATGTGCACGCAGACGGCCCCGGCGTAAAGCCAACCGGACCCGTGGAACCCCCACTCGGCTCATACCCGCCAGGCGTACCACCACCCCCAGTACCAACCTCACAGTTCCAGGAGTTGTCGATCGGGTTATAGGTGCAGTTGTCCGCAGCGGATGCCGCTGTGACTGGGACCAGCACGGCGAGCACCACCGCCAAAATGGCTACGAGGGCGCCTACTGCCCGACGCCTCAGCATTGCGGCGCTCCTTCCACCACGGTCCCGTCGCGGTTGACGAGCGTCTTGAAGTTGTAGATCAACCAGGCGCCCTGCGACGGTGAGAAGTACACCGAAAAGACACCCGGTGAGCTGCCCTTCGGAGTGTCGAGGTGCGTCCCCTGCGGGTCGAAGGTCTCGGTATCGGCGTTGCTGGAGCATCCGTAGACGTCGACGTTTCCGTACTGTGCTGAGGCGCCTGTGCCGTCCTTGATCGGTCCGACGGTGCTCATGGCGGCGTTGGTCGACCACTTCGTCGGGGCGCCTTCCAGGCGGTAGCCGGACTTGGCGTTCAGCTGCACGAGCTGCTCGATGGGTGCGCCGGGGACGATCAATCCGGTGAGGTAGTCGGCGCCCAGTCCGGCGGTACTCATCATCGTGAATGTGGCGTCGTAGTACCTCTGCACGGCTTGGGTTGCCTGGTCGACTGCTTCGCTTTCGGACGTTGCCTGCTCGCCGGCGGTCGGCGTGGGCGGTGTCGTGGGGTTGGCCGTCGGTGTGGGCGAGCTCGTGGGGCTCGGCGTGGCGGTCTGCCAGGCGTTCGGGTCTTCGTTCGGGGTACAGGCCGCCATCGCGATGGCGGCCGCGACCAGGAGGGTGATCGTGGCGGTCGTCTTGGTGGTCTTCATGCGATGTCCCTAGTTGTCGATGAGTGCGGCGGATCCGGTGGCCTGGACCGGTAGCGATCCGATCATCCAGAGGATACGTGGGGTGTAGGCCATGTCGACGGTGACGAAGACCTCGTTGCCGGTGACAGTGACGTTGCCGGTGGCGCCGGCGGAGGTGATGTAGTTCTCCGCGGCTGCGACAGCGGCAGGGATGGAGAGGTCGAAGGCGTCACCGTTGACGGAGGTTCCGGTTGCGGCGTTGGTGCCTGCTCGAGCTGCCGACTGGGCGACGGTGAGAGCCTGTTGGAAGGTCTGCGTCTTGCCCTGTCCGTCGACGACGATGCCTGCGATGAAGATGAGCGCGACGAAGAAGCCGAGCCACATGGGGACGAACTTCATGAGGTCACCTCTCTCGATAGGGGTCGACGGGGCTGCTGGCGGTCTTGGTGATCGTGACCGATCCGGGCATTCCAGGGAAGGAGATGTCGGAGGTCGCGATGGTGCAGCTCACGGTGGCGGTGACGGTGCCGGTTTGGCCGATGCCGGTGCTGAGACCGTCGCCGCCGATCTTGACGTCAAGATCGATGCAGGTGACGTTGCCACCGAGTGCTGTGGTGGCCGCCGCTTGCGCGTGGGGTACAGCGTCGGCGACGGTCCGGGAAATGGATGCGTCTCGGGCGGCGGCGTATGCGGCGGCTTGGACGGTGTTGGCCGCAGCTCCGCCACGACCGACCCAGATGATCAGGCCGAAGAGTGTCACTGCGGCGAGGGCGAGGATCGTCCATCCGGGGAGGTCGTCGAGATCTCCGGACTCGTCGTGGATGATGCGGCGGATTGTCTTCACGGTGCTGGCACCCATCGTTCGATCGGTCCGGTGAGGGTGCGCTCGATGGTCGGGAGGGTGATTCCTGGAATGAGGGAGACGGGCTGTCCGGTGACGGTGACGGAGACGGTGTCGGCGGTGCGGTTGATGGTGACGTTCGTGCCGGTGAGGAAGCCGGTTCCGTTGAGTAGCTGGTTGGCGCTGGCGATACCGGCGGCGGAGTTGGATTCGTATGCGCGGGCGACGGTGTAGCCGGCTTGGGTGGCGACGTTGGCCGCATCGTTGCCGAGATACCAGGTCCCCAGCTGGAGGCCCACCAGAACCAGCAGGACGCTGAGGAAGGCGAGGATGGGTGTGGAAGCCATCCCGTCTTCCTTGGCCAGCGTCCTGCTGGTGCGGTGGATCCAGTTGCGCATCGTGCGATCAGAACCCGTTGATCCGCGTCTGGATGTAGTTCTGGCCCCAGGTGAACAGCATGGTCGCGATCGCGATCGCCGCGGCGCCGCCGACGGTGATCCAGATCGCCTTCCAGGCGGCGTCGTCGAGTCCCGACTCGGGCTCCTCGGTGAGGCGGTCGATGCCTTCGCGGACCCGGGCCTGGGCGTCGATGACGGTCTTGGTGACCTTGTCGCTGATGGTGCTCATTGGTGTTTCCTTCCGGTGTGGGTGGTGCTCAGAGGGTGGTCAGTTGGAGAACGGAGGGGACGATCATGAGGGCCATGATCGGGACGAGGGTGCAGAAGACGGGGATGTCCATCTTGCTGGTGACTCTCTCGGCAGCATCCTTGTCGCTGGCTGCGACTTGCGCACGGAGCATGTCGCAGGCGGGGAGCAACTGCTCGCGGAGGCCGACTCGGGCTTCCGAGAGGCGCATCGTTCTCGCCATGTCGATCAGTGCGGGAACTCCGACGCTGACGCCGAGCCTCTCGAGGGCATCCCACTTGCTGGTGCGGGTGAGTTCGGCCGCCTGATACTCGCGGCGGATGCGGCGGAAGACCCACGAGTCGGAGACGGATGCCGCGGACACCAGCGCGGCGTCAGCGGTGGTGTTCCCCAGGAGCGCGACGGCGACCAGCTGCAGATAGACGGTCACGAACCGGGTGAACTCGCGGCGAGCCTCCTTCGCCTTGGTGCGCACTCCCGAGTCGGGGATGATCCAGAACACGAACGCGAGGATGGGGCAGAACAGGAGCGGCAGCGGGAAGCTGATGCCGGCGAGCTGAAGAAGGGCAGCGAACCCGAGCGGGATGCAGAATCCGATGGCCGCCATCTTCAGCTTGTCGGCGTAGAACTGCGCGACGGGGATCTCCAGGAGGTCGAGCTCGGCTGTGGGAGCGGTGAAGAAGGGGATGCTCGGTGCGCGTCGAGACACCCAGGCGCCGGCCTTATCCCATCCAGCGAGCGCTTTGGAGGGCGCGGCGTTGGGGACAGACACTTCACCGAGCCGGGTGAGTGCGTCTCCGGCCCGGATGGTGCGGGGTGCGTAGGTCAGGAGCAGCAGTGCCAGACCGGCGCCGGCGATCAGGCCGGGGATGGTGGCGAGGAGGACCGGGTTCATCGTTCGACCTCCGCTGCGGTGGGGCTGAGCACGATCCGCGGTTCGGGGCGGAATCTGGTCTGGGACTTCGCCCAGATGAGGATGACCACGAAGATGCCGATGATCACCAGAAGCGCGATCTGCCCCATGGCGGTGCGGTAGAAGGCGATCGTGGGCGTCTGGGAGAACACGACGAGGCCGGCGAGGACGACCCCGACGATGCCGGTCATGACCTGCATCGTGCGTCGCGGCTTTTCGCGCTCGTTGAAGATCTCCATGCGCTGCTTCGCCTGGACGGCGAGGGTGTCGGCAACTCCGGAAAGCGCGCGAGCCAGGCCTCCGCTGTTGAACTGGGCGGCCTGGATCAGGTAGATCGTGACCTCGTCGACGTAGGCGCTGTCGAGCTCGTCGGCGAACGCCTTGAAGGCTTCAGCCGCCGACCACGAAGTCGACATGCGCGCGTGAAGGCGGTCGACGGCAGAGCGCAGCTGCGGCGGGGTCGCGCCCCGGGTGATTCCGATGACTTCGCGGAGGGTGTACTTGCCGGTCTCGGCAGTGGACGCGAGTGAGCGAGCCCAGGCCTCCAGCGCCATGATGAGCTGCTGTTCGCGGGTGTCCTGCTTGCCAAGCAGCAGCGGGAGTCCGACGATCGCCGCGGGGACGACGACCAGGAGCAGCGGGATCGCGGTGAACAGTGCCGCCACGAGACCAGCAGCGGAACCGATGAGCAGTCGGAGCCGCGTGGGGCGGCTGACGCGACGCCACCGCTGGGCGAGGGTGGTCTGGTTCTTGGCGCGCTTGGGAGCCTTCTGCGGCGCGGGCCGGAAGAAGGCGATGAGCATCACGAGGCCGGCGAGCAGGATGGCCCCAGCAATTGCTGCGGGAAGGATCATCAGAGCTCCCAGGGGATTCCGTTGACGCGGCTGGCGCGGTCGAGCATGGGCATCAGCTTCAGGGGGCTGGGCTTCTCGGGTTCGACGTAGGTGTCGTGGTCCCAGTCCCACTGGAACAGCTTCGACGCCATCGGTTCGCCCCTGTCGTTGGAGACGACCTCGGCGACCTCGGACACGATGCGGGTGCGTGTGCCGTCAGGGTTCTCGATGAAGTCGAGGTAGATGATGACGTCGATGCTGCGGAGGATCTGGCGGAGCGGGACGGTGTCGGCCGCGAGCCCGTATTCGCTCATGAGCATGTCCGCGAAGCGGTGAATGGCGTCGTCTGCGCTGCGTGCGTGGATGGTGGACACGGATCCGCGGCCGGCCTGCATGGCCTTCATCGCCCATCCAGATTCGGGGCCGCGCATCTCGCCGAACAGGATGCGCTGCGCGGAGGAACGCAGGGACTCGTAGAACGCGTCGGCGAGGCTGTAGGAGGCCGTCACGTCGCTGCCGGCGAACATCGCGGGGCTGTACTGGAGGTCCTGCACCTGCGAGTGCCGGGGCCCCTTGTTCAGGTAGAGCTCGCGTTCGGTTTCGATGGTGACGATCTTCTCTTCCCAGGGGACGGTCGCCATCCATGCGCGCAGGAACGTGGTCTTCCCTGTCCCGGGGTATCCGGCGATGAGTGCGGAGCAGTTGGCTCGTGCGGCGAGGGTAAGGAAGGTCTTCATCTTCGCGGTGAGCGTGTTCTTGCCGACCATGTCGTCGAGGTCGACGTCGACGAGGTTGTGCTTACGGATGGTGAGGTTGGGGACGCTGGTGTTGGGGACGCCGGTGGCGGAGAGTCGAGCGCCTCCGATGTCGAGGTCGAGGTGCCCGCCGGGGCGGGAGAAGTTGCGTCCTCGCCAGGAGGCGATGTCGGACACCATCTGCTCGAGGTCGGATCCGTGCTCCGCAAGTGCCGGGCGTTTTTCGCGGCGTCCTGTGGTCTTGGTGACCATGACGTTGTCGTGGCCGACGACGCTGATGTCTTCGACGTCGGGTTCGCGCAGATACTGCTGCAGCCGCCCGTATCGGAAGACGTTGTCGAAGACCGCCTGGACGTGCTGGGCGCGTTTGCGGGGACCCCATTCGTTGTCGCTTCCGAGGGTGACCACCCGCCACTCCGCGTGGCTGTCGACCATCCGGGTCATCTCCCTCAAGGACTGCTCCTCGAAGGCGGTCTCGGGGCCTGCGGAGGCGGTTGCGACGTCGAACTCAGCACGGGTGCGCCCGGCGCCGTCCTCGTTGACCGTGAGCTTCTTGGTGAGGGTGTCGACCACGGTCCAATCGACGTCGTCGAGGAAGGTCTCCACGACGGTCACCGGTGCGACGGTCGCCGCACGTCGGGTCGATGGCACAGGCGCAACAGGCAGCTGGTAGGTGTCGGGGAGGTTTTCTGCGGTGGGCTCGTTCAGGTGAGGGCGGTCATCGTCGGTGACGCGATGCAGGTGGGCGCGCCCGGTGGCCGCGGCGAACAGGTGCGGGTTCTCTGCCGCCGAGTTCGATCGTGGAGTGGACTGTGGTGAAGGCGCGGTCAGCATGTTTCCCAGGAAGGGACGGGTGCTGATCTGGACTTCGGGGAGGGACTCGTCGCTCATGTCAGCTGGCGCTCCGATCGAGGTCGCTGTATCCGATGATGGTGCCCAGTCCAGCGATGACGCTGCGGATCTTCTGCCTGTAGGTGTTGCGGTTGGGCTTGGGGTCGGGGCGCCCGACTGAGAAGGTCGCCGCTCCTTGCGGGTCGAACGGGAGCATCGCGAGGACGGGGAGCGTGTTGTTGGCGAAGTCGACCGCCGGGATCTGCTCTGCCGGCACCTCGTTGAGGAGAAGGAAGAACTTCTCCGCGCTTCCGACGCTCACGCCGACGCGTTGGGTCAGGTCGGGCCCTTCGAGACGGCGGTAGACGCGGTTCAGGTCGACCATGGTCGCGTTCGCGCATATCAGGACCTGATCGGAGGTGTCGATCAGGGGCATCCGGACGTCGTCGCGGCCGAGGCGGCCGAGGTCGATGATGACGTCGATGCCTGCCTCGGATAGGGAACGGAGCAGCTCGGGCAGCCGAACCCAGAGTCCGCTCACTCCGTCGGCGATGCCGAGGTGGAAGAACCCAGGGACGACCCAGAGCTTGTGCCCGGGAGGGATGGCGGGGATGGGGGCGGACTTGATCGGAGGGAGTTCGTGCACGGCGATCGCGAGGAACCGTTCGGGGTCGAGGAGGTCCTCGCGGGTGAGGACGCCACGGCTGTATGCCAGCTGCACCTTGTCGATGCCGCCGAGCTCAGGAAGCAGGTTGGATCGGAAGAAACCGGGCATGGCACTGGTGACGGCGTTCGTGTCCGCCTCGATGACCACGACGGGGCGCGGCCAATGGACGCCGAGGGCGAGGGCAGCGGTGCTGACCCCTGGGGATCCGCTGACGCTTGTGAGCGTGATGACGGCCACGGGTCAGTCTCCGGGGGCGAGGTAGATGGCGACGGCGCCGGCAGCGGCGTGGCTGGCGACGTTGGCGGCGGAGCGAGACTCGACGTAGACGTCGACGACGACGGTGCCGGTGGTGCCGGTGGTGGGCCGCACCTGGGACACGGTGCCTTGGACGGTGGTGGAGGGGTCAACGGTGGTGATCCCCCCGGTGGCCGCCTGCGTGGCCACCGGGACGATGACCACCTTGTCGCCGGCGACGAGCGTTTGCGCGGGCAGTTGGCTGCTCTTGAGCTCAAGGCCGACGAGCGCTTGGCCCGAGGCGACAGGGAGGCTGGTGGTGAGGTCGTTGGCGGTGAGCATGCCGCCGGCGGCGATGTCGTTGGCGGCGATCTTGCCGAGCACCTCGTCGGCGCGCACGATCGGGATGGCTGCGGTGGTCTGTCCGGCGGCCAGCGCGATCGTCGTCAGGTCGTCGCGCCCGATGGTGTGCCCTCGCTCGATGGCGTGGGCGCTGACGAATACCTGCTGCGTGTTGCTGGCGGTGGTGTAGAGGAATGCGCCGCTGATCGCGCCGAGCAGGATGAGTACGATCGCCGCGGCGAGCCACATGCCCGACCGGCGCGTGCGTACCGGCGTGATCTCGGCCTGGGTGGAGGTGTCCTGCCCGCGGGTGCGGGTCTTGTCCGATTTGGGCTCGGCCGTGGCGGTGCTGGTTGCGGTGCTCACCGTCGTCCTTTCGCAGGTGTCTACCTACAAGGGGTGGGAGCTGCCCGACGGAGTCGACATTCCCGTCGGCCCGCTTTTCGTGACTCCCGCCCCTGAGTCTGTGGGGACACAATAACAGCTTGCGATGCTGGTCGAAGGCTTGACGGTGGCCGATGGTGGTAACAATTCGGAAGACGAGATCAGGCTGTCCCCCAAACGGGGGACAGCCTGATCTCGTCGAGGATGGGGGCCGGTCACTCTCCTGTGAGCGCGTGCGCGACGTTCCGGAGCAGCTGTTGCAGAGCGTCCTGGTCGACCCTCCAGAGGATCCGGTTGTATCCGGAGGCTGTGCCCGCGCGAGAAGGATCGGCCTCAGCAACGAGGATGCCCGCGTCGACGAGGGGCTGAATGTGATGGGTCAACGTGCTGCGGGCGATGCCGAGCTGCTCCATGAGCTGCCCGGCGGTGACGTGGCCATGTTGATACGTAATCCGGACAATGCCGACACGGGATGGCGATAGTCCGATCGTCTTGACCAGGTCGTCGATGAGCTCGGGGGAAGGCTCGGGCATGCACGCCATTGTGCCAGGCGTGATCACCGACCTCCGGGATGTGGCCGTTACAGGTACAGGGATGAGTCGGCGAACTCCGCCGGGGTCGGGTCTGGGAGGTCGGGATACCGCAGCTCGTTGCGGAGGTCGTCGATGGCGGCTTGGTATTCGTCGGCGAACTGTTCTGGTGTCACGCACAGTGGGTGCTGGGTAGCGAAGTCGTGCGCCCGGTCCCATGCGTGGCGGTGGTCGTCTGCGCTCACCTCACAGCCCTTCCTTGGCGGCGCCGGCGATGCGGGCACGGATGCGGTCGGCGCGCTTGCGAAGGCAGGCGACGGTGATGCCGAGGTCGGCGGCGATCGCGGCGTGCTTCTCGTCGCTGAGTGCGGTACGTGAAAGCAGCGCGATCTCCGCGGTGGTGACGAGGTTCGTGTCGAGCGCCCAGGTGAACAGCTCGGCAAGACGCTCTTCAGCGGTCGGCTCCGGCGCCACCCAAGCTCCGGCTTCCGCCTCGAGCACGTCGGTTGCGACGGGCGTGGTGTGGTCGGCGATAATCCGATCGTTGGCGCTCTTCTCGGGCGCGAGGATGCCGAGCATGTTCATGGTCAGGTTCGCCATGACCCGAGCGCGGAGGTGCAGCTTGTAGCGCTGGATGGATTCCCACGCGGCCCCGATCGCGTACCCGACACGATCGTGACGGTCGAAGTCGTCGAGGGAGCGCACCCGGTGTGCCATGCGCTGGGCTGCGGGGATCAGTGCCTGCAGGAGGACCCGTTCGGCGTTGCGGTCTCCGGCGTGGGCGAGGGTGACGAGCTCGTACAGGACACAGTCCTGAGCGGCGTTCCTGCTGCTGCGGATCTTCTCGAGGATGGCTGCCGAGGTGGCAGTTCCGAGAGAGCCGAACTGGTGCTCCTTCTCGGCGATCAGCTTGGTCCATTCAGTGTTCAAGCGGGTCATCAGCGGCGCCGGCCGCGTGCTGGTGATCGACATGGGGACTCCCGGGTTGAGGGTTGTGTTCCCACCCGACGGTCCTCACGCGATGTGTACCCGAGCGTGTATCGGGGACAGCTTCGACGTGCTCGTCTGCAGTTCGGTGATCGCGCGATTCCCCGGAATGACGCGGAATCCGGGCGTGTATCGAAGAGCCGCAAAAGAATCTGGCGAGTTTGTCCACTTCGCGTCGCTGCGCCCACCCCTTGTAGGTGAGGGGGCTGAACCGCTCCCACGGACCACAGGAACGAGGAGAGCGAGATGAGCTCACGTGAGGGCGAGGACGACGCGGTCATCGGCGCTGATCTGTTGGCACAGCTCCAGGAGAACGCGACCGTCCTGGGCGTGTTCGACGAGGGGCAGGACATCGCCCTGGACCTGCACGAGGAGCTCTTCTCCCCCACCACCCGCCAGCGGGCCCTCGCGTTTCTGAACTCCGACCGCTACCAGGACGCGGCCACCAAGTTCCGCCGCCTCAATGGCGGCATCGCCGGGGAGGCATCATGAGATTTCGTAAGACCGCGGCGGCGCCCGCCGCGCCGGACGCCGCCGCGCCGAACCCGCAACCGACTGCGCAGGGAAGCAGTTGGTCGCACGGGCGTTCCTTGGGGCAGAAGGCAGTGACAGGGCTGCTCTACCTGGGGCTCGCCTGCGGGGTGGTGGCACTGGGGATGCAGTTGCTGCTGCCTCCCTCGAAGCCTGCCGTGGCTGTGGCCGCAACGCAGACCGGGCTGACGGTGCAGCAGCAGGAGTCCGGCGCCTACGCGATGTCATTCGTCGGTGCATGGTTGGGGGCCACCCGCCAGCAGCCCGGTGCTCTGCTGGATTACGTCGCCGACTCGGCGACGTCGCTGCTCAGCGAACAGGCATGGGCGTACCGAGACTTGGGCGTCGTCTCGATCGACCCGATCGAGAGCACGGGAACTGTGTCCGTCGTCATCGCCGCGAACGTCGAAGAGTACGACATGACCTCCGACAAGGGCACGAAGATCTGGCCGCGCAGGTATTTCTCGGTGCCGGTGCGCGTGAGCGGCGCCGGCCTTACGGTCCTCGCTCTCCCCACCCCTGTGGCAGCGCCGTCCCGCGACTCGTCGACCGTGCAGCTGTCCTACACGAAGACGGTCTCACCGAATACATCGGCACGGACGACTGTGGAGTCGTTCCTGGGCGCTTACCTCGCGGGCTCCGGTGACATCACCCGGGTGATCTCGCCGGGATCGACCATCACCGCGATCGCCCCGGCGCCGTATCAGCAGCTCAAAGTCACCGATGTGCGCAGCGACCTCACCCCTTCCGACAGTCCCGCCAACGGCGACGTGGTTCACGTGTTCGCCACTGCGGACGTGTCCAGCGCAACCGGTCAGCGGTTGACCACGACCTACGCCCTCACCCTCACCGCGAGAGATGGGCGTTGGGAGACGACCTCGGTCGATCCCGCACCACAGGAGCGCTCAACGCGAGCGACCTCCAAGCCCGCCACACCCGCCCCGACCCCCTCGCACTGAGCGGGCACCTGAAAGGAACAGCACCATGGACTCTCTCTCCTCCTGGCTCATCAGCCTCTTCGGCACGTGGACGACGGTCGCGCAGACGGCGGTCATCTTCCTCGCGATCGTCGTCGTGATCAGCGTTGCGATCGCGACCAATCTCAAGTGGGGCAAGATCATCGTCACCGGTCTCGCGGCCGCGGTGGTCGTGATGCTCGTCAACGGCGGCATCCAGCTCTTCTCCAGTCGGCTCAACACCGAGGTCAACTCCGCCCCGACATCGCACACGGTTCAGCTCACGGCTGACGCCGGTGTATGGGTGCTCCCGGAGCTGACCGCGCCGGCGGTGTGACCATGCCGCAGGAGGAGATCGCCCGCTTCTACACGCGATCCCGCCGATTCCCCAAGATGATCGGCCGGATGAACGACGGCAGCCGCATTCCCGGCGGCCCCTACACCCTCACCCAGGTGGGGGTCGGCGGGGCCGTACTGCTGGTGATGCTGGTCACCCGCGGCCTGCTGTGGAGCACTGGCGAGATCCTCCTCGACCTCCTCATGACGGCAGGTATCGGGTTCGCCGCGACCTGGCTCGTGGGGCGGATACCGATGACGCGACGCAACCTGCTGTTCGCGTTCCTCGACAGCACGGCAGCCGTCTTCAAGCCGTTCGGGGGGAAGTACCAGGGGCAGGCTATCCGACTCGCCCCACCGCACGCCGCCGGTGGCGGCATGCAGGTGCTCTCCCCCCGGACGGATCGAACCAGCCCCCCGGTCACCGCTCCATCCCCGACACCGAAGGCGAACCCGGCACCTGCCCCAGACCCTCGGCGCACACGCCGCGATCCAGTTCCCGCCGCGGCCGAGGTCACGCAGCACCGTCCCGAGACCGGGGTGGAGCGGCTGCTCGCTCAGATCAACTCGACCACCAACTAGGAGACCGTGATGCAGATCCCCACCGCCGCGTTCGCCGGACACCTCACCTGGACTCGCACCGGGACAATCTGGGCGACCTGGCGCCTTCAGGGACTCCCGCACGGCCTTGGCACCGACGAGATGCTGCAGCTGGTCCTCTCCCAGCATCAGGCACTGTTCCAGTCACTGCGCGGCGAGGCGCTCCTGCTGGGCTACTGCGCTGCCACGGATCCCGTGGACATCGTCGACAAGATGCTCGCCGGCGTCGACATCCGCGACACACCCGCGTGGGCTGAGGAGTGCGCTCTCACGCTTGACTCGCTGGAGGAGATCCCGCTCGGGGAGCGGGTCTACTGGCTGTCGATCCCTCTCGCTGCCGGGAACTGGCGCACCCGCTTACGAGCGGCGTGGCGCGCTGGCTCCGACCAGTTCCGTGAGCAACTGGCGCTGCCTCGCCGCGTCCCCACCAAAGGTGAGGTCTCGGCGGCGATGGCCGCGGCGACCCAGCTCGAGCACCGCATCCCCGCCGGCTTCCAGGCCCGCCCCGCCACCGTCGCCGAGCAGGTCTGGATCGCGATGCGCTCGCAGCACCGCGGACTGGTCGCCGACGGTGCTGCACCCGACGAGGTCGCTGGAATCGACGAAGTGCCTGCGACCCAGCTGCCGACGGCCATGCCGCGGCCATGGCTGGATGAGGGAGGTCAGTCCGACCTCTCCCCCAGTGAGCTCAAGAGGTTCCTCCCGTTCAACAGGCGCTACCTCAAGGTGCAGAGCCCCCACTCCGAGCTACCCAGCTACCAGGTGATGCAGGCCGTAGTCGCCGGCCCCAAGGGTGGGTGGCTGATGCCCGGCGTGGAATGGATCAGCAGGGTCGAGCAGTACGAGATCGACGTCGATTGGGCAATCCGCCTGACGGTGTCCCCCGCCGAGGCTGTCAAGCGTCGCAACAAGCGTGCGGAGGAGCAGCTCATCGACCAGGTGCAGCAGCAGTCCGGCACCAACGCCATCACCGGCAGCGGTTCAGACCTCGTCGAGATTGGGGAGACGCTGGCGGCCTACCACGCGTCGTTGAACGTCTCCGACAAGGAAGTCGAGGTCGAGGCCACCGTGATCTTCGCGGTCGGCGGGGAAACGGCCGACATCGCCCAGGCGCGGGCCCGTTACCTGGCAGCGGACTTCAAGGCCAGCGACTTCCTCCTCGAGACGCCGCTCGGAGGGCAGGAGGAACTGTGGTGGGCGATGCAGCCGGGAACTCCCACCTCGAGGATCGTCCGCGACCTCGCGCAGATCACGACCGGGAGGGAATTCGCCTCCGGTCTCCCGATCGTCAGCTGCTCCCTCGGCGATGACCGGGGCATCCGCCTCGGGGACAACATCACCACCGGACGTCACACGCCGATCCTGATCGATCTGCACGGCAACATCCGCGCGGACTCTTCAGGATCCTTCGGGGTCGTCGCCGAGCTCGGCGCCGGGAAAAGCGTCCTGCTGAAGGCGATCGCTGGGGATGTCCTGGATCGTGGCGGCCGCATCGTCGCCATCGACCGCACGGACTCGCGCGAGTACGCCACGTTCGCCCAGTCGCTGACGGGCAAGCAGGTGCGCGTCGTGGACATCCTCGAACCGGAGTGGTCGCTGGACCCCATCCGCGTCCTCGGCCCCGAGAGGGGCTCTCGCATGGTGCAGTCCCTGTTCGCACTCATGCTGAACGTCGACCCGGTCGAGCCGCGCGGTGTCGAGCTGTCCCGCCTGTTGGAAGCCGAGTACATGGCCAAGAACGGGATCAGGAGCCTCGGCTCGCTGATGACACATCTCGCCGAGCTCACCGACAACACAATCGCCACCGAGCTGCTCCACCTTATCCGCGTCGTGGCGACCAAGGACTTCGGAGCGGTCCTGTTCGACGAGACCATCCCCGCGCTGGATCTGAGCGCGGACGCCATCGTGTTCACCACCCGCGGACTGCCGCTGCCGGATCGCGGTGAGGTCGAGAAGGAGCACCTGTTCAAGCAGCTGCCGCTGGAGAAGAAGTTCGGCCGGGCCATGTACGCGGTGCTCACGCAGCTGACCCGGGAGGCGTGCTTCATGGACATCTACCAACTTGCCCTGGCGGTGTTCGACGAGGCACACCACATCACCGCAAGCCGCGACGGTGAGGCGGAGCTGCAGACATTCTTCCGCGACGGCCGCAAGCACGGCGCGGCCGCCGCGGTGGGCTCCCACGACCCGGCCGACTTCGGCGACGAGGTGACCCGCGGTCTGATCAAGATCCGATTCGTGATGCGCCAGACCGACGAGAACCTCGCACGGCGCGCCCTGGAATGGCTCGGCCTGCCGGTCACAGTCGACACGATCCGTGAGGTGACGAAGAACCTCAGCCCGATGGGGGCGGGCCGTGAAGTCGCGCCGGAGCGTCGCGGTGAAGGGATCATGCGGGACATCCGCGGCCGGTACGGCAAGTTCCGCAAGACCCTGCCTGCTCGTCCAGAGCGTCGCAAGGCGGTCATGTCCACCCCCTCGGCCCCGGTGGAGTCCCGGTGATCTCCTTCTACGCCTCCTCGTTCCACACGCTGTCGTCGTGGGCGCTGCGCGCACGCGTATGGGCGCACCTGAACCCTCGGAAGACCAAGGTGCTGGTGACGGTGATGCTGGTGATCTACTTCACCAGCATCACAGCGCAAGCAGCGCACGCCTCCTGGCTCCTCCCGGAAGGCACCGAGTTCACCGACAGTCATGGCGTCCCCATCGAACGGTTCGCGGCGATCAACGTCAACGCCGGCGACATCTGGACGCCGGCGAAGGTGATCGCCAACTTCATCGTGCAGCTGGTCTGGGTCATCCAGTACTACGTCGCCACAGCGATCATCTGGCTGTTCAGCTTCATGCTGTCCTTCGAGTGGGTGTCCTGGCTGGCGACACCGTTCAACGCTCTCGCCTCCTGGATGCAAGGCGAGCTGTCCGGCATCGGCTGGATCCCGTTCGCACTGACCATCGCCGCGCTGGTGGGCGGTGCGGCCATCCTGTTCGGGAAGACCTCCGCAGGCATCTGGGAGATCGTCGTCGCCCTCGTGATGTCCGTCCTCGCCGTGGGCATCCTCGCCAACCCCGTCGCGACGCTGACGGCAACCGGAGGGATGCTCGACAAGGCGCAGGAGTGGGGCGGATCGCTGGCCGGGGCCATCGTCGTCGACGACACGCAAACCTCCACCGACGTTGACACGATGTCTGCAGCCGTGACCTCACAGCTCGTGGACGTCTTCATCCGCGTCCCGCACCAGGTGATCTCCTACGGCATGGTGCTCCCCGACAACTGCCAGGAGCCCTATACGCAGGCGATGAGCGTCTCCGACCCGGTCACCGGGATCTTCTCCGGCACATACGCAACGCTCTCCAACTGCCTGCCCGACTTCGCGAAGTCCGTCTCGGACAACCCCGGCGGGCTGAACATCATGTTCGCCTTCATCAACGCCGGCGGCGTTTTCACCCTCCTGATCTTCGCCCTGGCAATCACCGCGCTGCTGATGGTGTCGGTGTTCTTCTTCCTGGTCGCCGCAGTGAAGTCGATGTTCCTCGTCTACCTCGCGATCCTCCCGGTCAACCGCGAGCCCCTGTGGCGCTCGATCAGCGACTCCATCATGGGGCTCATCAGCCTGATCGTGATGACCTGCCTGCTGTCGCTGTACCTCAAGCTGACCACCTGGATCATGACCGCCAGCGGCGGGATCCCCCACAACTTCCGCATGCTCCTGCTATCGATCCTGCTGACCATCATGGTCGTGCTGATCTGGCGCGCGCGGAAAGCGACGCTCAAGGCCGGCCGGATGGCCGCCGGGCCGCTGAGTCGTCTCGGCCTCGGCATGAAGAGCGCACCCAAGGACTCCAACGCCCTCCTGAAGATGGGCGCGGTCACCAGCATGGCGAAGAACGCCTACGACCTCTTCCACAAGGACGGGAAGAAGACCCCCGCCGTGCAAGGTCCCGCCCCGGATCTGCCCGAGCCGGACCCGATGGTGCTTCGGCAAGTTCGCGACCCGCAGCGCGCGGCAACATCGCGCTCCGCACTCACGACCGGCAGTGGGTCCTCGACCGGGTCGAGCGCGGCTCCCACCGGCGGCCCCGGACCGCGTCCTCACGGGGGCTCCGCAGCGAAGAAGGCGATCGGAGCGGGCCGAGTCACCGTCAACGTCGCCAAGGGCGCCGCCAGCGGCGGCGTCGCCGGCGCGGCCGCCGCAGCGGGTGTTGAGGTGGCCAAGGGCGTCACCGGGAAGGCGGCCCGGGCCGGCGCCGATCTGGGCGAGCTGAAAGTGATGAGGGTTCAGGAGTCTCCGAGCCGGATCGAGGTCGACAAGAACGGCGTCGCAACTGCCCGCCGGCGCCCCGCCACGCCGGTGCATGACGTGTCCTCGATGCCGCCCCGCCCGGCTGCCGTGTCCCCGCGCGCTGAGGCGCGACGTCGCGAGCTCGAAGCGTTCCGACCGAAGGAACTGGCGTCGCGATGAAGAAGCTCGCACTTATCGCCGGTGCGCTCGTCGTTGTCCTCGTTCTGGGGTTCGGCGGGTTTGTCGTTGTCGCGATGGGTGCGCTGTCCTCCTCGGCTGCGGCCTCCGGCAGCGGGTCGGGCGGGTGCGTCCCGGCGGCGATCTCCTCCACCAGGCCGACCACATCCGCGACGAGAGCTTCGGCACCGCCGCCTCCACCCGCGAAGGGCGCCGCGGCCGCGACTTCGTCGACGACGTCGACGAAGTCGGCGCCGGACTCGCTGGAGATCTCGCGCGGCGACGGCACCGTGACGCTGAACAGCAAGCAGCTGGCGATCGCCACGGCGATCATCACCGTTGGCCGGCAGCTCGGCATCTCCGATAAGGGCGTGAAGGTCGCGTTGATGACGGCCTTGCAGGAGTCGGTGCTGCGCATGTACGCCAACAGCACCGTCCCCGAGTCGCTCAACTACGACCACGACGCGGTGGGCAGCGACCACGACAGCGTCAATCCCTTCCAGCAGCGCGCCGGCTGGGGCTCGGTCAAGGAGCGGATGAACCTCGACTACTCGATCAAAGCGTTCTACGGCGGTGCCGATGGCCCGAACCATGGCTCTCCGCGCGGCCTGCGCGACATCGACGGCTGGGAGAGCATGACCCCAGGCGTCGCCGCGCAGACCGTTCAGGTCAGCGCCTACCCCGACGCGTACGACAAGTGGGAAGCCGGCGCAGAGCAGCTGATCAGCACCCTCGGCAATGGGATCTCCGCCGGGTGCGGCTCGGGAACGATCAGCGGCCAGATGGCGCTCCCTCTCGATCAGCCCTACCAGATGACCAGCGGTTACGGACCCCGTGACATCGACGTCGAGGGGGCCTCGACCTGGCATGTGGCGATCGACCTGCAGAACTGGCCAGGCAACTGCGGCGCCCCCGTGTACGCGATTCTTCCTGGCACGGTCACGCTCAGCAGCCCCCTCTGGCTCTCGATCAAGCACGCCGACGGCTTCGTCGTGTCCTACCTCCACATGTACATGTCCGACCGGCGCGTCAACGTCGGCGACCAGGTGGTCGCGGGGCAGCAGATCGGGAAAACCGGGAACGTGCCTCCCAGTGGTGGCTGCCACCTCGATCTGCGGATCAACGTGGCCGAGAACACCAACGCGCAGGTCGCGCAGCTCACCCTCTCGCAGAACGAGACGCGGATGGCGGGGGCGACCCGCCCCGAGCATCAGAACTTCGTCGACCCAGAGCAATTTATGCGCCTGTGGGGTGTCGAGGTATGCCCGGACGACTGGTGCAAGCGGCTATGAGCGGCAACGGGTTTGTCGACTCTCCGACTCAGACCAGACCCCTTATGGAGTGAACGCGCATGCGCACAGCAAGGAGCACCACATGAACACCGACGACGACCGCACAATGCTGATCCTCACCCTCCCGATCCTCCTGCTCTTGATCGGTCCGGGGATCCTCGCCTCGTTCCTTCCCGACGTGCGCGGGGCGCTGCTGCAGGCTCGCCTGCTCGTCGACGAGAACGTGCTGATCCCGATCGCTGACGGGATCGGTCTGGATCTCGCACGTGTCATGATCCTGGCGGGCTTGCTGGTGGGGGTACTCACTCTTGGCGCGTGGGCGATCAAGCGACACCACGCCGCACGCGATGAGAAGGCGGGATCCCGCTGATGTCGTCCCGGGCCGCGGCAGCCGCGCTCCCCCGCATCAACCCACCGATCCTGGCGGTCGGGTCGCTCCTGGCCGCCGCGCTCGTGATCGTCGGTGTCGGCGCAATCCTCGAGGTGGCCGCCGGCCTCGTCGTGCTCGCGGCCACGGCAATGGTGCTGATAGCCGCGGCCGTCATCACGACCCATGTTCGGTCCTCGCGCCGTCAGGAGGCGATGGATCTGTGCATCCTGCGGATCTATGGCGCCCTGGGATGGCCTGTGCCGGCACGAGAGCATCTGGTGGCGTCTCGGTGGCGTGGAGGTTGGTTCGGGCGCCCGACGCGCGTGCTGGTGCGCTACAACCCCGTCTCCGACGAGTCGTTCCCCGAGATCCTCGGGGAGACCAAGCGAGTCATGGAGCGGGCGTTCGACACCCGATACAAGCTCGGCAAGCACAAGCCCCGCAAGGGGTGGTTCCTGCTGACCGTGAACCTGGCGGTCGAGGACACCAGCAAAGACGCCCAGATCGAACGGGTCAACACGGTGATCGCGAAGACCTTCAGTGGAGATGCGAAGGCGAGCGCGAAGTTCGTCGAGGAGAAGCTGCGCGAGATCACCGTCCGCTACGAGGTGACCCCCCGGCTCTCCTCCAACGCGCTGCGCGCGCGCATCGAGTCGCAGATCTCCGCGGTGCTCGACGGTCGGTGGCGGGCGTTCTGGGACCTGCAGCATGACACCGTCCGCTTCGAAGTGCGCCCCAACCTGTCAGGGGTCATCTTCAACCCCAACATCGCGCCGACCACGGTCGACCCTCTCGCGACCTACGACGACCTCAAGGTGCCATTCGCTGTCGACGAAGACGGCAACACCATCTACTGGCGACCCAAGCGCGACCCGCACGGACTGATCACCGGCAAGACCGGTGCTGGCAAGACCGTCGCGATGCTCGGCATCATCCAGTACCTCGCGGCACAGGGCTGGGAGATCTGGGGAATCGACGGCAAGCGCATCGAACTGCTCGGCCTGCGCTCATGGCCGAACGTGCGCCTGATCGCTGGTCGCATCGACCACCAGGCGCGAGTCGCCCACGAGGTGTTCCGCATCATGCAGCAGCGCTTCGAGGACTACGAGAGCGGCCGCGTTCGCCTCGAGGACTTCACACCGGTGCTGTTCCCCATCGACGAGTTCAAGACGTTCAAGAACGCCGCCACTCGCTGGTATCGCACCGTCAAGCCCAAGGGCCCGGGCACGCAGCCTCCTGTGCTCGAGGAGATCAGCGACTTCATGTCCCTGGCCCGCAAGGTGCGTATGCACGCTCTCGTTGGCCTGCAGCGGCCCGACACAGAGTTCCTCACCGGCGACATGCGCGACAACTTCGGGTTCCGCGCCTCGTTCGGGCGCCTCTCCCCCGACGGCGCCCAGATGATGTGGAACTCGTACTCCATCGGCGTCACCGTGCCCGTCAACGCCAAGGGCCGCGGCATCGCCTACGACGACCACGGCGTGCCCGTCGAGATCCAGGCGTACTGGACTCCGGACCCCTACCAGACCGAAGCAGACCACCCCGAGAACTGGGTGTTCCCCGACGACATGAAACTCGTCGAGCAGATCACTCCCAAGCACACCATCCACCAGCTGATGGCCGTCGTTGACCCCGAAGACCAACCCGACCTCGATGGAACCGGCGCCGAGGGGAACCCTGACTACAACGACTACATGGCAGCGAGGATCGTCGAGGCCGGCCGAGCGGCCGAGCTGCAACGGAAAGCCGCCGGCATCTTCACCGGTCTCGACGACGACGACGCCGGCAAGCGCGTCGCCGAGCTCGAGCGCATCCAGCGCGAAGAGGCCGAGCCCGAGCTCGACGACACCGAGGAGCTGTTCCAGGGCTATGCGCAACCCGACGAGCTCGTCGTGGAAGAAGTACTCGACGATGAAGGGGGCCTCGCCCGGCAAGGCCTCCTCGCCCTCGTCGACCCCGACACCAACACCTGGGGCCTCGTCGAGTCCGCCGAGTACGACGAACTCGACGAGGGATACATCGCCTTCACCTACCGCGACTACGAGACCGGAGAACCCGGCACCCTCGCCCTCCCCACCGACGGCACCATCACCGTCCGCGCACCAGAAACGGCGTGACTGACCGATGTCCAGTCTTCGAGTGGGACGACACGCTAGTCCCAAATGTCTAGGCGTAGTGCTACCGCTACCGCTACGCTGGCGGCATGGCCGAGGCTCAAGCCCGCAGGAAGCGGGGCACAATGATCGACCCTGTTCCCGTCGGGTACAAGATCGAGCGCTCACGCCGTTCCCGCGTCGAACAGCTTGCCAAGAACGCAGGCGTGTCTGGCGCAGTCATGCTCGAGTTCATCATCGACCAGATCCAGGTCACCGATCAGGATCTCCCTGTCGGTTGGCCAGAGAACAGTCGCGACGAGGAGTTGCCTATCGAGATGGCCTAAAAGCAAGGTCCCCCCGCCGAAGCGAGGGGACCTGGTGTCAGTGGTTTCGAACTGAAGTGTTTGGCGACGCGCAGTTCGAACTAGTTCCTTCAAGATCCGCGACTTGCAGGTCGCATCTCTTGTCGTATGCGCCGGGAGGCAACCCGGGCCTTTGTTGCGCCCTCAACCAGCAGGAGGAGGTGACCCCATCGTAACTGCTACAGCTACCGTTTTCCAGCATCCGCGGCCGAAATCTGCAAGCAGTTTGCAAGAAAAATGCAAGCAGATTTCGCCTGAGAGCTCGTCTCTTGCTGGGGTGGCCCCTCAGCCCGTTTCATCTAGCGCGCCTGATGGGCTCTGCACCTGCCTGAGCAGACCCGCACGGAATCGCTCTAGCGCAGCTCCCCTGCCGTCGCCGTGCGTCGCTGGTGTGCACAGGTGGCGGCGTCCTCTGGCCTCGACCACGCCGGCCACAGGGCGTGGGTCGGGTTCGTCGGATGCTCCCTCGTCCCGGTCCTGGTCTTTGCCCGTCGCAGACGGCGCCTACAGCCGAATCGTGGCTTGGCATTCGGCGACGTCGTGGCTGGCGCTGGTCCGCCGGATACTCTCATCGACGCGTGGAGAGCAGCTTCGGGGGCGAGTGAAGATCTCGGCCGACACAGTCCTCCGCGTCGCGCAGATGGACGCGCAGTGCGCCGACCGACTCACTGGCAGAGGCGTCACCACCTCGCACGCGTCTGTCGCCCACCAGCTAGGCATGTCGGACCGCACCGTTGGAGCAGCTCGCCGGCTGCTCGAGAAGCTCGGGCTCGCCGTCACCGTCGTGATGGGCAGGCACCTCTCCCCCGCCGAGCGCCGGCAGGCGAAGCGTTCCCACGGCGGTTACCAGGAAGCGGCAGCCTCCGTGCGTGCCATGACCATCCCCGAATCCGCGCGACCTGTGGAGAGTTTCCACCTACCGCGTAGCGGTTCAGTTCTTGAGGAACCTCACGATCAAAGGTGGTCACCAACGCGCGCCGGAGCGCACGGGACGGCCGCTCCGCGGCCGAAGCTGAGACGAAAGAGTCAATCTCGCCCCCAGTCCCCCAGATCGCCCCGCCCAATCGCACTGCAGGAGTTCGCCTGGAGGATCGCTCGCAACTACGGCCTGCACTCCCCCGGCCCCGCAACGACACCAGGAGCGCTCTTCGGCGGCCGGCACATCGGCCACCTGTGCAACATCCTCGAGCGCTACCACGTCACCCCTGACCGCTACACCCTCGAGACGCTGCGCGCCGAGCTCGACGAGGCGCTGAGCGCGGCCCGGATCCGGCCACTCGAGAACGCAGACAAGCACGACCGGCTCGCGCACTTCGCCTGGATGCTCGGGAAGCTCCAGGCGGCCACGAAGGGACAGACCCGCAGGGAGAAGCAGCTCCAAGACCACGAGAACCGGGTCAGGGCTCGGGCCGCGGCCGCGGAACAAGCACGGGCCCGTGCCGAAGAGGAAGCAGCAGTACTCGAGGAAGCCGAGACGGCGCGCGCAGCGTTCTTCGCCGAGCACCACCGCTCAGCACCCCGCCGGTCGAGCACGTCCCAGGCGGCTCGCGCCGCTGCCACCAAGGCGCTCGTGACCGCGCTCGTGGGATCGATCCCCCTCCACCAGCACACCAGAGCTCTTCAGCAGCTGGTGGGCGACATCACGCTCCTCGAGAGAGCTCTCGTCGACGCCGACTGGACTCCCGCGCACGATCAGGTCGAACGCCGGGCGTGCTGGGAGCACGATGGCCAGTCGATCACGATCGAACTGTACGGCGAGCAGGCGAAGGTCATTACGACACCTCTCGCGATTCCCGAACCTGTCGCGGAGCTCCTCCTCCTTATCCAAATCCGCTAATAACGTGATTAGCGGGAAGAACGGAAGACACGGTAATGCCGTGTATTGCGGGAAGAACGGAATACACGTTATATTCGTTAAGCACGTTGATACGTGTATTGCCGGAAACGACGGTAATCCCGTCATTAACACTGGAGGATGAGAGTGGCTGCTCAAGGACATCTGATCGACCACGCAGTGCTCAGCAGAGTCATCGCAGTCGAGAGCCTCAAGGGTGGCGTCGGTAAGACGACGCTCGTCGCAAACGTCGGCGGCTACTTCGCTCTCAACGACAGGCGCGTGCTTCTCGTCGACCTGGACCCGCAGGGAAACCTCGAGGACGACCTCGGCTACTCCGGGGATGAACGCAACGACGAGGGGGAGTCGCTCGCCAAGGCGCTCATGTTCAGTGGGACCGTCGACGCGATCACCGAAGTGAGGCCGAACCTCGATGTGTGGGCCGGCGGGGGAGCATTACACAACGTGACCGCCGCGCTCAGCGCGGAGATGGGCCGCAACCCCGCGGCCGCGAAGCTCGCGCTGGCGCGCATTCTCGCTCCCGTCGCCGACGACTACGACTACATCTTCCTCGACTGCCCCCCTGGCGATGGGGTTCTGCAGCTGGCCGCACTGTCGGCCGCGCGCTGGGTCCTGGTGCCGAGCAAGACCGATATGTCCAGCATCAAGGGCGTCGCGAAGGTCGCCGAGCGCATCGACCAGGTCCTCGACGTGAACCGGGGCATCGACCTCCTCGGCGTCGTCCTCACCGACGTCGGAACCGCCACCGCACGAAAGGACGGCACCGTAGTCGTCCGCAACGCGGAGAAGGACGCCCGTCACGCTCTCGACGAGATGTTCGGCGTCGGAGACGAAGACGGTATCGGCCGAGACATCGTCTTCCAGCGGACAGTCCGCCACAGCGAGGCCGTCGCCAGCCAGGCCCGCAACGCGGGCCTCCTGGCCTACGAGCTCGACGACCGCGCCAAGGAGGAGACCAAGGCCGGCATCGCCTGGTGGAAGATCCGCAGCGGCGAGCTCAAGAACAAGCAGCTCACGAGCTCGACCGCCGGATCCGTCGCCGACGATCTGCACGCGATCGCCCTCGAAATCAACGCCCGCCTCGTCGAAGCCGAAGCAACGCAGCTGGAAGGAGCACACGCATGAGCGACGACAGCCGACGCACCATCCCCGGGCTCGCCCCCCGGAAGGTGAGCCCGAAGACCATGATCGCCCGCAACCGCCCCGCGCCGCCTATCGGGGCCGCCCCCGCGGAAGGCATCGAGGGGGCACCCACCGCCTCTGAGCGCCCCACGGTCGCACCGGAAGCACCTCGGCGTGCCACGGCGCCCAGGAAGCCCGCCACAGCCCTCAAGAGCGAGCAGGGGCGTGTCAACACGTACATCGACGCCGACACTCGCTCCCGCGTCGTCGCGACGTACAAGGCGACCGCGCACCTCGAGGGAGACGAGTCCTTCAGCGCGTTCGTCGAGACCGCGCTGCTGAACGAGACCATCCGCCGCGAGCAGCTGCACAACGACGGAGAACCGTTCGCCGCCAGCGGCAAACTGCAGCGCGGTCGCCCCATGCGCGGCTGAGTACACGCACCAGCGAGCGTGTATCCGTGGGGGATACCCTCGCAGCATGTGCGGCCGATACGCCCTGAGCTCAACGACCAACGAGCTGATCACAGCCTTCGTCGCCGCCGGCGGCCGCGCGGCAGACTGGCGCCCCACCTACTCGATCGCCCCGACAACGTCGGCGCCGATCGTGCGGACCGGCACGGACCAGGACCGCGACCCACGTGAGCTCACGCTGGCGCGATGGGACTGGCCCAAGCCCCCGAACAGACCGGCCGGTGGACCGATCATCAACGCGCGCATCGAGAAGCTCACGAGCCGCTTCTGGGTCGGTGCGTTCTCGCGGAGCCGATGCCTCGTGCCGATGTCTCCCGGGTACATCGAGTGGACGGGGCCCGCCGGCGACAAGCAGCCTCACCTGATCTCCGGCGACGGCCTGTTGGCCGCGGCCGGGCTCACGTGGACGACGGAGATCTCCGGTGCCCGCGCGCGTGTGTTCGTCGTCGTCACCCGAGAAGCGCGCGACGCCTCCGGAGAAGTCCACGACCGGATGCCGGCGTTCGTCACACCAGACCTCTGGGATGCCTGGCTCGACCCGACCCCGCTCACCGTCGACGGCGATGCACGCGCCTCCGCCGGCAACCGGGAAGAACTGCTCGAGCTGCTCGATCACAGCTCGCAGGCCGTCGCCCGTACGATGCGAACCCGCCTGGTGAACCGCAGCCTGAACAACAGCCGCACCGTCGACAAGCATGACGCGCGGATCCTCGATCCGATCACCGAGCCCACCGCGAAACCTGCTTGAAAAATGCAAGCAGCTCCCGCCCCCGGATCGCGCACGGCTTGTGCGCGGAACGTGTACCGGGGGAGAGGGCCTGTTGGTCTGAGCCTCCGCATCTCTCTCGCGCCATAGCGCGGATCGAAGCTGCGGCTCAGCCTAACACGGGCGGCGAAACCTGCATGCAAAATACACGCAATTTGCAAGCACGTTTCTGTCCGATGACAACGCATCTGTAGTTTCTGCCATCGATTCTGTGGTTGTGACAACCGACCTGTAGTTTCTGCCAATCCATCTGTAGTTTCTGCGGGCCCGTCGTCTGTCTGCGGGCGTGTCTCGTCGCCTGCGTGCCTGGTCGGTCGTACTCTGGCGGCGTCAGAGGACTCTCCAACTGAACAATCTCGTCGAGATCGGAGAGCAGATGTCGTTGAAGCGCTGGGAACCCGCGGCTACGGTGAACGCGCCGCACGCTCAGATTGAGTACGTGCTTCGGGGCGTGGATCATCGCCGGGATTCTGTTGACGTGGTCGATGTGCAGTTCGAGGCCGTCGACAAGGTCCGGACCCCGAAGTCGTGGAAGCACAAGAAGAACTACATGGGCCAGTACTGGGCCGCCACGACCGGCGGGCATGTCTGGTTCGAGTCCTTGTATGAACGGGTCGCCCTCATGCAGATGGACCGTGACCCTGCTGTCGCTGCGATCGCGTCTCAGCCGATGTGGATTGACTGGGCGGGAACGCCTCGACGCCACGCGCCCGACTTCTTCGTCCGCTTCCGCAATGGATCGGCGGCGGTGATCGATGTGAAGCCTCTGCTGCGCATCAAGCCGGATGACGTCGAAGCATTCGATTGGACTTCGGCCCTGTGTGGCGAGCTGGGGTGGGACTACTTCGTTGTGCACGACATCAGTGAGAGCGAGGGCCGCAATCTTCGCTTCCTGTCCGGCTACCGGTATGACCGGTGGCGCGATTCGGCGAGTTTGGATGTGATGCGTGCCCACTCCGGTGAGTCCGCGCGGTTGTCGGAGTGGGCGAGCCTGCTGGAGGGTGTAGCGCCTCAGCCGCTGGGTGCGGTCTACTCGGCGTTGTGGTGGCGGGATCTGATCTTCGACTCGTCGCGGCGTTTGTCGTTAACGACGGTCGCGAAGGCGGCGTGATCGTGCGGGTCGGCATCGGTGTGACGCTGACCTGGGATGAGGAGCGGTTCGTGATCATCGCGGCTGACTACCGGCATGTCACTCTCCGCTCTCTGGAGGGTGACTTCACGCGGATGGTCGATGCCGATGAGCTGGTCAGGTTGCCGAATGTCACCTGGCATGCGGACCGCACGGATTCGGCGACAGGCTCCGCGGCCCGCGTCCTGGACGGACTCGACGATCACGAGAGACGCATTGTCGATGCGTGGGCTGAGCAGTTGGCTGTGGTCAAGGCCGCGGTCGACGATGGACAACCGGCGAAGGTGTTCTTCGAGGACGTGCGCACGGCGATGTCGAAACTGACCTCCGTGACCTCGCTGGAGACGGTCCGCCGTAAGTTCCACCGTTACTGCGCGGAAGGGGTCCTCGGTTTGGTGGACGCGCGGCACCTCAACCGAGGCAAGCGAGACATCGACTCTCGCATCGGCATGGCGCTGAGCGAACTCGGCGAGAACGGGACGACGCGATCGTCGGGCACGACGAGCCGGACGCTCGACCGACTGCGTTGGATGCTGGAGGAGGACCACGGCGATGCCATCGACATTCCCAGTCAGCGCACGCTGTACCGGATGGTCGCGGCCCATCCCACGGCCCGAAAGCTGAACGGCTCAGCGAAGTCACGTCAGTCGTCCGCCAACAAGCCCGGTAGGGCGTTCGGTGTGCACGGTTCGCTGCGACCGGGGGAGCACGTGCAGATCGATTCCACGGTGATCGACGTGCCATCGCGGCTGCTGGACGGTCGGCTGAACCGTGCGGAGCTGACGGTCATCCACGACGTCTCGTGCCGCTCCATCCTCGCGGGAGTCGTGCGGGCAGTCGCAACGAACTCCGCAGATCTCGCGGGCGTGCTCGCGCGGGCGTTGACTCCCTACGAGTTGCGGCCGCCCGGTGCCCGGGAGCAGCGGGAGCGGGTTGCGGCGACCTGGACTGGGCGGTTCATGATCGACCAGGAGCGACTGGACCACCACCGGCTCGCGCAGCCGTACATTTTCCCCGAGACGATCACGACTGACAATGGCAAGATCTACCGTTCCGAGGCATTCCGCCGGGGCTGTGAGCGAGCCGGGATCTCGCTCATCCATGCGGCGCACGAGACTGGCACCGACAAACCGCATGTCGAGAGCGGCTTCGACGCGATCAAAGATGGCTTCGTGCAGTACTTGGAGGGCTTCACCGGTGGCAGCGTCGAGCGTCGCGGCAGAGACGAACCGACCGATAAGGCACTCGCTCTCGACCAGCTGCAGGAGTTGCTCGAGGACTGGATCGCGATCGAGTGGCAGAACCGACCGCACGCTGGTCTGTCCGATCCGATGCTGCCGGGTCGGGCGCTCACACCGAACGAGATGTTCCGCGCCTACCGGCGGATCGCACCCGAGCTCCATGTCCCGTTCGGGCTGGACGAGTTCATCGGGTTCCTTCCTGCCAAGCGCTGCACGCTGCAGGACTACGGCATCAACCATGCGCGGCGCGTGTACCGCTCGAACCGCCTCACCGAGCTCCGTGCTGCTGGAGCGGGCGGAGAGGGCGCCACCCGACCTTGCGTGGTCCGCTTCGACCCGCACAATCCACTGTTCGTGTGGGTGGAGCACGGTGACGAGTTCGTGCCCTTCCGGTGTGTTGGCGATCTCCTCGACGAGCCGATGGGCGGCGAGATCTGGCAAGCGGCCCACGCTGTTGACACGGCCGCGGACACGGCGACCCGTGAAGAGGCCGCATACCTTGCAGACCGGATGAAGCGCGCCCAGTGGGTGAGACCTGGCAAAGAGCGCAATCGCGCGGTCCGCGCGGCCGAGGTCGACCGCGATCCCATGCACATGACAGGTGTCTCGAAGACGATCGCCCGGGAGACGCCAACGACCGAGCCTGACGGAGACGAGGTCATCTGGGAACGCGGCGGCGGCTTCTCGCTGCTCACTGATGACGACGGAGTGTGGGAGCGGCTGACATGACGCAGGCCATCAGTACGCGGGAGGGTTGGTCCGCGTTCGTCAGCGAAAGCTTGGATAGGCCGCTTCCGATCACGCGCGCCGAGCTGGATGCGATGTCGCCGGGCGACCGTGCGATGAACCGTGAAGCGCGCAAGCAGTTCATGATTCGCGGCCCGGTGGTCAACACGGCACAGTTCGCGGCGATCGAGACGGAGATCCTGCGACGGTTGATGCTCAATCAGTACAAGTCGCACGGCAAGCTCGGCGTGATCGTGTCGGGGGAGCCGAACATCGGCAAGACCACCACTGTCTCGCACATTGCTCGCAGGTTCGAACGCCGCCGACGCGACATCGGACGGGCCAGCGGCGGCAACTCGATCCCGGTGATCTACGTGTCAGTGCCACCGTCGTGCACCCCGAAACTGATGCTCGGAGAGTTCGCCCACTTCCTCGGCCTCCCGGTCCGCGCGCACTACAACACGGGAGAGCTTATGAACACCGTCGCCAGCGTGATCGCAGCCTGCGGGACCGAGCTGATCATCGTCGATGAGATCCACAACATCAACCAGAAGTACAAGCAGATGGGCGAAGCGTCCGACACACTCAAACAACTGTCAGAGAAGTGCCCCGGCACGTTCGTCTACGCCGGAGTCGACGTCGAAGCCAGCGGGCTGCTCGACGGCACCCGCGGACGGCAGATCAGCAGCCGATTCGACATCCTGAACCTGCACAAGTTCGAGAACACCGGCAGAGGCGAGGCGGGATGGGCCGATCTCCTCGTCGCGGTCGAGAGCTCCCTCGGACTCATCGACCAGCATCCCGAGGCGATTCTGCGCCACGTGAGCCATCTCCACGCCGCGACGGGTGGCGTGATCGGAGACCTCACTGGGATGGTGCACATGCTCGCGATGGAGGCCATCGATAATGGCACCGAACGCCTCGACTTGGACACCGTCTTCGGCACTGTTCCGGTTGCCGCCCCTGACATGGTGCCCGTGGCGACGTGAAGACGCCGACGCCGGCGGGGAACGTGCGCCGGCTACCAGTGATGGTGCAGCCACTCGCCGCCGAGACGATCACGGGATTCCTCGGCAGGCTCGCCACCGCGAACGCGCTCACTCCCCGCGATCTTCGGCTCCACGTCACGGACCTCGCTGGAATGTCGCCCTCGCATCCCAACCTCGAGCGCGCTGCAACGTGGGCGGAACGGCTCGGCGGTCTCAAACCCGGGCACTTCGCGGACGATGCCCGCAGGAACGCGATGTACGTCCGCTGCCAGCACTACGCCTGGCAACCCACGCTCTGCAGGCGATGCGGGTATAACCAGGCGGCGCGAACTGCCTGCCTGCGGTGCGCGAGAGGTGAGCAGTCGTCGGTGTGCAGCAGGGGTGGCGCGGTCTGCAACCGCCATCAGCGCTGGCACATCGGTGGCGCCGATATCGACCTCACACCGTTCCAGGAGTACGCCCAGGCTGAGCGTTGCCTGTCCGGCACGCTTTGGAAGCGCGGCATCGGACTCACTACCGGCGAGCTGCAACTGGCCGCTTCTCTCATTCGGTACTGGTCGATCGAGGAGCGCGCAGAGGGGAGAATCGCCGATCGAATGGCAACGATCGGGATCGACTCGCTCGATGCCGACAGCGTGTTCCTCGTGGCCTACCCCGAGATCGTGCGCTTGACCACGATCCTCACGGACCTGTCCTTCGCGAGCTATTTGCTGAGCCCTCGATTCAGCCTTGCGGAGCAGGTGTGGGCTCTTGAGGCCGCGGTTGTCACCGTCATGAACGGCTGCGCGACTCCACGGCTTCATCAGGTCGCGGAACGGATCGTGGCGCGAGGGAAGATGGCTGTGGAGACCGCGTTCGGCATGCGCCAGAACGCGAGCAACAACCGCCCCGCGACCCTCGAGAAGTCACTCGTCGCATCGTCCCAGCGCCACCGAAGCTGCCTACTCAGACACCTAAGCACCGTCAGGATTCAGATCCTCCCCTACGAGCCCGGAGTCGCCGCGCCGCGGAACCGCGTCCTGGTGCGCCGGCATCCTCTGCCGGATGTCGTCGAGGTATAGGTGACGCGTAGGCAAGTCGTGGACGGCCAGCGGCGCCCACGCCAAGCGATGGTTGAATTGCCGAATGGTTCAGCAGACGCCGACGACTCGCCTTCGGAAGCTTGCGCCGGGGGACCGGGTGGCGGTGCTGTCGCCGTCCTTCGCGGCGCCCGGCTTCGCTCCGGCCGTGCATGAGCAGGCCATGCGGAGGATTCAGACTGATCTGGGCCTCATCCCGGTCGAGTTCCCGACGACACGTGAGTTAGGGGCATCGCCCGAGGCTCGAGCTGCCGACCTCAACGCCGCGTTCGCAGATCGGACCATCAGCGCGATCTTTGCGAGCGTCGGCGGTGACGACCAGATCACCGTGATCCCTCACCTCGATCCGGGGGTGGTGATCGAGAACCCGAAGCCGTTCTTCGGCTACAGCGACAATACGAACATCCTCAACTGGTTGTGGCAGCTGGGTGTTCCGGGGTTCTACGGCGGGTCCACCCAGGTCCATCTCGGTCCCGGGCCGGGCATCGACCCAGTCCATTCGGCAAGCCTGCGCGCCGCGCTCTTCGACGGCCGGGAGGTCGAGATCACCGAGCCGGGGGAATCGGAGGACTTCGGACCCGACTGGCTCTCGCCGGCAGCTCTCCTGGAGTTCGGTCGGCGCGAGCCCACGGCGCCGTGGGTCTGGGCTGGCCCGCACCGTGTGGTCGAGGGAAGAACCTGGGGCGGATGCTTCGAGGTCGTGGATCAAATCACGGTCGCAGGGAGGGTGCCCTCGCTGGACGCGCTTCGCGGTGGGGTTCTGATCCTCGAGTCCAGCGAGGAAGTTCCGCCCGCGGTTCTGATCGGGCGCTGGCTGCGTGCCCTAGGCGAGCGTGGTGTGCTGGGCGCCGTCGATGCGGTGGTCGTTGCCCGACCGCCGGTGAGCTCGCACGAGTTGGTTCCCGACGATGCAACCCGTGACCGTCTGCGTCGGGAGCAACGAGAGGTGGTCATCGCCGAGGTCGGCCGATACAACCCTGAGGCGGTGGTGTGCGTGGGGCCACCGTTCGGTCACACCCGACCCCAATGGATCATCCCGTACGGCGGTCTGATGCGACTCGACTCGACGGCACGGACAGTCACGGCGGTGTACTGAGGCATGGCGAGGGAAGAAGCGCCGACTCGACGTTACGTCGTCGCCGCGATGTTCAGCGAGATGACCGTTGGCGCTGAGATCGACCGCAAGCAATGGCCGGCGCATGTCACAGTCGTGTCGAACTTCACCACTGACGTGCCTGTCGAAACGCTCGCGGCTGGAATGCGCCGCGTTCTCGCCGTAGAACGGCCCCTACCGTTCGAGTTCGGTGACAGCGCGCTGTTCGGTCCGAATCGAGATATTCCAGTCAGGTTGGTGCGATCGGAGTCGATGGCGAAGCTGCACGACGAGTTGGTCACCGAACTGACTTCGGTTGGAGTCGTGGCTGACGAGCCCGCGTACTGGCTCACGGGCTACCGACCTCATGTGACTCTCGCGCCATCGGTTGGGGCGGACCTCACCCCGCTCCGATACTTTCGTAGCATCGTGATCGCTCGCTTGGATGGCGGGCGCGCAACTGTTGTAGACATCGTGAAGATTCTCGCCGACGCCCCGGCGCCGACGGATGTCGATGTGCGCCGCGCGACCCTCGGTGATGCTGCCGGCCTGGCGCAGCTCAAGGTCGAGTGGGCCAACCTCGATCAATCGCCGAGCAGCCTGGCGATGGATGAGTTCGGAACCGCCCTCGCGAACTGGATCCGCCGTCAGGGTGATTCCCTGGTGGTGGAAGTCGCCGTCGCTGACGAGCGTGTCGTCGGAATGGCGTGGATGGTGCTTTTCGAGCGAGTGCCCGACTTTTCCGATCGCCAAAGGCTGACGGCCGACATCCAGAGCGTCTACGTCAGTCCTGCCCATCGGGGTCGGGGCGTCGGACGTCGCCTCGTGGATGCGCTTTGCGCCGCCGCGGACACGCGAGGGGTGGCGAGGACGCTTGTGGCGGCCAGCGCTCGATCTCTATCTCTGTACAACCGTTCGGGCTTCGAAGAGTCGCCGCTCTTGCTCCAGCGGCGATCGGATCGCGCATAGCTCAGAGCACGCCGATCGGAGACTTAACTGTGCTCAACCGTCCTGAAGTCGTCTGCATCTGTGGCTCGGCGCGGTTCGTCGCGGAAATGCGCAAGGCGAACGGTGAGCTGACACTTAGCGGCATCATCGTCCTCGCGCCGGGTGAGATGAACGGAACCGTTGGCGACGATCAGAAGGCAGTGCTCGACGCGCTCCACCTACGCAAGATCGACCTGTCTGATCGCGTGCTCGTGGTCAATCCCGGCGGCTACATCGGCGAATCCACGAGCAGGGAGATCGACTACGCTCGCGCCACCGGAAAGCCGGTCTCGTTCACCGATTCCGCCTGGCGGTGGCAGGATGGCGGGATGAACGAGCAGATCATCGAGGCAGGTGCGCGCCTTGTCGGAATGCCTGTCCCAGCACTTGAGTTCGCGGCGACGACTGGCGGCACTGTCGACCTTGGTCGGGACGAGATCGGCGACTTCGTGCTGTTCATCTACCCACGCACGGGCCGTCCCGATCAGTTGGAGCCTGATGACTGGGCACTCATTCCGGGTGCGAAGGGGTGCACGGCAGAGTCGTGTGAGTTTCGTGACCTCGCCGCCGAGTTCTCCCGAGTTGGCCTGTCGATCTACGGGTTGTCGACGCAAGACACTGTGTATCAGCAGGAGGCCGTTGAGCGCTTACACCTGCCCTACCCTTTGCTGTCCGATCCGAACGTGCAACTCGGGCGAGCGCTTGGGATCGAGACGTTCAAGTATTCCGGCACGGAACTCTACAAGCGATGCACCCTCGTCGTGCGCGACCGGGTCATCGTCATGGCGCAACTCGAGATCGCCGATGCGGCGTCGCACCCCCGCGAACTCCTCGCGGCTCTCAGCACGCCTACCGGGCACCCGCATCGGAGTGCCTAGAGGCAAGCGCATCGGCGCCATAGGGGACACAACTGCGGCGAACTACAGGTGACCTGGCAAACCGCTGCCGACCGAACGGGCTTCGCCGCAATCGCACCCGCGACTTCGTCGGGCTTACGACCTCAACATCGCTGGCAGAAACTACAGATGCGGTGTCATCGGACAGTTTCGCGCCCCGTGGTGCTGACTCAGTGGCCGACTCCGCTACGCGCGGGCACCCGTCGGAGCCCGCGCGTAGCGGTCGAAATGTCGTCATCCTTGACCGGGGTCGACGTCGTCAACGACAAGGGCCTCGTCGACGTTCGCGATCGTGGGGATGCCGTTCCTGAGGTACTCGATGAAGATGAGCTCACCCGCGGGGTGCTTGTCGATGATCTGGCACGGGTAGATCTCTCCGTCGGGGGAGAGATACTGCAGGGGGTGGTGGTCTGCTCGCGCCGGCGGCAAGACGATGACCGTTCCCCCGGCGGGGGGGATCACGTTGGCTCTGCCATTGCCGTCGACGACGAGGGTGTAACCGCCGACGATCGCGCGCGAGTAGTTGCCGCCTCCCTCAGGAGACACGTCACCGTGTCTCACATAGTCGCTGTGGAGGTAGCGAATGGGGCGGCCTTGACCCTTCACCCAGGGGCCGACGGGGCTGGGCTGCCCCACCAGGTAGGCGAACTCGGCGGACGGCCGCACGGAGAAGGTGATCAGTCCGGCCTCGTCGCGCGTGTGACCGGTGATGTCGAACGCGGAGACGACCTCGTCGCCGACGACGCCGACGATGGTGTCGCCGTACTCCTCGACCGCATCATCGGTGATCGCTGTCCAGTTGCCACGGGTGGCGTCCTCAAGGGTGAGCTCGCCGTTGAGGACTCGGCGGTGGGATCTCCTGATGTTGACGATGATCATGCTCGTCGCACCTTCTCTCGGTAGTGAGTTCTTGTGCGTCAGAGGCTACATCGAAGTAATCATCACTTACAAACAAGTGTCGCGACACTTACTCGGGAATGCGTCTCGGGGCGACCGAAGTCGTGCGCCTGCGATCACCGAGTATCGACGTGGTGGCCCCGGCCGTGAGAGGTCAGCGCCGACGCCGGCTGCCCCCGTAGTAGTGGCGGATGGCGGCGGTGACGGCATCGTCCTTCGTCAGACGGACCCCGCTCTCCGCAGCCTCTTCGCGGGCATTGTCGATCAGCTCGAGCACATCAGGCGGCAGGCGGAACGTGGCCGGCTTCTTGTCGACCTTCTTCACGTTGTACGGGCCGCGGGGCTTTCCCTGTCTGGGGGACTTGGCCGCCGCCGCCGTCGTCGGCGTCGTGGTCTCCGTCTCCTCGTCAGGGACGGCTTCCAGCGACCGAGGAGCTGTCTCGGGCTTGCTGAAGGCGGCGCTCCAGTCCGTCTTCTTCTGCGACCTCGGCTGTGTCATCGCGAGCCTCCAGTAAGGATCTCTTCGAGGACATCCGGGTAGACGCCGAGATTCGTGGGGGCCGTGCCGAACGCCTGTGAGTAGAGGAGCTGGAAGGGCACGTTGACGTCGAGCACGTGCAGCCCCTCAACATCGCCCTCCATCTGCTTGAGCTGCTCCCAGGCCTCCCGGAAGCTGATCGTGTTCGGCTTGGTGCGGGTGAAGAGGATCGACAGCTGGACCGGCTTGATGCTCGCCACCTCGGCCGCGGCTTGCAGCGTCGGAGTCAGCCGAGTCGCCTCCGACGGGGTCGCCCCGATCGGCATCAGCAGGTGGTCGGTAACCATCAGCGCCTGGCGAAGCGTGGTCGAGTCGTTGCCGGTGTCGATGATCAGGTGGCCCTCGAATTGCATCTCACGGACGCGCTTGGCCAGCAGCTGGGAGGGCAGGTAGACGACGTTCACCTCGGCCGGCCACACCTCGCCGGCATACTCCGACCACTCGAAGCTGGTTCCGTTCGCGCTGTCCGCGTCGACGAGCAGGACCCGCTGCCCCGTGCGCTGCACCAACGCCAACGCCAACATGATCGAGGTCGTGGACCGCGCGACCCCGCCCTTGAGGTTTCCCACCGTCAGTCGCAACGGCGTCTGCAACGGCGTCTTCTTCTCAGTCATCATCTTTCGCTCCTCGCTACGACCTGCGGCCGCCGCGTCGACGTCGTTCATCCGCGAGCCGTTGCTTCTCTGCTGCGCGTCTCTGCTCGGCCGGGCTCAAGGCTCTAGTCCTCCGGGTGCGGCCGCTGTTCTTGTTCTGCTCGTACTCGGGTGTCTTTGCTTCGGAAGTGACGGTGAGCACCACGCCGGTGATCGATTCACGGTCGACATCGAGGTTCAGATACCGGTTCTTCGACTCTGTGCGCAGCCAGTCCAGGGCGCTGCCGCCGGCCTCGTTCACGCGCTGCAGCATGGTGGAGGCGTTGTAGGTGTTGACCTCCATCACCCGACCGTTGGCGAATGTCAAGGTGGCGCGCACCTTCTTCTGGCTGTCTCTGGCCTGCCCCTTCGCAGCATTGCGGATCTGCTTCACGATCTCCGCATCCGCCAGGGACCGGCCCTTGGCGGTCTTCCCCTTCGGCAGTCGCAGCTCGATCTGGCGACCGCCCTCGGCCATGTATGTCGTCGACGTTTGCATGGCGCCACCTTGGCGCGAGGAGGTGTACTTGCCGCCCGGGTCTTCTGGGACGACGGTCTTTTCCTTGCTGCCCGCCTTCGCGCGCACCGGAACCAGGCCGCCGGACTTCAGGCGTCGACGCGGGGGAACGCTTGACGTGCGTCCCGTGGTGGCGAGCTCCTCGAGCGTGGATCGGTACAGCGCACCGCTGGTCTCCCCGTTCAGGATCTTCCGCACCATTCGAGGCGAACGGTGAAGCTCCGCGGCGATCTCCGTCGTTGACACACCGCGGCCGCGGAGAAAGCGCACCAGATCTTGCGCGGATCGCTGCTCATCAGCCACCGACCATCACCTCATCCTGCTCGAGCGCGGCCTCGATGCCGGCCTTCTCCGCCCGCGCCCGGAGTGACAGGCGCTGCTGGATTCTTTCGGGGGTGACGAAGGACCCGCCGCCGAGATACCCCTGGAGCCGAAGCCGGCCGGTCTTGCCGTCGTCGCCGCCACCGTTGGCGACAGGGAGCGACCAGGTCGGCAGAGTGCTGGTGTAGATGGCGTCGCCCTGGATGCCGAGCAGCGTCGTCGGGTCGACGGCGAGAGCGCCCGCGGTGTGTAGGCCGAGCGCGCTGGGCCCATCGAGGACACGAGCACGCGCCCTGCCCCAGACTTGCGCGGCGAGCTCCGGGTGATAGAACGACTCGGTGCGCGCATTGCGTTCGGTGGGCACGTGGTAGACGAACAGCTTGCCTTGACGCTGCATCCTCGACTGATACTGCGCCGGCACATCGAGTGCGCTCGTGGCAACGCGGGTCTGATCCCGACCCGAGGAGGCGAACGCGCCGACGCTGTGGAGGATGATCGCACGCAGCGCGGCCATCACGGCTCGACGGAGCATCGGGTGCATATCAGGGTGCTCGTTCACCCGATCCCTCGCACGCATGATCCGCTCGAAGAAGGTGTCCAGAGGACGCGCCTTCCGGAAGACGATCGCCTCCTGCGGGTCCACGACCCATCCTGCAGCGAGAGCCACCTGGACCTCGGCCGCATCCGCCCAGGTCTCACCGCGAGCTCCTGGCCGGTTGGGGTAGTACCAGCCGTCCTCGACGCGCTGATGCCGAACCCCGAGGATCCCGACGTGGTTCCACGTCGACGGCACCTGAAAGCGGACGTAGAACCGAGCTCGCGCGTACGGGTCCTCTTCCAGCAGCTGATACGCGGCGGCGCGGTTCAGACGCCTTGCGGGCCCGATCCCGAGTTCGCGACCCAAGGCCGCGTACATGAAGCGTCCATCGACGTAGGCGAACTCGTTGATCTTCTTCTGTTTGGCAGGGTCCACGAGCGGTACGCAGTCTTCGTGGGCGGAGGCATCGGGACCGGCGACGAGGTGCTCGATGTGGTGCTGGCCGCTGGTTGCGTGGATCTCCTCGGCGATATCCGAGGAGACCGGAACAGGGTTGACGTTCTTGGGGAGCGACAGTGCCCACAGATTGGTGCCGGTCGCGGCGGGGGAGTTGAACATCCGGGCCCGCTCGTCGGCAGCCTTGAGGATCGCGGCCGTTGTGTCCCACGCGCTGCGCGCCTGGGCCGGAGATAGGGGGATGGTCCCGAACCACTCCTCTGCCGTGCGTACCTCGATCTTGAACCCGGTGGTCTCGTGCTCGAAGCGCCCAGTAGGCGGCCCGTTGTTGATCCAGTGCGTTCCGGACTTCCACTTCGGCGTCTGCACGTAGAGCCAGTGCCGGATCCCGGGCTCGGGCTCGGGGCGCTTCCCGGTGAGCATGATCCGATTGGCGCCGAAGCTGGCGGCCGTGTCGAGCAGATCGGTCAGGTTGGGATTCTTGCGCCGGTCACCGATGACCGGGCGCACGGAGGCTCCATCTTGGGTGACGCCTTGGCCAGTCGTGTGGTCGACCCAGATCGTGGGAACATCCTTCGGCACCCAAGGCTTCGGGCGGTAGTCGAAGTCCTCCATACCCGTCACCTCCATGACCTTATATTAGTTAAATTATATTGCAATTTGCAAGCAAATTTCATGGCGCGAAAATAGTGCTGCCCGACGGCGGGATCAGGATGCCTTCGCCTCGAGTGTCGTGACCCTGGCGCGGAACGCCTTCTGGGTCTTGCGCAGGCCCGTCTCCGTGATGCCGAGCAGCGCCGCGATCTCGCGGAAGGTCAGGCCAGCGGCCCGAGCCTCTTCCACGAGCCGCCCTCGCTTCTCGAGTAGCTCGTCCGTGCGAGCGATCTCTTCTCCGACCTTGGTGATCTCTCGGCGGATGCTCTCAACGTTCTTGTTCGCCATAGAACCATGTTACGGAACCATGATGCGCAACCAGGAAGCGGCATGGGCGTGTTGTGCCCCGATGTCAGCGTGAATCGACCTCGGATCGTCTCCGGTACGTGGTTACATTCATGAAAGGGCCGGCGTCTGTTCGGGCCCGCAGCGAAGACACAGGAGAGCCGATGACCCAGGGTCGCGGAGGATCCACGCCGCGGATCAGCAGCGAGGACGTCGCCAAGAAGATGGGCGTTTCGCTGAACACCGTCTACGTGTACCGGAGCAACGATCGATCGAAGCTGCCGGGACCTTTACGGTTCCCCGACCCCGTCGGGTACGACGGTCGCACCGCGCTGTTCGACGAGGCGGAGATCGACGCCTACATCGAGGCCCGTTCACAGCGCCGCGGGGTCGCCGGGCGACCCCCTCGCACGGCGCAGCCAAGCGATAGTAACGATGCCCCGTTCGCCACCCGCGTGCGACGAGCGGTGGCAGGGGGCGCCGGCGAACCTGACGTGTCCACCCTCCGACAGTTGGCCGACCAGTTGTCGCTGAACACCGTCACCCTCGGCGAGCGACTGCGCGGCCGAACCGCCTGGAAGCCTGAAGAGCTCGTCGCGCTCGAGCAGCTCCTCTCCATCGCCACAGCCGACGCGAACGATCACGTAGAGCGGGCGCGCGCGCAACGGCGCGCCGCGCGGAGCTCCAAGGCATGACGTCGCTGCCCGATCCGCCGGCAGGCGTCCGGAGAGCTACGAACTGCGATCGGCTCCGTCAGTTCGGGTGGGTGCTCCGATCCCTCTTGTGGCAGCGGGTGTTCACCACTCACACGACGGCTGGTCAGCGAGCGTTCTCGACCCTCCTCCTCCTCCTCGGCGTCGCTTTCGTCGCAATCGGGGTGAAGTACGGACTGACCGTCCTCGCCGCGGCCGCAGTGAGCATCGCCGTCCTCCTCCTCCTGGTGGCGCTGCTGATGAGGTCACGGAGCCGGCAGACGCAACGCGTCACCTACGTGCTCGAGGACGGCACTTCGACAATGACGATCCACGCCACCAGCGAGTACTGGACTATCACCGATCACAACCGGGCGCCACGAGCCAAGGGAGCCGGTGAGCGGCTCCAGAAGCTACTGCTGGCCGTCGTGGCGACGGCTGCCGACGCGGCCGATGTCGGGATCAAGCTCACCGCATCCGCCCCCATCCTGGCCGCGAAGTACGCCGAGAGGCTGCCGGGGCTGATCGAGGTCGGGCCCGCCTTCCCCTACGGCGTCGCGATGTACCGCCCCAGTCCCAGCCAGCGCAAGAAGCTCACGGAACCCAGCCGCGCTGAGGTCTAGGAACCCGCAGCCAAGGCGCGCAACCCGGACCGGATCACCTCGACTGCGGTGAGAAGCGAGTCGGGAGCAGCCCGCAGCCGCTCAACCTCGGCCATCAATTCCTGGACCGACTCGTGCGGAACGAGCGATCGCAGCACAGGATCCCGCAGCGCCGGCGGGATCTCCGCGATCATCCACACAGGCCCATCGAACGAGTACTCGCGCTGCCCCGGGAACCTCCGCAACACCGCGTACACCTCGCCGTGCAGCACCGAGATTCGCCACTCAGAATCACCGATGCCCTCCGAGAGGCGAAAGCCGTCGGCGACATCCCACCCGCCGAGGTCTCCTGTCACCCCGTTGGTGGCCTCTCGACGTGGATCCTCGGCGAGGAACACGAACGGGTTGGGGTAGACCACCACCCCATCCGGTGCGGCGGATGCAAAGCGAGGAATCGACATGCCGACCATCATTTCACCCGGCGGCGTCGCGCTCATTTGGTATCCTCGTGCATTACGAACCTTCCAATAGTCGATCGGAGAACAGGAATGGTTTCAGAGCTGACGATCCCGTTGGAGGACGTCGTCCGCCCAGAGTTCGTGACCTACCTGCAAGCCGCGAAGATGATCGGGGTTCGGCACGACACGGTGCGCGTCTACCAGACACGCTCCCGTGCCCTCGAGGCGAAGGGGAACCCGTCCGGCGTACCTCTGTTCCCCAAGCCCATGCGCATCGAAGGGTTCCGTGGCACGGCGGTCTTCCACCGCGCTGAGATCGAGGCCTACATCGCCGCGCAGCAGAACCGAGAACCTAAGACGGTGGGTCGCCCTGCACGGAACACGGTAGGCCGCCTCGACTGGGATACGAGCAAGAAGGTCAGCGCCTCGGTGCAGGAGCAGCTCGCGAAGAAGTCGATGAGCGCGTTCGAGGCAGCGCGTTCGATCGGCGTCGGCGCCGGCCCCTTCCGATCCCGCCTGCTGGGGGAGGTTCGCTGGCGTGACGAGGAAGTCCAGGCCCTCGAGAAGCTCCTCGGAGCGAAGCTGCTGAAGAAGCCGCGGTCTACGAAGGGGACGACGGCACCATGACCCGGCGAGCTGATCGCCTGGGATCGTGGTGCTCCTGCGTGAAGCCATGACCGGATTGCGCGTCGCCGAGGGCGTCGACCTCCCCCTCGACTTCATCACGAGCTCCAACGGCATCCTCGCCAAGAAGGGCGCAGGCAAGACCAGCGCGGCCGTTGTCCTGCTCGAGGAGATGCGCAGCGCGTCGCCGAGGACCTCAACGAACGTCCACGCAAGACGCTCGATTGGGACACTCCAGCCGAACGACTTGTCCGGGACCAGCATGGGCCGGATCAGAGATCGACCGCTCCCTCAATCGCCCGGACGGATCCTGCTCTGGGTGAGCCTGTCGATGACCTGGCTCGGCAGGCAACCGTTGTCGGTGAGAACAGCGCGCACGTGCTTCTTCTGGTTGGCCTCTGACAGCTTGCCGGTCGCAGTCGACAGCAGGTCCGCCCACACCATGCCTACGTCAGCGGCGATCCCGTTGACGACGTCAGGGGTGCTCAGGTAGACGCTCGGCCCCGCGATGCGAGCGTGCTGCGGGTCGACAGCCAACCGGTCGGATAGCAGGATGATGGGGCTGCCGGCGGGCGCGTGGTCGGCGCCACGGTCAGCGGCAAGCTGATCCATCTGCGTGTTCGCCTGCCGGATGTCCTTAACCGGCAGCAACCCGTCGTCGTGCTCCTCCGACTTCGCCTCCACCGTCATCCACATCGCAGTACCCCACTCCCACGCGGAGTCCGCACGGGCTTGACCGCTCGGCTTCTCCGCGGCGGCTCCGAGGAACAGCCCGAGACTGGTAAGACCACGCTCGTACTGCGTCGCCTCGTCCTGCGCGAGATCCGCCTGCATCTCCGCAAGCCGAGCCTTGATCGCGCCGGTCTTCAGCTTTCCCCGCAGACGCGCCACGATCGTGTTCACAGCCACGACGTCCATCGGCTCCAAGTCCGTCTCCGGTGCACCCGGCAACGGCATCATCTCCCGCAACCACGTCCCACGGTTCGCGGCCTTCCCCGCATCCCGGATCAGGTCACGCGCCTTCGAGCGCTGCGTCTCATCCTGGGCACCCAAATGCATCCACACGCCAGCGATGTATAGCAGGATGCCCCGGTAGCCGCGCGTGGCCTCCGGTCCGACCTGCACGACCGCCTCCTGCAGCTTCTCGCTGGCCGCGACCCACTCGCCGGCGTAAGCGAGCTGCCACGCCTCCACCTCCAGCGGTGCGGCCTTGCCGAGAGGCTCGGCAGCGGCCGGCTCGACCTTCTTCACGTCCTCGAGGAACTCAGCGACCTTCTCCTCGCCGTACGTGCGCCAGTCCTGGTCGTGCTCGAGGAACGTCTCAACGTTCTCGATGATGTCGTCCGCGTCGACACCCTTGCTGTTCTCCCACCCGAATAACACCTCGGCCTGCAACTCCGGCTCCAGAGCGGCGATGTTCTCCGGGCGCGCAAAGTACTTCGTGAGATCGGTGCCGCGGATGACGACGACCGCGAAGTCGTTCGGGCCCCGCGTGCTCCCACCTGCCCCCTGCACGATCCGGGTGCGGATCCGCTCCGACAGAGCTGAGTTCGCTTCCGCCCGCTCGCTCAGGAACCGCTCCTGCAGCCCGACAGCGTCCGGTTTCCCATCCAGGACGACGATCCGGCACGCATCGTCAGGCAGGTCCATGCCGTCGTACCGGTTCGCGAGCCCGAGCACGCCAGTCTTCGCCTTCGCGAACGCGAGGAGACCTTGCTTCTCTAGCTCATCCTTCCCGAGCACTGGGACGTCCTCACCGGCGAGCTCGGCTGCCGCTTCCTTCGCACGGTCTACGGTGTCCTGGCTGAGCACGAGGGCCTTGTCGGTGAGCGCGACGATCCGCTTGGTGAGCGTCAGGCTGTCGCCGCCGGCGACGAGGTCTGGGAACACGAACAGGCGTCGACCCGATCTCGGCGCCGTCTTCGACTTCAGCGGCATCCGGACGATCGGCGTGCGCCCGAACGCGCGTTCCAGCTCACCCCCAGACCCCAGAGTCGCGGACAGGTAGATTCGCTGCCCGGCCTGCGCGAACACCCTGCTTTCCGACGTAGGCGGGACCATTGGGCGGATCTGGATGCCGCTGTACGACAGGTACACGAGGGCCGAGTCGAACCCGGCACGGATCATCGCGTGGTCGTACTTGTGCGGCCTCCCGAGCTTCGCCAACGTCGCATCGAGGACCTTCAACGCTGCCGGGTCGACGGCGGGGACGATGAGACGCACCGCATGATGAGAGCCAGGGTCCGGCGCACCTTCCAGGCGTTGGTACTGGATCCCCGACAGGAACGGCTTCAACGCTGCCAGCACCGCAAGGTACGCGGTCTCATCCTTGGAGCGGCGGATGTCGACGCCGTGCTTGTGGCCGACGAACTGCTCCGCTGCGTGCGCGTCATCGAAGATGAGGAGCCGGGGGACGGGCACGTACGGACGGCTGTTAAAAATGGAGCTGTACGTGGTGAGACCGATCATCTCGCCCGCCTCGACGGCCATCTCCGCGAGCGGATCCCAGTCGTCATGCTTCCCGATGAGAAGACCGACCGGGACGCCCTCGCGCCTCGCCGTCTTCGCGACCTGCTTCGCGAGTTGCGTAGTCGGCGTCGCGTACAGGACCGGGCCCTCACCTTTCCGGCGCACCCACTCACCGATCAGCAGGCCAGGAAGCGTCTTCCCAGTGCCGGTCGGTAACTCGAGAGCGAGGTCAGGGGTCTTCGTGTGCTCCTCCGCATACGAGCGGATCACATCACCCTGGTGCAGCCACAGCCCGGGCACGGCCTTGCTGGTCCGCGGCATCGTCGGGCTGAGGTACATCTCCTCAGGGGTGTCGAACTGCTGGACAGCCTTCTTGGTCTTGCCGACGAACGCCACAGAATGCTCCTCTCACGCCGACAGCTCCGCTAATCGAACTGAGCGCTCAACATAGTCTGGCGTAGGCGCGCGTCTCGCCACCGGTCATGGGAGTCGGCGGGAACCGCCGCCCGGCCGGAGTGCGTCGAGCCATGCGTCGATGACACTAAACGGGACCGGCTCGAATCCAAACGCGTCGACGCCAACGTGGAACTGGTTGCCGCTCGCTCCCGCGACTCGTGAATGTGTGACCGTGGATCAGCGCCACGCCGTTATCGATCGGGCGCCGAGAGATGTGTCGGTCGAAATTCTGTGGACCCACGGGTGATCGGCCGGCTCGTCGACGTGACCGCGACGTTGACGAGGGTGATCGTGGTCTGCGACGGGACCGCAGTCGCCGATCATGAACGCTCCTGGGCGACCAGCGCAGTGATCACTGACCCTGCACACGTGGTGACCGCGAAGGGCCTGCGCAGCCAGTTCTCGGACGCGAAACGGGAGCGGGGACGCGCGGGTCTTGGATCACCGGAGCGGCGGGTGATGTTCCGCGACCCGGGCGACTACGACGCCCTGTTCGGGGTCCGGTTCGATGAGACCACCGGGGAGGTGCTGTGATGGGTGCCGGCACCGATACTGCCGCGACGCTCGGCTATCTGGCCCGCGCGCTCAAGGCCCCCACGATCGGACGAGTCTGGGGAGACCTCGCCGCCACCGCGCGCGGGGAGGGTTGGTCGCACCAACGTCGAGAAGGGCGCGGTCTTCTCGGGTTGGGTTACGCCGGACTTCGTCCGGGACCCGACTGGCAGATGAAGCGGGAGATGCTCACCCCGCGGGCAACGACTCACTGGGGAGAGCTGGCCACCGCGCTCGCGTGACCCGGATGCTTCTCCTCGACATGCCACTGCAGGGCGAGGGAGGCTCGACTGAACGTGTCGGTCGAACCCGAATACGGGCACGCAGGCACATCGCATTCCCACCGATAGCGGTTGAATCCTGTACGCCTTCTCTCGATCATCGCCGGGGACTCAGTCCTTCGTGGGGAGCTCGCCGGGACGGGCTGCGTGCGTGGGGCAGAAGTCCAGTCGTCGACGTCGACCATCAGATCTTGCCTCGCCGGGCACGTTGACTCGCCACCCCAGAGCTCGCGCGTGCGCCCGGACGTTCGCTGCGGCGGCCGCGCGGAGAGGGACACGATTGGCCCCGCACGGCCCCTCCGGCCAGGGTGCGCCATCGCAGATGATCGTCACTGCATCGATCCCCCAGAATGAGGCGTTGCGGGGCGCCCCGCAATCGCGCGACACCGTCATCGGGCTGCACCTCCGATCGGTACGAGCTCGTACCCCTGCTGCAGGAACCAGTCGATCCGTTCGTGCGCATCAGCAGGGAGGAATGCCCTTGAAGGGCTGACGGACATTGAGTACCACTTCACGAACTCGACGGCTTCGCCAGCGCGTACGTGGCGACGAGCATGCGCCACGCGGCCGCCATTGCCGTGGGAGATCGCGTCGCAGAAATCGCACGGGTGCGGCCTGCGTGCGTGCGTCTTCGAAGAGTTGCGTTTCCCGGCCGCGTCGTACGCGCTGCCCGTCCACCCCATGGCTACTCCAGCCCCTGCTCGTCGTCGCACTCTCCGCTGCGGATCGCATCGGCGCCGGCCTTTGTAAGCACCCACCCCGGTTCCAGCCAGGAGTATCGCTCGATCAGCCCTCGCCGCTGTAGGGACCGGATTGTCCCGCCCGGGATGCCGAGTCCTTTCGTGTAGAGAAAGCTCGAACCTCCGGCGGGCGATCGGCCGTCAGCGATCATCCGCATCGTCACCCGCTGAGACCAGTTCAGCCCGCGTGCGTTGCTCACGCGGTTGCTCCCGCGTCGATCAGGGACAGGATGTCGGAGGCGTCTGTGACGAGGCATGCTCCGTATTCGCGGATCAGGTGGTGGCATCCGGTGGACGATGGGCTCGTGACGGGACCCGGGACGGCCCCGAGCACCCTGCCCAGGGTCACCGCGGTGCTCGCGGTGGTCAGCACGCCTGAACGGTATCCCGCCTCGACCACAATCGTCACGGCGGCCGCCGCTGCGATGAGACGACCGCGAGCGAGGAAGCGCCAGCGCGTCGGGGTAGCACCCGGAGGCATCTCGCTCGCGACAGCGCCATCGCGTTCGACGATGCGGTCGATGAGGTCGCGGTGGCCAGCCGGGTAGGGGCGGTCGACGCCACCCGCAAGCCAGGCGACCGTGGTCCCACCGGCTTCCAAGGTGGCACGGTGCGATGCCCCGTCGATTCCATACACGGCACCGCTGACGATCGTCATGCCGCTGTTGACCAGCTGCTGGCTGAGCTCGCGAGCAACCGTGTCACCGTAGGAGGTGCTCGCCCGCGCGCCGATCATGGCGACGCTGCTACGGGTCGGTCCGGTGAGTGCCGCGGCGTCGCCGCGCAGCCAGATTAGGTGTGGAGCCTGGCTGCCGAGATCCGTGAGGCCGAGGACCCGTGACGGGTCGATCAGCTGGATACCATCTCGGGCCGCGGCCGTAAGGGCCTGACCGACTGCGGATGACTGGAGCCTCGGAGTCCAACGCTGGATCGCAGCGGTCGCTTCGGGGCGGTCGGCGGCGGCACCGACGTCGATGAGCGACTGGACGGCGCTCGCCGGACGCTCAAGCTCTGTGAGTGCTGCCGAGTGCCCCAGGGCCGCGGTGAAGGCGATGGCAACCGCATCGGCGGGCTCGGTGATGGTCGACCACGCGGCGCGGGATTCGAGATCGGTGTCGGTGAGGAGGGTGCTCATCTTGGGTGTCCTCTCGGGAAAACGTGGGTTGGATGCTGGGTGCGGAGGAGTGGGCACCCCGCATCCAGCGGGTCAGTGGCGCAGGTCCGCCCAGTCGCGGCCGAAGGAGCCGTCGAACAAGTCGCAGAGCGGGTCATATGAGTCCGGCTCGAAGTTGATCCCGTACTGCTCGGCGTAGTGCTGGCTCATCGTGTCCTGCATCGTGGTGGCCATTGCAACTCCTTGTTAGTATCTCTGACAGTTACAGTATAACGGAGGTGGCGGACATGGGGAAGAGGAGGAGAGTTCTGCCTTCTCCTCCTCCGTGCGGGGGGTCAGCAGATCTCGAATCCGCCCGACGCCCGAGCGAACTTCGCGAACTCGGCGACGTTCGCGACCTCGAAGGCATAGGACGCCGCCCACGGCTCGCGGTCGCCGATGCCGTCGCAGCCGTTGCACCATCCCCGAGCGGTGAAGCCCATCTCGATCCCGATGTCGTCGGAGCGGGTTCCAGTTCCGGCGCACAGCTTGCACGTCTCGCGAGGGAGAGAGGCGATCTGGGCATTGCGCTCCGCTTCGTAGAGAGCCGTGGCCCCACTGTCGAGATCTGCGGTGAGCGCATCGGCCAGCGCCACGGCATCAGCGGCATCGAGCCCGTCGCCGTCGTTGGTGTGCCACAGGGTGCAGGCCGCGGCGAGATCGGGGTGGGAGTCGGTGATGTACTCCGCGAGCGGATGCCACCACCAGACCGAGTTGCGGAAGTACTCGCCCTCGGTCGAAACCGGGGCCTTGCCGAAGACGTCCATTCCCATGGTGGTTGCTCCTTCTGTTGTGTTTCCCTGACAGTTACAAACTAGTAGGGGGTTCCGACATTGAGGGGACGTGCGTGGTGGTGAGGGTTGTTCTTGAGGGTGACGAATTGTGCTTGCAAGTTGTAAGCAGGTTTCGGGTGAAGCGCCCTGGAGAAGGGCGAGCTTGAAGAGCGCTACGGGGTGGCCCCTTCGCTGTTCGCGCAGTTCGGCCTGTTCCCGCTGACCGCGCCGGATGAGAGCGCGCCGATGTGGACGCGCGAAAGCCCGTACGGATCGGTGACCATCGCTCGCGGTGTCTGGGCGGATGAGAGCGGGCGACCGGCTCTGACTCGCTACCCGTCCGGGGGCATCCCGCGCCTGTTCCTGGTCGATCTGGCGACCGAGGTACGCAGCGCGGCCCGGCAGGGCAAGGAGCACCCCGAGGTTGTCGAACTCACCGACACCCTGAACCGCTACACGACGCAGCGGCTCGGACTTCGCAGCGGGAGCCGCAACCGGGCGGTGCTCGATCAGGTGATTTCTACGGCCCGCTCGACCATCACGTTCGTCACCAAGGGCTACGACCCCGAGAAGGGCAGGACGCGCGTCAGCGGGCGTGATGCGCGGGTCGCTGACGGGTTCGATCTGTGGCTGCCGGAGCAAGACGCGCTGGCAGGGTTCGAGCCGACGATCATGCTCTCGCACGGGTTCATGCAGCTGGTGCTCGGCGGGCAGAACGTGCCGGTGCGCCGCGATCTGCTCGCGCAGCTGGCCGGGAAGCCTATGGCGTTCGACGTGCTGCTGTGGCTCGGGAGCATCACCTACTGGCTGCACCGCTCGGGCAAGCGCGAGGCGTTCTACGACTGGCCGTACCTGTTCGCCACGTTCACCCACGACTACGCCAGGCTCGACAACTTCACCGCCAAGTGGAAGGCCGCGCTCGCTGAGGCGATGCGGTACTACCCCGAGGGCCGCGTCGAGGTCGTGCGCGGCACGAGGGCCAAGCCGGGCGGCGTCAAGGTCTCTCGATCCCCGCTGCTCATCGAGCCGAGACGGGGCGACTGACCCCCTGTGGATAAGCGCCGGATTACCCTACCGATTGGAACCCTCCGAGCCTGTGGATAACTACCCGACGCGCCCTGGTGAGGCTTCCAATCGGTAGGGTAATCGGCTTCCAATCGGTAGGGTAATAAGACCCGCGTTCCCTAGAAAACACTGGGATCGAGGGTCGCAGTAACCCCTACATACTTAACCTTTCTCTGGTCTCGCTCGACGAGGTTGCCCGAGAACTCGGTCTCGACTGATCCCACTTGCCGCAGGGGTGTAGGTAGAGGCCCGCAGACAATGCGGGCGAACCCACCCGAGCTAGGAGATTCACCATGTGGGAAGTGCAGATGCTCGCCCGCGCCAAGAAAGCGCTAGGCAAGCTCGACAGGAAGACCGCTCAGCGCGTCCGTGACGGCCTTACGCGACTCGCCGCGATGGGAAAGACCCCACCGCGCCCTGCAAGGCGCTCAGCGGGCCGCTGGCGGGTCTGTGGCGGTATCGCGTGGGCGATTACCGGGTCATTCTCGACATCCGCCGCAGCGAGGTCGTCATCGTCGCCCTCGACCTCGGCCACCGTTCCGACATCTACGACTGAGCGACCGCCGCGCGCTCTCGCGCGTGTTCGGGGCAGAGCGTCCACGACCACAGCCGGATCGTGTAGCAACCGGCACCCGATGCGCAGCAGTCCTCGCACGTCTCGGTGCTCTCCCACTCGGCGGCGCGGATCGCCTCATCGAACGTGGGATCGAGCGCGTACACGTCATCGGACGGGCGCGCGTAGAAGCACAGCGCCGCGAACTTCGACTTGACCTGTTGCACCCGGTAGCCGGGCGCGATGGTCGGTCGCCATGATCCCTCCACGGTACAAGCCGTGCACGGCATGAGACCCCACTCTCCCGGCGTCAGCGCCAACGTCGTCTGGACGTCCGTCCGCCCGGGACCGGACAATCGGCCTATCGACTTGATCTCCGTCGATGGGAACCTGCTGTCGTTCGAGCACATGGGCTCGAACGACAGCCCTCGGGCCCAACAGGAAGAAGAGATCATGCAGAGTTCACTTGCAGAGTCGCGGACGTCGCGCGGCACCGTCGCCGTCTCCGCGATTGTCGCGGCAGCCGGAATCGTCCTCGCGGGGCTCAGCGCCGCGTATATCGCCGGCATGTTCGGGCTCTCGTCCGCCGTCGCCACCCAGATCGTGAACGCGATCTCGGTCGGCGGCGCCGTGCTCGCGATCGCCATGGCGCTCGTGTCGGGCGGCATCGCGGGCGCGGTCGTCGCGACGGCGCGCTGGGCGATCACCAAGTGGGGCGAGAAGGCTGCGATTGCCTGACGACTCCGTCATGAGTGGACGGGGGCGACTCGATGTGCGCAGCCTCGGCATCGCGGGCGCCGGCGTCCTCGTCCTCTTCATCGCCGCCGTGCTGATCTCGTACTCGACGCTATCGGGTCGGGTCGCCGGCGGCGGCGGGTCGCTCGCGGCTCCGCTCGGCGATCCGGACACGCCGCTGTTCCTCGCGATCCTGCTGCGCAACGCCGCCGTGGCGCTCGGCCTGTTCGCGGGGGTCCTGACGGCGGGTCTCGGCTCGCTCATCGGGATCGCCTTCCTCGGGTTCCTCGTCGGCGCGAGCACGGCGGCAGCGGCGACGGAGATCGGACTCACGGCCGCCCTCGCCTCCGTCATCGGGTACGCGATCATCGAACTCCCCGCGCTGCTCCTCGCGGCGGCGGCAGGGCTGGTCCCCGCATCCGCCCTGCTCTTCCCGTCGCGGCGCCTCGGTGAGCTGCGACCACTCGCCCGCTACCTCGCACCCCTGCCCGGCTCCCTTCTCCTCCTCGCGATCGCCCTCGTCCTCATCGTCGTCGGGGCGGGCGTCGAGACCGCCATCATCAGCTCACGAAGGATCTGACATGAGCGCACCGCTCTCCACCGCTCCACGGACGGATGCCGTCGCCGCGGCCCCCCGCCGGACCGACCGGCTCATCCTCTGGGCGGCGGTGCTCGCGACCGTCGTCGTGATGGTCGTCCGTCTCAGCGGTCAGTTGCTCGAACGCATCACGGCCGACGATCAGGTGCGCGACCTCGCCGCCGGTCTCGACGACCCCGCGCTCGCCGAGCTCGCGGTGCGCATGGGGGTGATGCTCGCCGTGGTGATCTCGGCGGTGTTCCAGATCATCTACCTGTTCCTGTGCGCGACGGTCGACGAGAAGCTCCTCGCCGGCGTCATGGTCCCGACCGGCCGCCGCGCCGACCGCAAGGGGCGGCGCCCCGCGCTCGGCCCCGCCGTGATGGTGGGGATCGCCGCGACGCTGCCGGTGCAGCTCACGGCCCTCGCCTTCGGCCTGACCGCGCCCAAGGACTCGCCGTTCCTCGTCGTTTGGCTCGTGGTGCTGGTGGCCGTCGTGTCGGTGTGGGCGTGCACGCGCCCCGCACTCCGCGACCGCGGCTCGCGCGGCCGCATCCTCCTGGTGGCGGTGCTCGTCGTCGTCGCCGCCATCTCATTCCTCCTCTGACCCCGCCCCTCTGACCCCGCCCCTCTCACCCGACCAAAGGAGCCCCCATGCAGACCCTCTACGCTTCGTCGCGACGCATCGTCGCGTCCCTCCTGATCGCGGTGCTCGCGGTCTACGCGATCCTCACCGTCCTGCGCGACCTCGATGCGTCCGGCGCGCTCGACACGGGGGCGATCGTGGTGATCGCGACCGCGGTGCTCGCTGCAGCGCTTCTCGCCGTCGTAACGGCGCAGTCCGCTCCGCGGTTCGGCTTCGACATGGTCGCCTTCCTGCTGGCGGCGATCGCCGTGGCGGTGAGTTGGGGTGCCGCGGCGCTCGAGCCCGGGTTCCTGGTCTACCTGCCCGCGGTGATCGTCGCGATCGCCTTCGCGACCATGGCCCTGATGCTCCGCACAGAGGCGGGTGCGGCGGTGACGAAGGACCGCCTGTGAGCGCGACCGCCGCAGGTGTGGCTCGGAGCATCCAGGATGCCACGACACTGGACGGCCTCGGATGGCGGCTCACGCTCCCGGGGTTCCGCGTCGCGAAGGCGTTCGGCGCCGTGCTGCTCCTGTGCGGCTCGGGAGTGGCGTCGGCGATCGCCGTGGATGCCGTGAGCTCTGCGCTTCCCGGAACGGGGGCGAGCGTCGTCGTGATCGGCGCGCTCGCGATCGGCGCCTACGTCGTCATCCTCCATGCGGTGCGCGAGTCCCTCACAACCCGCCGCCTGCAGCTTGTGGACCATCCGCTGGCCGGGTTCTTCGTCGCGATGGACATCCCGCGCCGGGCCGTCGTCCTCGTGGAGTGCCGCGACCGGCTCGTGACGACCGGGGCGCTCGTGTGCGGCATCGCGAGCGGGGTCGCTGCGCGGGTGATCGTGGCCGGGGCGTCGACCGCCGAGGTCATCGCACTCGCGGCGATGCCGGCGGCGGTGCTCGGAGGGGTACTCGCGATCACGGCCTCCACCGCCGCCTGGGCGAATCCGCACGCACGGACGCGGACGCTCCTCGCGGTGCCCGCCGGTGTAGTCGCGGGGCTCGTGATCGTGGGGGCGGTGCGGCTCACGGTCGTGACGGCTGTCGCCCGCGCGGATGCCGTCGCACCGGCATCCTGGACCTCTGTGGCGTCGGTCGTCGTGGCGTGCGCCGTGGTCTCGGCCGTCGTCGCCGCCGCTGCACTCCGCGCGGTCGGCCGCTCCGACTTCGTCGCGGTGCGGTCGGAGGAGGTGCGCGTGACGCGGTCGCGCCTCCGGCGGGGCTCGGCATCGGGGGTGTGGATCGGGGTCGTGCTGAGCGACCTCTCCCCGCTCCCGCGGGCGACGTCCCTCTCCCGTCTCGCGTTCGTCGTCTGGGCGGGCGGCACCGCCGCGGCCGGGGTGCAGCTGACCGCCGCGACGGGATGGCAGCTGCCGGAGGTGGCGATCGATCGGTTGTCGGGCGTCCTCTCTTTCGTGCTCGGCCTCACGGTCGCCGAGATGCTGAGCCGGTGGATCGGCCCCGCGGCACTCGCACCCCGCTGGCGGGCGAGCTGGGAGGCCGGAGCATCCTCCTGGACGCTGGCCGCCGCCCCCGTGCTCGTCGCCGTCGTCATCGGCCTGGGACTCACGGCGCCGCTCGCGATCGCCGCGGCCGCGTTCGGCGGAAGCCCGGCCGTGCCGGTGGGCGTGATGCTCTCGGCGCTCGCAGCCGCCTGGGTCGCTGCCGCGATCGTTCCCGCGGAGCCGCCGCGCTCCGACGGCTCGAGTCCCTCGTCGCTCTCGGCCGGGGTCTTCTGCGTCATCACGTCCGCGGCGTTCGCGGTCGTCGTCCTCGCGGCATCCGCCGCCGGTGTCGCCGCACTCGGCGTCGCCTCATCCGTTCTCTCCCTGGGAGGTGCCGCATGGGTGACGAGACGTCGCGTTCTCGCCCTTCCCTCGAGGCCGCTGGTCTGACGGTCGGGTACGCGCCCGACCGTCCGGTGGTCAGCGATCTCACGTTCTCGCTCGCCGGACCGGGCATCGTCCGGCTCGACGCCCCGAACGGATCGGGCAAGTCGACGCTGATCGAAGCCGCATCCGGCTATCTGCGACCGTTCGCCGGCAGCATCCGAGTCGACGGGCAGGAGGCCCACCACCCGGCGGTGCGCGCGCATCGACGCGTCTGCCGCGCGGCCCCGGCGCTGCATCCGCACCTCAGCGTGCTCGACCATCTCGCGCTCGCGGCCGACCTCGCAGGCGTCACCCGCGACGATCCCCTGGAGCGAGCACGCGCCTACGGCATCGACCGCTGGTTCGGCACCCGCACCTCGGCACTCTCGACCGGCACGGCCCGTCGACTGTGGTACCTCATGTGCACGACTGGACGCTTCGCGGTCGGATTCCTCGACGAGCCTTTCAACGGTGTGGACGCGGAGTCGGCCGAGCGGATGGTGGGGGAGATGAACGGCTGGGCCGAGGACGTCCTGCTGGTCGTCGTCTCGCACGCCGTGCCTCCGGGCCTGCGGATCGACGAGACCCTGTCGCTCGACGCGCACGTGGAGAGGGTCCGATGAGCATCGAGCTCCGTGGTGCCGACTACCGCTTCCCCGGCGGGGGCGGCGTCGCCGACGTGTCCTTCGCCGTGCGCTCCGGCGAGATCGTGTGCCTGCTCGGACCCAACGGGTCGGGCAAGTCGACCACCCTGCGACTGCTGCTCGGTCTGATCCGTGGGGGCGGCGACGTGCTGGTCGAAGATCGCCCCGCGCCCGGGCAGCCGTTGGGGGAGACGCTCGGCAGCATCGTCGACGACGGCGGGCTGGATCGGGCGTGGACGGTTCGCCGGTACCTGCAGCTCATCCGGGTGGCGCGCCGCGCGCCGCGCTCCGCGGTCGACGAGACGATCGTCGAGCACGGACTCGGCGACATCGCTGCGCGGAGGATCGGCGCGCTGTCGCTCGGCCAGACGCAGCGCGTGGCGTTCGCGGGCGCGCTGCTCGGCGGACCGCGCACGCTCGTGCTCGACGAGCCCCTCAACGGCGTCGACGCGCATGCGGTGCCCGTCATGCTCGACCGGATACGCCGGTTCGCCGACGGCGGCGGGTCCGTCCTCATCACCTCGCACCACCTCGCCCACCTGCAGCGCCTCGTCGACAGGGTCGTCGTGCTGGATGCGGGTCGGCTCGTCGCCGACGCCCCGATCGAGGAGTTCCTCGCGACGTCCGTCATGAGCCATGTGCTCGTGGAATGCGACGAGCCCGTGACGCTCGCGGAGGAGCTGCGACGCGCGGGCGCCGTCGAGGTGACGATACGCACGGCGACCGAGCTCGTCGTGCGCGGCGTCGGCAGACGCGTGATCGGCGAGGCGGCGTGCCGACTTCGGCTCGTCGTCACCCGGCTCGAGGAGATGACCCCCACGCTCGAGGAGGTCTACCTCGACCTCACCGCGCCGGCGAACGGAGGCAGGCCATGACCGAGGTCCGATTCGAGGCGCTGCGTGTGAGCGCCATGCGCGTCCTGTGGGTGCTCGCCGGCATCGCGCTGGTCACCGGCGCGGGGATGGCCGCCGCGGTCGTCGCCATGATACGGGACTCGACCTCCCCGGAGGCGTTCCTGCAGTCCGTGACCTCGTCCGTGACGGTGGCCATGACACGCGGGCCCTTCGCGGTCTCGGTGTCGGTGCTGCTCGGCATCCTCCTCGCCTCCCGCGACCTGCGGCGAGGGGCATCGGGCACGACGATGGTGCTCTTCCCGCGTCGCGGTCGTCTGTTCGGCGCTCGGCTCGCGGTGATCGGGATTGTCGCGGCGGGCACGTCTGCGGCGACCGCGCTGCTGTCGCTCGGGGCGGCGTCTCTCGTACTGCCGACCGGCGCCGAGGTCGACGGTCAGGTCATGTGGCGGGTCGCAGGCATGTTCGTGATCGCGCAGACGTGCTTCGCGATCATCGGAGCCGCGCTGGCGATCCTGACGAGGTCGGCCGGAGCGGCGGCGGCGATCGCCTTCGGCTGGATCCTGATCGTCGAGCCCGCGGCGAGGCTCGCGGTCCTCGCGACGGGGCGTCTGGCGGAGGTCGCCGAGTACCTCCCGGTCGCGGCCTCCAACGCCATGGTGCACTCGCTCTCGGCAGGTTCGGCGGCCAACGAGCCGGATCTGCTCAGCGCGACGCCGGTGACGGCATCGATCGCGCTCCTCGGACTCACGGTCGTGCTGACCGCGTGGGCCTGGGCGGGATTCCGCAACCGGCCGCTCCTCTGAGCGTGCTCAGAGGAGCGAAGCCGATCAGCCCGGCCCGCGCGGCCAGGACCAGGACCTGCACGCGATCCCGAGCATCCCACTTCGCCATGATGGAGCTGAGATAGCCCTTGATCGTGCCGGGGGAGAGGTGCAGGGCCGCGGCGATCTCGATGTTCGACCTGCCGTGGGCGAGCTCCGTCAGCACCTCGCTCTCGCGGTCGCTCAGCTCGGGGAGCGTGATCGCCGCCGCCCCCGCGTCTACGCCCTTGCCCTCGTGGATCGACGAGAGCAGACGTTCCGTGACGCGCGGCGACAGCACGCCGCCGCCCGCGTGGATCTCGCGGATCGCGGAGATGATGTCCTCGGGGTCGGTGTCTTTGAGGAGGTATCCGGATGCGCCCGCGTTCAGCGCGGCGAGCACGGGCTCCATGGTGCCGAAGGTGGTGAGGGCGATCACGCGGGCGCCGGACAGATCGGCCGTGATGCGGCGGATCGCCTCGATGCCGCCCATGCGGGGCATCTGCAAGTCCATCAGCACGACGTCCGGGTGGATCTCCGCGGCCATCGCGACCGCCTCTGCGCCGTCCGCCGCGACGGCGACGACGGTCATCCCCGCCTCGCCCTCGATGAACACGGAGAGCGCGCGGCGCACGAGGGTCTCGTCGTCGGCGATCAGCACGCGAACCGTCTCCATATCACCAGCCTACGCATCGTGCGGAATCACGCAGGCCGACCGGACGAACGGCCGGTCCGATTCCGGACATTCGGCGGTGTCCGCGCGCGACGGCCTGCACGGACAATCTTTCCTGCGCCCGAAAGTCGGACGCAGGAAGGATGGGGGACATGGGAATTCGACTGGGACTGCTGATGGGACCGTTCACCGAGCTGTGCAAGCTGCTCCGCATCTGTCAGGGGTAACCTGGACGCTCGGCGAGAGCGTCAGGAGACAGACGACACATGAGCACCCCGGGACGGCGGCTGACCGCACCCCGCGTCGGTGACCTGTTCGTCCGCTCCTCGCCGCTGTCGAGGGTCGAGCGAGGGGTGCTCGGCGCCCTGATCGTGAACGGCCTTATCGTCGGCGTGCTCCTGCCGTCGGCCGCGCCGAACCTCGGCAGCGACGCCTTCGAGATAGTGCTCATCGCGGCGTTCGCGCTGTTCCTGTGGACGCCGCGGATCGGCGCGATCGTGCTGCCTATCGCCGTGGCGCTGTCGTTCCCGCTCGACGTCGTGCCGCAGGCCCTGCTCGCGGGCGCGCTGGCCGCGGGGCTCGTCGCGCGCAGCTGCACGCGGGCGATCGTCGCCGGCTACGCCGCGGTCTACATGGTCCTGCTGCTGGTGGCCGCGTCCACGCAGCGCGACCTGGGTCTCGGCGGCACGATCGTGATCGTGATCATCGCGGGGGTCGCGATCGGCGTGGGCGCTCTGCAGCGCTGGGCGATCACGTCCGAGAAGCGCACGGCCCGGGAGCTCGCCGAGCGTGTGGAGCAGGAGGCGGCGGCGGCGCACGCGGAACGGCAGCGGATCGCCGACGAGCTGCACGACATCCTCGCGCACGACCTCACGATCATCGCGATGCACGCGAGCGTGCTCGAGCGCTCTACAGAGGCCGACGCGCAGCGGCAGTCGCAGGGGGCGATCTCGGCAGCCGCGCGCAAGGCGCTCGCCGATCTGCGATGGATGCTGGGGGAGATGGACGTGCTCCCCGGGGACGAGAACGTCGTGATCGGCGATCTGGGTTCCGCGGTCTCCGAGGCGGTGAACGAGCTGACCGCAACGGGATGGGTGGTCGCGCTGCGGGGCGCCGACCTGACTGCCGAGGAGCTTCCTCGTCCGGTCACGACGGCGCTCGCGCGCATCGTCCGGGAGGCCGGGGTCAACGCGCTGAAGCATGCGAGCCCCGGCCGTGCCGAGCTCAGCTTCACGAGCGAGCGGGACTTCGTGGGTTTGCGGATGGTCAACGACCTCGGCGAGGGCGACCGCCATCGGCTCCCTCCCGGCGGCTACGGCATGGTGCGCATGGCGGAGCGGGTGCGGAGCCTCGGCGGTGAGCTCGAGGTCGGTGACCGGGGCGGACGCTGGAGCCTCGAGGTGCGCATTCCCCGAAGGGCAGCTGTACGCCGCGCGTGATCGTCACGGCCCCGTACGGGCTTTCGCGCGTCCACATCGGCGCGCTCTCATCCGGTGCGGTCAGCGGGAACAGGCCGAACTGCGCGAACAGCGAAGGGGCCACCCCGTAGCGCTCTTCAAGCTCGCCCTTCTCCAGGGCGCTCAGATGGTCGAGCGCTCTCACCAGATCGCGGGAGGGGCTCGTAGACGGTCAGGAAGGGCCGG
>NZ_JAAGRY010000005.1 GCF_015707995.1 Microbacterium paulum
CGCGGCGGCCGGCGCCGACGTCGCCTTCGTGCCCGTCGGGGAGTCGTCAGCCGCCGCGATGGCGGCCCAGTGGTGCGCCGGGCGCACGCCGGCGGGCGCCGGGCGATCGCTGGTCGTCCGCTCCGACCTCGCCACCGCCGTCATCAGCGATGAGCTGGCCCTGCGCGGCTTCGCGGTCGACGTGTGCATCGCCTACCGCACCGTCGGCGTCGACCTCCCGCCGCAGGTCGCCGCCGACCTCACGACCGGCGCGATCGATGTGGTACTGCTCACGTCGCTCAGCGTCGCCCGCGAGCTGCGGCGCCAGGTCGGCCCCCTGCCGCCCGCCGTGCGGGTAGCGTCGATCGGGCCGGGAACGACCCGCGACGCCGAGCGCCTCGGCTTCACGGTCTCGCACACGGCTCGCACGCAGAGCGTCGACGCGCTGCTCGCCGAGCTCGACGCGCACCCGCCCGCCGAGCCAGCCGGCGGCCGACCCGATCCGTCCATTCCGACTCCTCCGGAAGGAACCCCATGACCGCATTCCCCGTCCGGCGCCTGCGCCGCCTGCGCCAGAACCCGGTGCTCCGCCGCCTCGTCGCCGAGCACGACCTCACGCCGCGGCGGCTCGTGCTGCCCGTGTTCGTCAAGGAGGGCATCGACGCGCCGCAGCCCATCGCGAGCATGCCGGGGGTGTCGCAGCATCCGCTCGACGCCGTTCCCGCGCTCGTCGAGGAGGCGGTCGCGGCGGGCATCGGCGGCCTCATGCTCTTCGGGGTGCCCGAGACCCGCGACGCCGTCGGCAGCGGGGCGACCGACCCCGAAGGCATCCTCAACCGCGCCATCGCGGTCGCCGCCCGGGCTTCGCGGGGGCGCATCACGGTGCAGGCCGACCTGTGCCTCGACGAGTTCACCGACCACGGTCACTGCGGCGTGCTCGCCGCCGACGGCTCGGTCGACAACGACGCGACCCTCGAGATCTACGCACGGATGGCGCTCGCACAGGCCGAGGCCGGCGCCGACATCCTGGGCCTGTCGGGCATGATGGACGGCCAGGTCGCTGCGTGCCGGGCCGCGCTGGATGCCGCGGGGTTCGGCACGACCCGCAGCGACGTCGTCATCCTCGCGTACTCGGCGAAGTACGCCTCGGCCTTCTACGGGCCGTTCCGCGAGGCCGTCGAGTCGACGCTCACAGGCGACCGGCGGACGTACCAGCTCGACGCGGCGAACGGCCGCGAGGGTGTGCAGGAGGCTCTCGTCGACATCGACGAGGGCGCCGACATCGTCATGGTGAAGCCCGCCGGCCCCTACCTCGACGTCCTCGCCGAGGTCGCCGCCGTCTCTGCCGTGCCGGTCTGGGCGTACCAGGTGTCGGGGGAGTACGCGATGATCGAGCACGCCGCCGCGGCGGGGGTCATCGACCGCGACCGGGCGATCGGCGAATCCCTCCTCGGCATCCGCCGGGCGGGCGCCGAGGCGATCCTCACCTATTGGGCGCTCGAGGTCGCGGGCTGGCTGAACGCCGGGCGGAGCCTCGCATGAGCGCCACCTCGCCTGCCACGAACGACGAGCTGTTCGCCCGCGCCCGCGCCGTGATCCCCGGCGGCGTCGACTCGCCCGTCCGCGCCTACGGCTCGGTCGGCGGCACGCCGCGGTTCGTGACGAGCGCTTCGGGCGCGTGGATCACGGATGCCGAGGGCCGCCGCTATATCGACCTCGTCGCCAGCTGGGGGCCCGCCCTTCTCGGCCACGCCCACCCCGAGGTCGTCTCCGCCGTGCAGGAGGCCGCCGCGCGCGGCCTGTCGTTCGGGGCGCCGACCTCGGCCGAAGCGGAGCTCGTCGAGGAGATCGTCGCGCGGGTGCCGGCTGTCGCGAAGGCGCGCCTGGTCTCGACTGGCACCGAGGCGACGATGACCGCGATCCGCCTCGCGCGCGGGGCGACCGGGCGCGATCTGGTGGTGAAGTTCGCCGGTCACTATCACGGGCACTCCGACGGTCTGCTCGCGGCGGCCGGGTCGGGTCTCGCGACCTTCGCCCTGCCCGGGTCGGCGGGGGTGCCCTCCGCGATCGCCGCGCAGACCCTCGTCGTGCCCTACAACGACCCTGACGCGCTCGCGTCGGTCTTCGCCGCGCACCCCGGGCGCATCGCCGCGGTGATCACCGAGGCGGCGGCCGCCAACATGGGTGTCGTGGCTCCGGCATCCGGGTTCACCTCGTTCGTCCGCGACCTCACCGCCCGTGAGGGCGCGCTGCTGATCAGTGACGAGGTGCTCACCGGGTTCCGCGCCGCACCCGGTGGGTATGCACAGGTGCTCGCCGAGTCGGGCGAACCCGTCGTCCCCGACCTCGTCACCTTCGGCAAGGTCATCGGTGGGGGGCTCCCCGTCGCCGCCGTCGGCGGGCGCGCCGACGTCATGGACCTCCTCGCGCCCACCGGCCCGGTGTACCAGGCCGGCACCCTGAGCGGAAACCCGGTCGCGGTCGCCGCGGGCCTCGCGACCCTGCGGCTCGCGGACGACGCCGCCTACGCGCGCCTCGCCGAGGCCTCGGCGACGCTGTCGGCCGCCGTCGGGCGGGCGCTCGACGAGGCATCCGTCCCGCACGTCGTCCAGCGCGCGGGCACCCTCTTCAGCGTCTTCTTCGGCTCCGAGGTCGCCAGCGGCGTGCCCGACTACGAGACGGCCTTGCGGCAGAATGCCCCGGCCTACGGCCGCTTCTTCCACGCGATGCTCGACCAGGGGGTGTCGCTGCCACCGTCGGCCTTCGAGGCGTGGTTCGTCACCGCGGCGCACGACGACGAGGTGATCGGCCGTATCGTCGAGGCGCTTCCCGCCGCCGCCCGCGCAGCGGCGGGCTGACACAGCCCGCCGCTGCGCTGACGCAGACCCTCAGCGCGCCGCGAGGCGGACCGCGGCGAGCCACGCGAGCACCGCCGAGCGTGAGTTCCCGTCATCGAGGGCGTCCGGCGCGACCTGCGCCGCCCACGCATCCGCCGCGATGAGCGCGCTCGGCCCGCCGAGCGCCGAGTACATCGCGACGGCGTCGCCGAGTGGCCCGGTGAATGCGGCCGTGCCACCGGCATCGGCCACGTTCGCCGCGACCCGACTCGGGTCGCCCGCGAGGTACTGCAGCGAGACCGGTCCGAGAGGCAGCGCTTGGATGCCGAGGATCGCCGACGGCTCCGCGCTGAACCACGTCGCGTAGTCCCGCTTCGCGCTCCACGAGATCGACACGATCGTGTGGGCGTACCCGGCGGGAAGATCGGTCGGCTCGAGCCACAGGGCGCGCGCGGCGTCGGCCTCGCTCGAGAGCAGCCACGTGGCCTCGCCCGTCAGGTCCTGCTGTCCCGAGGCCTCCGCCCACAGCGCGAGGCCGTTCCAGGCCGCCACGGCCTCCGAGCTCGACTCCTGATTGTTCCCGTCGGCGAACGGGGAGGTGCCCGAGGCCCAGGAGTGCCCGCGATACGGGTCGAACACCCGCAGCGCGGGCAGCTCCGCACTCCCGGCGGCGACATCGGCGGCGAGGGCATCCATCACAGGACGCATTCCCGCGACTGCGTCGGGGCGCTCACGGCCGAGCACGCCGGCCGCGTAGAGGAAGTAGCCGTAGTGGAAGTGATGGTCGTTGCCCTCTTCGGACCCGAAGCTCGGGTCTTTTCCGACGACGAGATGCAGCACGTCGTCGTAGACGAAGCAGCGCGCGGCGGCCGTCGTGCAGCCGTGCGGATCGATCCACGGGGCGAGCTCGGTGGCGAGCCGGTCGGCGGCGGCCGAGGCGAGCGCGTCGTCGCCGAGGGCGCGTGCGATCTCGACGAGGTTCGCGATGCGGGCGAGTGCCTTGCCGCCGAAGTACGTGTCGGCGGGGGTGGCCGGTGTCGCGTCGAGGTCGGTCTGCGCCTGCGCCAGTATCGCCCCCCGCGTGGCGTCGTCGATGCCGTCGAAGTCGTAGGTGGATGCCGCGGTGATCCGCGGGACCGTCCACGTGAGGGTCGACCCGGCGCACGCGGGGGAGGCGCCGTAGGGCGTGTCGTAGGTGCCGAGGTCGCAGTCGCCGCCGGCATGGCGCCCGGCGAACGGGACGACGACCGTGCGGTCGGTGCCGACGTAGGCGAGGTGCGTGGTGACGTCGGTGTCACCGAGGTCGTAGCTGGTCTCGACGGCGTCGACCGGATCTCCGATCGCCGCCGCCCACGCCGCCGCGTCCGCGCCGCCGGGCAACCCCGCGACCTGCAGCGTGCCGCCGGCCGGGACGTGCACCGACGAGCCGCTGACCTGCACATCGCCGCGCAGCACGTACGTGATGCCGTCGACCACGGCGGTCCATGCCCCCTCCTGCAGGGGCGTCGGTGCCGCGCCGAGTACGACGTCCAGGTCGGCGACGGCGGTGATCGCGACGATCGGCGACCCCTCCGCGAGCGTCACGCGCGCGCGCTCGTCCGTGCCGGAGAGGTAGGTGACGGTGACCGATACCGGGTCGGCGCGCACCACTTGCAGGCCGGAGGTGCCGAGACCGAGCGAGAGTCCACCGGTGAAGCTCGCGCTGATCGTCTTCTCACCGGTCGTGACGGTGGGAACCTGCACCGTCAAGCCGTCGTCGCGGGGCGCGACGGCGAGCGGCGACGGATAGATCGGCAGCAGCGTGGGCGAGAACACGAGGCTCGAATACCAGCGGTTCGTCGGGGGCGTGACGCCCGCGGCCAGGCGCTGGGGAGTCGTCGCCGAAAGATGGTCGACCGGAAGGTCGGCGACGGCCGACGATGCGGCAGGCGTCGGGATGCCCCCGGCGAGCCCGTCCCCGGCGGCCGGGCTGTCGCCGGTGCACCCCGCTAGCGCGAGCGCCGAGACGACGATCAGGGTGAGCGCGGCGGCGAGAGCCGAGATCCGCCGCGGTGCCGGACGGGTCATAGGCCCATCCTGCGCAGGAAGTCGCGGAACGAATCGCTCACGCCCGCCAATGGTCCGTCGTCGCGCAGCGAGAGGGTGGCGACCACGGGGGTGCCGGGTCGATAGAGTCCACTGATCTTCTGATCGGCCAGCGCGGGCGCGGAGATGGTGATGGTGGATGCCGCCCGCCCGTCGACCGTCTCCACCTCGATCGCGTCGACGGTGCCTTCGACGGTCGTGTCGTTGGGCAGCTGCAGATCGACCGCGGTCCCCTGGGCGATGCGGCCGTAGTCGCGTGCGGTGAGGGTGAACTTCGCGCTCACGCCGAGGCTGCCCGTGCGGTCGATGGTGGCGACCTCTGCACCTGCGGTGACGAAGTCCCCGACCGGAGCGGCGATCGACGCGACCGTCCCGTCGACGGCTGAACGCACCTCGTAGGTGCCCGCGGCCGTGTCGACGCCGTCGAGATCGGTGGCGCGGATGACTCCGGCCTCCATGTCTCGAACCATCTGGGGGCTGTGCACGGTGAACAGGCGCTCGCCGGTCGTGACGTCGTCGCCGACCGTGACGGCCTGGTCGACGACGGTGCCGGCGTACACCGCACCCGCCGAGAACTCCTGGGCCGTGATCGTCGCGCTCTCGCTGCGCGCCGAGTTCTGCCGCTGCGTGAAGACGACCGTGCATGCGCCCACGATCGCGAGGACGACGACGAGGCCGACGGCGAGTTTGATCCGGGCCGCCCACGTCATCGCGCCGTCTCCAGCTCGCGCGGCGCGGGGCGTGACACGACGGTCCGCAGCGGCGTCTCGACGGGCTCGGGCATGATCGCCGGGGCCGGCGAACGCTTCGACTCCCGGGCTGCGGCGCCGATGAACAGGGCCAGGATCACGGTGTTCGTGACGTTCCACGCGGTCGCGATGGTGGGGGTGCCGTTCTGCCAGTCTCGCCAGACCGCGACGACCGAGGTCAGCAGCAGGAAGACGAAGAAGAGCAGTTGGGGAATGATGAACTGGAACGGCGAGCTCGGCTTGCCGCGGGCCCCCGTCGCCTGCCAGCCGACGTCCTTTCCGACGATCACGTTCCACAGTGCCTTGGCGTAGATCGGGAACGAGGCTGTGGCGAGCGTCAGAGTCTCCCACCGGAACGACCCCATCACGAACCAGGCCAGCACGATCTGCATCCCGTAGAAGCCGAAGTAGTAGAGCGCCCACGTGCCGGCGGTGATGCTCAGGTTCATCGGGCGCAGGTCGAAATAGATCTCGAGCGGCGGCACGAGCAGCAGCAGAAGCGGGCAGATCCCGGTGAGGTAGAACGACGCGGTCACGAAGTACTGGATGCGCTGATCGGCGGTCAGGGTGCGCCGCGGACTCAGCGGGTTGTGCGTCAGCAGGATCTCGAACCCGCCGGTCGCCCACCGCAGCTGCTGCTTGCTGTACGCCTCGACCGTCTCCGGCGCGTCACCGATGGCGAGGACGTCGGAGATGTACACCGATCGCCATCCCTGCTCGTGCAGCGCCAGCGCCGTCCAGACATCCTCGGATTTCGAGTCGGTGTGCATGCCTCCGACCTCATCGATCGCGGCCCGGCGGAAGATCACGTTGGTGCCGACGCAGAAGGCCGCGTTCGACCTGTTGCGTCCGCGTTGGACGAACCGGTAGAACACCGTCTGCATGTAGGCGGCTCCCCGCGCGACGATGGTGTCGAGGTTGCCGTAGGTCTGCGGCGTCTGGACGAACGCGACGTTCGCGTCGGCGAAGAACGGCATCGTCTCGACGAGGAAGTCCGGGTGGGGCACGAAGTCGGCGTCGAAGATCGCGAAGTACTGTCCCTTGGCGATCGAGAGCCCGTGGTTGACGTTCCCTGCTTTGGCGCCGTTGCTGCTGAGGCGGCGGACGTACCACGCGCCCAGTTCCTCGCACGCCTCGCGGACGGCCTCTGACCTGCCGTCGTCGAGCACCCAGGTCCGATGGGCGCCCCGCACGGCGATCGCCGCGGCGATCGTGCGCCGGACGGCGTCGATGTCCTCCCCGTAGACGGTGATGAAGATGTCGATCAGCACGGGCTCGCCGTCGATGAACATCGTGTCGGCATCGTCGCGGCGCCGTGAGAACAGTGATCGCTTGGCCTCGTGATAGGCGAAGTCGCGCGGCTCGTAGCCGGCGGAGAGGATCGTCCACATCGACAGCAGGGCGTGGAAGATCAACACCGACTCGGCCACGATGACCAGGGCGTACGGCAGCAGATCCCCCTGGTTCGCGGGATTGAGCAGGAAGAGCATATAGGCGAGGACACCCAGGGTCGCCACGATCGAGATGAGTACGAACAGCGCCGAATTGTCGGCTCTGCGTGCACCCCCGCGCCGCGCGTTCTGCGTCGTCGAATTGCTTTTTCGTACGTTTGTCGCCATGTCGGCCCCCCAGCCGTCCCCCCACGTCGGCGCCGGCGGTGGCGCTGCTAACGGGTCCAGCATGCGGCGCGCACGTTCCCTCATCGTTTTCACCGCGTGAACACCGCGTGACGATCTCCTGGACGATGACCGAGCGTGGGCGACGCGGAGGGCTCGGCCCGGGCAGCGCTGCAGCCGCCCGGATCGGGGCGCGGGCGCAGCCCCCCGGTAGGCTCGACGCATGCCCGTGACCCTCCTCGGAGCCGCCGAGATCCGCGCGCTCGCCGCCGACCTCGACGTGACCCCGACGAAGAAGCTGGGGCAGAACTTCGTCGTTGACGCCAACACGGTGCGCAAGATCGTGCACGTGGGCGAGGTCGCGGCATCCGACCGCGTCGTCGAAGTCGGTCCGGGTCTCGGCTCGCTCACGCTCGCGGTGCTCGAGACCGGTGCGACCGTGACGGCTGTCGAGATCGATCACCGGCTGGCCGCGCGGCTATCCGAGACGGCCGCCGCGCACGGCGTGCCGGCGGGTGCGCTGACGGTGGTGGATGCCGATGCGCTGCGCGTCACCGAGTTGCCGGGCGATCCCACGATGCTCATCGCGAACCTGCCCTACAACGTCAGCGTGCCGGTGCTGCTGCATTTCATGGAGACCTTCCCCGCCATCGAGCGCGGCGTCGTCATGGTGCAGGCCGAGGTGGGGGAGCGGCTCGCCGCCCCGCCCGGGTCGAAGGTCTACGGCGCGCCGAGCGTGAAGGCGGCCTGGTACGGGCAGTGGCGGCTGGCCGGCACGGTGTCGCGGCAGGTCTTCTGGCCGGTGCCGAACGTCGACAGCGTGCTCGTCGCGTTCCGTCGCGACCCCGAGCCGCGCGGCGACGAGACACTGCGGCGGGCGACGTTCCGGATCGTGGACGCCGCGTTCCAGCAGCGTCGCAAGATGCTGCGCCAGGCGCTCGCCGGCGTGCTGGGCGGCTCCTCGGCATCCGCCAGCGACACCCTCACCCGCGCCGGCGTCGACCCGACCCTCCGCGGCGAGCAGTTGACGATCGACGACTTCGTCGCGATCGCCCGTGTCGCCGGCGTCTGAGCCGCCCGCCCGCCCGCCCGCCCGCCCGCCCACGTCGCTAACCTGGAGGGGTGACCGAGACCGAAGAACGCTTCCCCGCGACGCGCGGCGGAGACATCCACCGCCCGTACACCGCCGCCGCAGACCGGTATGAGGGGGCGCAATTCCGTCAGGTCGGCGAGAGCGGCCTGTACCTTCCGCCACTGTCGCTCGGGCTCTGGTGGAACTTCGGCGACAACATTCCGTTCGACCGCCAGCGCGCCCTGCTGCGCCACGCGTTCGACCGGGGCATCACGCACTTCGACCTCGCCAACAACTACGGCCCGCCGTACGGCACCGCCGAGACCAACTTCGGCCGCATGATGCGCGAAGACCTGCACCCGTACCGCGACGAGCTGATCATCTCGTCGAAGGCCGGATGGGACATGTGGCCCGGGCCCTACGGCACGTACGGCTCGCGCAAGTATCTGCTGGCGAGCGCCGAGCAGTCGCTCACCCGCATGAGCGTCGACTACGTCGACATCTTCTACTCGCACCGCTTCGACCCGGTGACGCCGCTCGAAGAGACCATCGGCGCGCTCGACACCCTCGTGCGGCAGGGCAAAGCGCTCTACGTCGGCATCTCGTCGTACAGCGCCGAGCGCACCGTCGAGGCGAAGGCGATCGCCCGGTCGCTCGGCACCCCGCTGATCATCCACCAGCCGGCCTACTCGATCCTCAACCGGTGGATCGAAGACGGGCTCACCGGGGCGCTCCGTCAAGAGGGCATGGGCGCGATCGCGTTCACGCCGCTCGCGCAGGGCCTGCTGACCGACAAGTACCTCGGTGATGGCACGGCCGAGCGCGCGCAGAGCCGCTCGTCGCTGCCCGACGGGCGCCTCAGCGAGAACGCCCTCGCGGCGCTACGCAGCCTCGACGTCGTGGCGAAGGAGCGAGGGCAGACCCTCGCGCAGCTCGCGATCCAGTGGGTGCTGCGCGACCCGGTGGTCGCCTCGGCCCTCGTCGGCGCGTCGCGGCCCGAACAGCTCGACGAGAACCTGGCGGCCCTCGACGGCCCCGCCTTCGATGCCGAAGAGATCGAGCAGATCGACGCCGTCGCCGACTCGATCGACGTCGACCTGTGGGCGGGATCGGCGACGGCGTGAGAGAGCGCCCCGGCGACCTCCGCCGCGTGCACGCGCGGGCCCCGGGGAAGATCAACGTCTTCTTCGAGGTGGGCGACGTGCAGCCCGACGGCTATCACGATGTCGCCTCGGTGTACCAGGCGGTCTCGCTGTACGAAGACGTCTGGGCGAGCCGCGCCGACAGCGATGCGATCACGGTCGACGGTGACGTCGACGTGTCGGGTGTGCCGTTGGATGCCTCGAACCTGGCCGTGCGCGCGGCGCGCCTGGTGGCCGATCGCCTCGGCTACACCGGAGGCATCCGACTCGAGATCCACAAGGGCGTGCCGGTCGCCGGTGGCATGGGCGGCGGTTCGGCCGACGCCGCGGCGGCGCTCGTCGCCGTGAACGAGCTGCTCGAGGGCAGGCTGACTCCGCTCGAACTACAGGGTCTCGGCGCGCGACTCGGCGCCGACGTGCCTTTCGCGGTGCTCGGCGGCACCGCCGTCGGCACGGGGCGCGGTGACGAACTGGCCACCGCTCTCGCACGCGGACGGTTCGACTGGGTGCTCGCGACGCGTTCCGAAGGCCTGTCGACGCCGGCGGTCTACGCCGAGCTCGACCGGCTGCGCGCGGGGGTCGACATCCGCCCGCGTCGCGGTGCTCCGCAGGCCGACCCGGGTGTGCTGCAGGCGCTTCGCGCGGGCAGCGCCGGTGCGCTCGCCGAGGTCGCCCGCAACGACCTGCAGCGCGCCGCCTGCTCGCTGGCGCCCGATCTCGTCGACGTGATGGGCGAGGGCGATGCGCACGGCGCCCTCACTGCGTTCGTTTCGGGCTCGGGGCCGACGGTCGCCTTCCTCGCCGATGGGGCAGAAGCGGCCGACGCCCTCGCGCGCAGCCTGCGCGGCCTCGGTCGCGAGACGTTCGTCGCGCACGGCCCGGTGCCGGGCGCGCGGATCGTTCCCTGACGCGTCCACCCCGAAGGTTCCGCTCGTTCGCGCAGGCCTCCGCGCGGGTATCGGCGATCCCGCGTAGCGTGGGGAAGCATGACCGACCTCGCTTCGCGTTTTCACGATGCCCCGCTCGACACCGCACTGGTCGCCACGCTGAGCGCCGGGGGACTCACCCCCGCCCGGGTCGACGATGCCGACCGGGCGCAGGTCGACGCATGGCTGGGGGCCGTGGCGCGCGGCTTTCTCGACGGCGAGCCGAACGACCAGCGGCGCGAGGCGTTCTTCGACCACACGGCGTACCGGCGCAAGATCGGCGTCTACGACACGGATGCCCCGCAGCCGCTCGAACCCGTCGCGACGTTCGCGTCGTGGGGCGCCGCCCTCGCCGTGCCCGGGGGAGACCTGCCCGCGTGCGCGATCAGCGCGGTGACGGTGTCGCCCACGCACCGCCGCCGTGGCATCTTGCGCACGCTCATGGCGGGCGAGCTCCGCACCGCCGCCGAAGCCGGCTTTCCCGTCGCGGCGCTGACCGTCAGCGAATCGACGATCTACGGACGGTTCGGGTTCGGCCCCGCTGCCGCCGTCGCCGACTGGCGGCTGAACGTGCGCCGCGCCCGCTGGACCGGCCCCGCGGCGCCCGGCCGCGTCGACTTCGTCACGCGCGAGCAGGGCCGCGCTCTCGCCGAGGCGCTGCACGAGCGGGTGCGCCCGGCGTCGCCCGGCGAGCTCGACATGCCCCGCGGCCACTGGGACCGCTTCTTCGGCACCCGGCCCGACGCCGAGAAGCCCGAGCTGCTGCGCGTCGTGCAGTACGCCTCGCCTTCCGGCGAGGTCGACGGGATCGCGCTCTACACGGTCACCGAGAACGAGGACGATTTCACCGAATCGAGCCTCGGGCTGCAGGTGCTCCTCGCCGCAACCGACGCGGCGTATGCGGGGCTGTGGCGGTTCTTCCTCTCCATGGACCTCATCGGCACGATCCGCGCGCCGGGTCTCGCCGTCGACGAGCCGCTGTGGTGGATGATCGCCGACCAGCGCGCCGCGACCATCACGGTGCGCGACCACCACTACGTGCGCATCCTCGACGTGCCGGCAGCCCTCGCCGCGCGTCGCTACGACGTCGCCGATACCGTCGCGATCGAGGTCGTCGATCCGCTCGAGATCGCCGGCGGCCCGTTCGTGCTCACCACCGACGTCGACGGGGCGGGATTCGTCGAGGTCGCCGACGAGCCGCCGCTCGGGCTGCCGTCGCTGCGCCTGGGCATCGCCGAATTGTCGGCACTGCTGCTCGGCGGTGTGTCGGCGGTCACGCTCGCCCGCGCGGGCCGCATCGAGACCGACGACCCCGAACGCATCGCGCGGATCTTCCAGACCGTTTCGGCCCCGCGGCTGAGCTTCTGGTACTGACGGGTTGTCGGCAGCCCGGCCACCTGCGGCCCGGCATCGCGCGCGGGTCAGTCCCAGCGCGGGTCGTCGGGGTCGGGCGAATCGGTGCCGTCGGCATCCGTCATGATCCGTGACGCACCGATCCATGCGGTGAGGTCGTCTCCCGCGAACACGTGCGGCGCCGGCAGGCCGAGCAGAGCGGGGTGTCGCGCGATGTCGAGCGGGCGGTCGCTCGCGAACGCGACGACGTTGCCGAGCGGCCCGTCCTCGTCGTGCGGGTCGAACTCGAGCACGACCGCGACGTGCGCGAACACCGCTCGGAGCGTCTCGGCCTGACGGCGCGAGTACTCGAACGGATGCCCGTCGAGCAGGTTGACCGCGACGACGCCGCCCGGCGCCGAACGCGCAGCGACACGGGTGTAGAACTCCCTGCTCGCCACCCGGTGGCGAATGACCGCGGCATCCCAGAGATCGACGACGGTGAACTGCGCGCCGGTCCAGTCGGCCGCCTCGGGGGATTCTGCGACGTTGCGGGCGTCGCCGAAGATCGCGCGCACGTTCGCCGCTGCGGGGAGGGGGAGCGCCGTCAGCACGGCGGAGTAGAGGTCGCGTTCGAACTCGACCACGAGCTGGCGCGAACCGGTGCGCGTCGCCTCGACGTAGCGCGCCAGGGTGAGCGCGCCGGCGCCCAGGTGCACCGTGAACAGCCGCGCGCCCGCCGGCGCGGCGGCGTCGATGGCCCGCGCGATGTGGCGCACGTAGCCGTAGGCGAGGCGGGTGGGGTCGCTGGCCGTGACGATCGACTGGGGGACGCCGCCGACGCGCAATTCGTATTGGTGGGGGCGTCGCCAGGACCGCAGCAGCACGGCGTCGCGGTCGCCGAGCGGGAGCGAGAAGACGCGGCGACGGAGCGGCACCCGACCAGCCTAAAGGGGTGCCGACGCCGCGGAGCGCAGAGCATCGTGCAGACCCGCGTAGCCTGGAGCAGACATGGCACACCTTCTGGGCGGCGAAAGCCTCCACCTCGAATACCCCACCAAGGTCGTCTTCGACTCGGTGTCGATCGGCGTCGACGAGGGCGACCGCATCGGCATCGTCGGTCGCAACGGCGACGGCAAGTCCTCGCTCATGGCGATGCTCTCGGGGCGGATCGAACCCGACTCCGGGCGCGTCACGGTGCGAGGCGGCGTGCGCGTCGGCGTGCTCGACCAGGCCGACGTCTTGGACGACGACGACACCGTCGGCCACGCGATCGTCGGCGACACCCCCGAGTACGAGTGGGCCGGCTCCGCGCAGACGCGCGAAGTGATCGCCGGGCTCGTCGCGGACCTGCCGTGGGATGCCACGCTCGGCACCCTCTCGGGTGGTCAGCGCCGGCGCGTCGCCCTCGCGCGCCTCCTCGCCGGCGACTGGGACGTGCTGGCCCTCGACGAACCGACCAACCACCTCGACGTCGAGGCTGTCGCGTGGCTCGCCGATCATCTCAAGAAGCGGTGGGCCAAGGCATCCGGTGCTCTTCTCGTCGTGACGCACGACCGTTGGTTCCTCGATGAGGTGTGCACGACGACGTGGGAGGTGCACGACCGCATCGTCGAGCCCTTCGAGGGCGGCTACGCGGCCTACATCCTGCAGCGCGTCGAGCGCGACCGGCAGTCGGCCGTGATCGAACAGCGCCGCAAGAACCTCGCCACGAAAGAGCTCGCGTGGCTCCGCCGTGGCGCGCCCGCCCGCACGGCCAAGCCGAAATTCCGCATCGAGGCGGCGAACGCGCTCATCGAAGACGTTCCCGAGATCCGCGACAAGGTGTCGCTGCAGTCGCTCGCGGTCACGCGCCTCGGCAAAGACGTCGTCGACCTGCTCGACGCGGACGTCGCCTATGACGGGCGCGACGTGCTGCAGGACGTCGAATGGCGGATCGCGCCGGGGGAGCGCACCGGCATTCTCGGTGTCAACGGGGCCGGCAAGTCGACGCTGCTCGGCCTCGTCGCGGGGACCGTCGAACCGACCAGCGGCCGGGTCAAGCGCGGCAAGACGGTGAAGGTCGCGACCCTCACGCAGCGCATGGACGAACTCGACGAGCACCTGAACGACCCGGTGCGCGTCGTCATCTCGGGCCTGCGCACGAGCTACACGATCGGCACGGGCGCGAAGGCGGCCGAACTCACGCCGGGGCAGTTGCTCGAGCGCATGGGGTTCAGCTCGGCGCAGCTCTCGACGCCCGTGAAAGACCTCTCAGGTGGGCAGCAGCGACGGCTGCAGCTGCTCCTCATCCTGCTCGATCAGCCGAACGTGCTGATCCTCGACGAGCCGACCAACGACCTCGACACCGACATGCTCTCGGCGATCGAAGACCTGCTCGACTCGTGGGCCGGCACACTGCTGGTCGTCAGCCACGACCGGTACTTCCTCGAGCGCGTCACCGATCAGCAGTACGCCGTGCTCGGCGGACGCCTGCGGCATCTGCCGGGGGGCATCGACGAATACCTGCGGCTGCGCGAGCACGAGCGTGCCGTCTCGGCCGCGGGCGGCGCAACGGGCACTCCGGCGGCGCCGGGCGCCCAGGCATCCGCCGCGCCGGCGCTCGCGGGCGCCGACCTGCGCGCCGCGCAGAAAGAGCTCGCGGCGGCCGAGCGTCGCATCGAGAAGCTGACGGCGCAGGCGGATGCCGCGCGCACGGCCCTCGCCGAGCACGACCAAGCCGACTACGTGGGCCTCGGCGAGAAGATGGCGAAGATCGGCGAGCTCGACGCCGAGGTCGCCGCCCTCGAAGAACGCTGGTTCGCCCTCACCGACCTGATCGGCTGACGTGCGGGTGCGCCGTGCCTAGGCTGGAGGGGTGACTGTCACCACCCGCCGCCTGCTCGACCTCACGATCGACGACCACACCCTCACCGTGCCGCTCGTCTGGGGTGACGACGCCGACACGCGCACGATCGACGTGCACGCCGCCGTCGTGACCCGCGAGGGCGGCGAGAACCTGCCCTACCTGCTGTTCCTGCAGGGTGGCCCAGGGTTCGAGGCGCCCGCCCCCTTCCACGCGCCGACGGCGCCCAGCTGGCTCGACGGTGCGCTCGCGCACTACCGGGTCGTGCTGCTCGATCAGCGCGGCACCGGGGCATCCACGCCGTTCGGCGACGTCGATCTCGACCGCGGGGCGGAGGGCATCGCCGAGTACGTCACTCATCTGCGCGCAGACGCGATCGTCGAAGACGCCGAGGCGCTTCGCGAAAGCCTGGGCGCGGCGCGCTGGAGCGTGCTCGGCCAGTCGTTCGGCGGCTTCACGATCCTCCGCTACCTGAGCGTGCACGCCGACTCTCTCGGCGAGGTCTACATCACCGGCGGACTGAGCGCCGTGGCTCGGCACCCCGACGAGGTCTACGCGCTGACGTACGACAAGATGCGGGATGCCTCGGAGCAGTACTACCGGCGCTTCCCGGGCCACCGCGACGCGATGCGCGCGCGGCTCGACCTGGCGGCATCCGGCGGCATCGTGCTGCCGACCGGCGAGGTCGTGTCGGTGTCGCGGCTGCGCTCACTCGGCATGCTCCTCGGCACGAACGACGGCTGGCAGGCGCTGCACGCGCTGCTCGAGACCGACCCTCGCACGAACGCCTTCCGCTACGATCTCGCGGCCGCCCTGCCCTTCTCGGCGCGGAACCCGCTGTACTACCTCTTCCACGAGTCGAGCTACGCCGACGGTTTCGCGACCCGCTGGGCCGCCGATCGCGTCGAGCCGCAGGACTTCCGCGACGACCAGACCCTCCTCACCGGCGAGCACGCGCGTCGCGACTGGCTCGACACGGTGCCCGGGCTCGCGCCCTGGAAAAACGCCGCGCTGCGCGTCGCCGACACCGAGTGGCCGCGGCTCTACGACGCCGCCGCACTCGAGGCATCCGGTGCCCGCGGCGCGGCCGCCGTCTACGTCAATGACGTGTACGTGCCCGTCGAGTTCTCTCTCGAGACCGTGCGGCTCCTTCCCGGCGTCACCCCGTGGATCACGAGCGAGCACGAGCACAACGGCCTGCGCGCCGGCGACGTGCTGCCGCGCCTCATCGACCTCGCCCACGGCCGTCGCGTGCGCTGAGCCTGCGCGCTTTCCCCCGTTCGGGGGTCGCTTGGCGCCGTTATCGCCCGCGAGTTCCGGCGCGAGCCGCCCCGCGAACCCGGGCTCAGGCGTCGAAGCCCAGCGAGAGCTTGCGCAGCAGCCCTGCGAGGCGTTCGCGGTCGGCGCGCGCGAGCACGCCCAGCAGCACGGCCTCGGCATCGACGAGGCGCGTGATCGCGGCGTCCACCCGCGTCTTGCCGTCGTCGGTCAGAGTCACCAGCACGCTGCGACCGTCGGCGGGGTCGGCCTCCCGCCGCACGAGCCGGCGCCCGACGAGGCGATCGATGCGGTTGGTCATCGTGCCGCTCGAGACGAGCGTCTGCTGCAGCAGCTGCTTGGGGCTCAGCTGATACGGCTCACCCGCGCGGCGGAGTGCCGAGAGCACATCCCACTCCCACGGCTCGAGATCGCTGCGGCGGAACGCCTCGCGGCGGGCCCGGTCGAGGTGCCGAGACAGCCGATCCACGCGCGAGAGCACCTCGAGCGGCGAGAAGTCGAGGTCGGGGCGCTGGGTGACCCATGCGCCCACGATGCGGTCGACTTCGTCGTGCTCGGTGGCCATGGACCCATTATCGCGGGTCGTTCGCCGAGCCCGTCGTGCACTTGATCGAGGGGGCGACCGGTTTTAGCGTCGGCAGTGCGGCACGGATGCCACGGGGCACGATGGTCCGCAGCCGTGTCGCTTCTGTCACAACGATCGGGAGGACGCGCATGTACCGCAGTAACGGAAACTTCGAGGCTTATGCCACACCCCTGAGGCCTGAGGGTGTTGACGGCAAGAAGGCCTACTTCGTCGGCTCGGGCCTGGCGGGCCTCGCCGGTGCCACCTTTCTGATCCGCGACGCGGGGATGTCGGGCGACCAGATCACCATCTACGAGGAGCTCGCCCTGCCCGGCGGCAGCATGGACGGCATCTTCAACGAGCACAAGGGCTTCATCGTCCGCGGTGGCCGCGAGATGGAGGCGCACTTCGAGACCCTGTGGGACCTCTTCCGCTCGGTGCCCTCGCTCGAGAACGAGGGCCAGTCGGTGCTCGACGACATGTACCACATCCACAAGACGAACCCGTCGACGAATCCCAACCGCGCGACCGAGCACCGGGGCCAGCGCATCCCCGCCCAGAAAGACCTCACGCTCACCCCGCAGGCGGTCAAAGAACTCATCGGGCTCGCGCTCACGCGCGAGGTCGACCTCCAGGACAAGAAGATCGACGAGGTCTTCGGCGAAGAGTTCTTCCAGTCGAACTTCTGGCTCTACTGGGCGACGATGTTCGCCTTCGAGCCGTGGGCGAGTGCGATGGAGATGCGGCGCTACATCCTGCGCTTCGTGCACCACATCTCGACCCTCGCCGACCTCACGTCGCTCCGCTTCACCCAGTACAACCAGTACGAGTCGCTCATCCTGCCGCTCGTGGAGAACCTCAAGAACCACGGCGTGACCTTCGTCTACAACGCCGAAGTGAACAACATCCTCGTCGACGTGACGAACGGGACGAAGGTCGCCACCCGGATCGAGCTGACCCGCGACGGCACGCCCGAGACGGTCGAGCTCACCGAGAACGACCTCGTCTTCGTGACCAACGGCTCGATCACCGAGTCGAGCACCTACGGCGACAACGACACCCCGGCCCCGATCGAGACCGACAACGGCAGCTCGTGGAAGCTCTGGAAGAAGCTCGCCGCGCAAGACCCGGCGTTCGGCAAGCCGGAGAAGTTCTGCGAGAACATCCCCGACGCGAACTGGACGATCTCGGCCACCGTCACCCTCACCGACGACAAGATCGCGCCCTACATCGAGAAGCTCACCGGCCGCGATCCCCGTGACGGGAAGATCGTTTCGGGCGGTCCGATCAGCTTCGCCGACTCGTCGTGGCTGTACGGCTTCTCGATGAGTCGCCAGCCCCACTTCAAGGCGCAAGACCCGCAGAAAGAGCTCGTGGTGTGGCTGTACGGCCTGTTCTCCGATAAGCCGGGCGATTACGTCAAGAAGACGATCCGCGAGTGCACCGGTGCCGAGCTGTGCGCCGAGTTCCTCTACCACCTGGGCGTGCCGGTCGACGAGATCGACGATCTCGCGCACAACTCGGCGAGCACGGTGCCCTGCAACATGCCCTACATCACGTCGTACTTCATGCCGCGCGCTCTCGGCGATCGCCCCGACGTGGTGCCCGAGGGTTCGAAGAACCTCGCGTTCCTCGGCAACTTCGCCGAGACGCCGGTCGACACGGTGTTCACGACCGAGTACTCGGTGCGCACCGCGATGGAGGCCGTCTACGAGCTGCTGAACGTCGACCGCGGCGTTCCGGAGGTCTTCGCGTCGTCGTTCGACGTGCGCGTGCTCCTCAGTGCGCTGTACTACCTGAACGACCGCAAGAAGCTCAGCGAGCTGAAGCTGCCGTTCATGGAGCGTCAGATCGGCAAGGCGGCGCTGCACAAGGTGAAGGACACCTACCTCGAAGAGATCCTGCAGGCGGCGAACCTCGTCTGAGGCCCGACACGGCACGCCCGTGCGCGCGCCCTCCCGGTCGATGGCAGACTAGGAAGGCCCGCGTGCGGGCGTTCCGCCGTGGTGTAACGGCAGCACGACAGCCTTTGGAGCTGTTAAGTCCAGGTTCGAATCCTGGCGGCGGAGCATGACGAACACCCTGGATGCCTCGCTGGCCGTCGTGATCCTCGCGGCGGGTCAGGGCACGCGCATGCGTTCGGCGCTGCCGAAGGTGCTCCACCGCATCGGCGGCCGGCCTCTCGTCGGGCACGTGCTCGACACGGCGCGCGACCTCGCGCCGGCGCATGTGCTCGTCGTGGTGCGTCACGAGCGCGACCAGGTCGCCGAGGCCGTCACCGGCATCTCGCCCGAGGTGGTCGTCGTCGATCAAGACGAGATCCCCGGCACCGGCCGCGCCGTCGAGGTGGCGCTCGCCGCCGTTCCCGACTTCGTCGGCGACGTGCTCGTGCTTTCGGGCGATGTGCCCCTGCTCGACGCCGACACGCTCCTCACGCTCGTCCGCGACCACCGTGCCTCGCGCGCGGCGGTGACGCTCCTTTCGGCCGTCGTCGACGATCCGACGGGCTACGGCCGCGTGATCCGCGCCGTCGACGGCACCGTCGAACGGATCGTCGAGCAGAAGGATGCCTCGGCCGCCGAAGCCGCCGTCCCCGAGATCAACGCGGGCGTGTACGTCTTCCAGGCGGCCCCGCTGCGCGCGCACCTCGGCCGCGTGGGCACCGCGAATGCGCAGGGGGAGAAGTACCTCACCGACGTGGTCGCCCTCGCCCGGGCCGACGGGCTCGCGGTCACGGCATCCGTCGTCACCGACGTCGCCCTGACCCTCGGCGTCAACGATCGCGCCCAGCTGGCCGAGGCGGGGCGCCTCTTGAACGCACGCACGGTGCGCCGGTGGCAGCTCGAGGGCGCGACGATCCAAGACCCCGCCACGACCTGGATCGACGTCACCGCGACCCTCGCCCCCGACGTCACGGTGCTGCCGAACACGCACATCCTGCGCGCGACGGCGGTCGCCTCCGGCGCCGTCATCGGCCCCGACACGTCGCTCGAAGACTGCGAGGTCGGCGAGGGCGCGACCGTCCGCCGTACCGACGCGACCCTCGCCGTCATCGGCGCGCGCGCGACCGTGGGCCCGTTCGCGTACCTGCGGCCCGGCACGATCCTCGCCGAGGGCGGCAAGATCGGCACCTTCGTCGAGACGAAGAACTCGACGATCGGCGAGGGCAGCAAGGTGCCCCACCTCTCGTACATCGGCGACACCACGATCGGCCGCGGGGTGAACCTCGGCGCGGGTGCCATCACCGCGAACTACGACGATCTCGCCAAGCACCGCACGGAGATCGGCGACGAGGTGCACTCGGGCTCGCACAACGTGTTCGTCGCGCCCGTTAGGATCGGAGATGGCGCCAAGACGGGCGCCGGTGCCGTCATCCGCAAGGACGTCCCCGCCGGTGCGCTCGCTCTGAGCGTCGCCCCTCAGCGCAACGTCGAGGGGTGGGTCGAGAATCACCGATCGGGAACGGCTGCGGCGGATGCCGCTGCCCGGGCCCGCTCCACACAGGAATAGGGCGATGGCGCGCAAGAAGAACACGGTTGACCTCGACGTCGAGCGCGGCATCGCGCCGGGTCTGGTCGCCAAGACCAAGAAGCGCCTCGTCGTCGCGAGCGGTAGCTCGCATCCGGCCCTCTCCGAAGAGGTGGCCCTGCACCTCGGCACCGAACTCGTGCCGACCGAGCACCGCACGTTCGCGTCGGGCGAGATCCTGACCCGCTTCGAGGTCTCGATCCGCGGCTGCGACGCGTTCATCATCCAGTCGTTCGGCCCGCCGGTGAACGAGTGGCTCATGGAGCTGCTCATCATGCTGGATGCCGCGAAACGGGCATCCGCCAAGCGCATCACGGTCGTGGCGCCGTACTACCCCTATTCGCGGCAGGACAAGAAGGGCCGCGGGCGCGAGCCGATCTCGGCCCGTCTGGTCGCCGACCTGCTGAAGACGGCGGGTGCCGATCGCGTCATGAGCGTCGATCTGCACGCCGCGCAGATCCAGGGCTTCTTCGACGGCCCCGTCGACCACCTCTTCGCCAAGCCCGTGCTGCTCGACTACTTCCAGCGCACGCTCAGCCCCGAAGACCGCGACAAGCTCACGGTCGTCTCGCCCGACACGGGCCGCGTGCGCGTCGCCGACCAGTGGTCGGACTCGCTCGGCGCACCGCTCGCGATCATCCACAAGCGTCGCGACCCGAACGTGGCGAACCAGATCACGGTGAACGAGATCGTCGGCCACGTCGCGGGCCGGGTGTGCCTGCTCGTCGACGACATGATCGACACCGGAGGCACGATCGTGAAGGCCGCGCAGGCCCTGAAGGCCAACGGTGCGGAACGGGTCATCGTCGCCGCGACCCACGCGATCTTCAGCGACCCGGCCGTCGACCGGCTGCAGGACGACGCGATCGATGAGGTCGTCGTCACCGACACGATCCCGCTGCCGCCCGAGAAGCGCTTCGAGGCGCTCACCGTGCTGCCGATCGCGCCGCTGCTCGCCCGTGCCATTAAAGAAGTCTTCGAAGACGGGTCGGTCACGAGCATGTTCGACGGCGCCGCCTGAGCGCACGGCGCGAGTGGTCTCAGCCGGTCGCCGCGCGGGCATAGGATCGCGCCATGAGCGCACCTGCTGTCGACGCACGACTGTCTGTCGATCGTCCCTTCTCGGTCTCCGTCGTCGAGGTCGCGGGTGCGCTCGGCACCGGTGACGACGGGCTGTCGCCCGCCGAGGCCGCCGACCGTCTGGCCCTCGTCGGGCCGAATCTGCTGCCCGAGCCGAAGCGCACGCCCGCGTGGCTGCGCTTTCTGTCGCACTTCAACGACACGCTGATCTACATCCTTCTCGGCGCGGCGGCCATCAAGGCTGTCATGGGGGACTGGCTCGACTTCTGGGTGATCATGGCGGTCGCCGTCATCAACGCCGTCATCGGCTACGTGCAGGAGGGCCGCGCCGAGAAGGCGCTGGCGGGCATCCGCGGCATGCTCTCGGCCGACGCGACGGTGCGCCGGGGCGGCACGTGGGCGACGATCCCCGCCGCCGAGCTCGTGCCGGGCGACCTCGTGCGCCTCATGCCCGGCGACAAGGTGCCCGCCGATGTGCGGCTCGTCGAGGCCTCGCAACTGCGGATCGACGAGGCGGCGCTGACGGGCGAGTCGGTGCCCTCGTCGAAGCACACCGACGCGGTCGACGCCGGTGCCGGTGTCGGCGACCGGGCCTCGATGGCGTTCTCGGGAACGATCGTCTCGGCCGGGCAGGGTCGCGGCATCGTGACCGCGACGGGGGCGCGCACCGAGATCGGCCGCATCCAGGCTCTCGTCGGCGAGGCGGGCAGCCTCGCGACGCCGCTGACGAAGCAGCTCGATTCGTTCGGCAAGGTGCTCACGATCGTCATCCTCGGCATGGCCGCGGTGATGATGCTGATCGGCCGCTACCTGCACGACATGCCCATGCCCGAGCTCGTCTCGGCGACGATCGGCTTCGCGGTGGCGGCGATCCCCGAGGGCCTGCCGGCGCTCGTGACGATCACCCTCGCGATCGGCGTGCAGCAGATGGCGCGGCGCAACGCCATCACCCGCAAGCTCCCCGCCGTCGAGGCGCTCGGGTCGGTCACGACCGTCTGCAGCGACAAGACCGGCACCCTGACGAAGAACGAGATGACCGTGCGCACCATGGTCACCGCGGTCGAGCGCTACGAGGTCTCGGGGCTCGGCTACGACCCTTCGGGTGAGATCGCCCCGCCCGCCGGCCGCGACCTGTCGGCCCTCCTGGCCGTCGCCGACCTCTGCAACGACGCGCACATCGACCGGCTGAGCGGCCCTGCGGGTGAGGGCTGGGCGCTCGTCGGCGAACCGACCGAAGGCGCGCTCAAGATCGTCGCGATGAAGGGCGGCGCGGATGCCACCGGCACAGCCCGCCTCGGCGTCGTGCCGTTCGACTCGGCCTACAAGTTCATGGCGACGCTCAACGAGGCATCCGACGGCTCTCGCGCGATCCTCGTCAAGGGAGCACCCGACCGCCTGCTCGAACGCTCGCTCACCCAGCGCGGCGCCGACGGCTCCGAGCCCCTCGACATCGCGTTCTGGGAGGCGGCGATCGACGATCTGAGCGCGCAGGGGCTCCGGGTGCTCGCCGCGGCGCGCAAGCCCACCCGCGGTGACACCGTGTCGATCGGCGATCTGGACGACCTCGAGTTCCTCGGCCTGTGGGGCATCCTCGACCCGCCTCGGCCCGAGGCGATCGAGGCGATCGCCGACTGCCACACCGCCGGCATCCGGGTGAAGATGATCACGGGCGACCACGCCGGCACGGCGCTCGCGATCAGCCGCGAGATGGGGCTCGTGGAGGCATCCGACGACGGCCCGGCGGTGCTGACGGGGGCCGAGCTCGAGTCGATGAGCCAAGACGAACTGGCGAAGGTCGTGCAAGACGTCGACGTGTTCGCGCGCACGAGCCCCGAGCACAAGATCCGCATCGTCCGCGCCCTGCAGTCGCGCGGCGAGGTCGTCGCGATGACGGGCGACGGCGTCAACGACGCCCCCGCCCTCACCCGCGCCGATGTCGGCATCGCGATGGGCATCAAGGGCACCGAGGCGACGAAAGAAGCCGCCGAGATCGTCTTGGCCGACGACAACTTCGCGACGATCCGCAGTGCGATCGCCGAAGGGCGGCGCATCTACGACAACCTGCGCAAGTCGGTCGTCTTCTTGCTGCCGACCAACGGCGCCCAGTCGCTCGTGATCCTGGTGGCCGTCGTGTTCGGTCTGACGCTGCCGCTCACGCCCGTGCAGGTGTTGTGGGTCAACATGGTCACGGCGGTCACCCTTTCGCTCGCCCTCGCCTACGAGCCCGCCGAGCGCGGCATCATGAGTCGGCCGCCCCGCGGGTCGGGCGGCTCGATCGTCAACGGGCGCGAACTGGGCTTCGTGCTGCTCGTTTCGCTGCTGATCGGCGGGACGACGCTCGCCGTGTTCGGCATCTCGATCGCGTCGGGCACCGACCTCGCCGTCGCCCGCACCGAGGCGGTCACGATGCTCGCACTCGGTCAGCTCGCCTATCTGCTCAACTGCCGCTTTCTCGGTCGGTCGAGTCTCACCCTCGACGTGTTCCGCGGCAACCCCGCGATCGGCTGGTCGGCGCTCGCCCTCATCGTGTTCCAACTGATCTACACCTACGTGCCGTTCATGAACGCACTGTTCGGCTCCGAGCCCCTCACGGTCGGCGGGTGGCTGCTGCCGATTGCCTTCTCGGTCGCGATCTTCCTCGCCGTCGAGGTGCTCAAAGCGGTGCGCCGGCGCGCCGACGAGGGCGCCACGGCCGCTCGATTCAATGCGAACGCATAGGTAATAGCGGGACGGCGCAGAGCGGAGCCACGTTAGCGTGGGGAACGCCACCACGCCCGCGGGCGGCACGACAGAAGGAGGACCATCATGATCCGCACCACCGCCGTTGCTCGCCCTCGCACCGCCGGCGCGCTCCGCACCGGCTTCGCCGCCGCATCGGTCGTCGGTGTCGCCGTGCTCGCCGGATGCGCCGGCACGGCCGAGGCCGAGACCACCACCCCCACCGCAACCACGACCCCGACTGCGACCACCACGCCCTCGGCCACAGCGACCGCGTCGGCCACGGCGGCGGCTCCCGCGAGCACCTACGTCGACGGTACCTATACGGCAGACGGCAGCTACATCGACGGCGGCGGCGACGCCGAGTCGGTGACCGTCACGATCACCCTCGCCGACGACATCGTCACCGAGGTCGATGTCACCGGCAGCGCGACGAGCCCGCAGTCGCGCCAGTACCAACAGGCCTTCATCGGCGGCATCCAAGCCGAGGTCGTCGGAAAGGACATCGACACCCTCTCGGTCTCGCGCGTCGCCGGCTCGTCGCTCACGAGCGGCGGCTTCAACCAGGCCCTCGAGACGATCAAGGCCGACGCCCTGTCATGAGCGCCCCGGCGCCGGGGGTGTGGGAGTTCGACGCCATCGGCACGCGCTGGCACATCGTGACCGCCGCGCCGCTCGCCGAGGCGGCGCGAGCCGACATCGCGCAGCTCATCGACGGTTTCGATCGGGAGTGGTCGCGGTTCCGCGCCGACTCGGTGGTGAGCGCATTGGCGGACGGTGGTGACGCGCCGCTGCCGAAAGACGCCGCCGACATGCTCGGTCTCTACGCCGAGCTCTCCGACGCCACCGGCGGCGCCGTCAACCCGCTCGTCGGCGAGAGTCTCGCCCGGCGCGGGTACGACGCCGCCTATTCGCTCCGCGACACCGGGGCGCAGCCCGCCCCCGCGAACTGGCGCGACGTGCTCACGTGGTCGAACGGGACGCTCGCCCTCACCGCCCCCGCGCTGATCGACGTCGGCGCTCTCGGCAAGGGGCGGCTCGTCGATCTCGTCACCGACTGGCTGCTCGAGTGCGCGGCGCAGGCATCGGCCGACGGTGCGGTGGTGGTGGATGCCTCGGGAGACATCCGCCTCGCCGGCACGACCGAGCGGATCGCCCTCGAGCACCCGTACGACCCGGGCAAAGCGATCGGGGTGTGGCAGGTCGCCGGCGGCGCCCTGTGCGCGTCGGCAGCGAACCGTCGCGCGTGGGGGGAGGGGCTGCACCACGTGCTCGACGCCCGCACCGGCGAGCCGGTCACGACGATCGCCGCCACGTGGGCGCTCGCTCCCACCGCGACGCTCGCCGACGCTCTGGCGACCGCCCTGTTCTTCGACGGCGGACCGGCGCTCGCACACCGGTGGGGGGTGGAGTGGGTGCGGATGACCACGACGGGACGGCTGGAATGGTCTGCCGGAGCGGTGGATGCCGGCGCCGACCTCTTCGTCGGACGATAGTTTGGAACAGTGATGACCGCTGTGACCTCCGCCTGGAACAGACTGCTCGCGTTCGTCGGACGCTTCTCGATGTATCGCCTGGTGCTGATCGCGCTGGCACTGCTGACCGTGATCTCGCTGCTCCTGTCGCTCTTCGACGCCGTCACCCCGTCGACCCTCGCGCTGCTTGTCACCTTCGCGGTGCTGAACATCGTGTGCGTGCTGGTCGACCTCGTCGGTCAGCGGGTCACCGGTCGCGCCTGGCGATACGAGTCGTCTCTGATCACCGCCGGGATCCTGCAGTTCGTCCTGTACCCGACGACCGAGGCGATGGGCCTCGTGGGCATCGCCATCGCCGGTGCGGTGGCCTCGGCATCCAAGTACGTCATCGCCTGGCGCGGCCGGCACATCGTCAACCCGGCCGCGTTCGGCGCGACGGTGCTCTCGATCGTGACGGCGGCGACCGGCGTGTACGCGCTCGGTGCCGCGGGCTGGTGGGTGGGAACGCCGGCGCTCGCGGCGCCCGTGCTGCTGCTGGGCTTCTTCGTCGTCGCACGGGCAGACAAGATGAGGCCCGTGCTGCTGTTCCTCGCGGTCGCCCTCGTCGTCAACGCGGTGCGGGTCTCGCTCGCTTACGCGGGCGCGGGGCAGGCCGTCGACCTCGGTCAGCTGCTGTCGATGGTGCTGTGGTCGTCGCCGTTCTTCTTCCTGGCGGCGTTCATGTTCTCCGAGCCGCTCACCCAGCCGCCGCGACGGTGGCAGCAGTACATCGTCGCGGTCGTCGTGGGCGTGTTCGCCGGGGCGCCGCTCAGCGTCGGCGTTCTGACTTTCGGCCCCGAGGCGGCCGTCGTGATCGGCAACCTCGTCGCCTTCGCGTTCGCCTACGCGACGCGCGCCTCGCTGAAGCTCACTTTCCTCGGGCGTGAGCAACTGACCCCGAGCGTCGAAGAGCTCTCGTTCCGCGCGAGCCGCATGATGCGCTTCGACGCGGGCCAGTACCTCGAGCTCGAGGTGCCGCACGCGCACGCCGACGCGCGGGGCACGCGGCGCGAGTTCAGCATCGTGTCGGCGCCCGAAGAGCTGCCCGTCGTGAAGGTCGCGATGCGGCGCGGGTCGCAGTCGTCGTACAAGAAGGCCCTCGCGGCGATCGATCCGGGCGCCGAACTGTCGGTCACGGGCGTGTGGGGCGACTTCGTGCTGCCCGCCAAGACGTCGACGCCGGTGCTGATGGTGGCGGCCGGCATCGGTGTCACGCCGTTCGTGTCGCAGTTGCGGCATCTGCGTCTCGAGCGTCAGGGCGGTGGCGCCCGCGACGTCGTGTTCGTCTACGTTGCCTCGGGCGCCGAAGAGCTCGCCTTCCGCCAGGATCTCGAAGATGCCGGCATCCCCGTCATCGTCTTCACGCGCGACGAGCCGACCGACCTTCCCCCGCACTGGACGTGGGCCCAGGGCGTGCGCCTCGATGCCGCCGGTCTCGAGCAGGTCGTGCCCGACCTGGCCTCGCGCCACGCGTACATCTCGGGCCCCCCGGGTCTCATCGCCGACCTCGCACCGGCGCTCGAGAAGGCGCACGGCCTCACGACCGACGCGTTCTCGGGGTACTGACCCCCGGCAAGCGGCGACCTGATCGCGTGGTCGCCGCGCGCCGCGCGCTGCTGTCAGGCGCGGGGGTCGGCGGGGCGTGCCGGCAGGCGCACTTCGAACACCGTCGAGCCGGGTTCGCTGGCGACCGTGATCGTGCCGTGGTGGGCGGTCACGATGGCCTTGGCGATCGAGAGGCCGAGGCCCGTTCCGCCGGTCTGCCGCGCGCGCGAGGCGTCGGCGCGCGAGAACCGTTCGAACAGCTCGTCGGCGACCGCCGGGTCGATCCCGGGGCCGTCGTCGGCCACGCGCAGCACCGCGACGCCCTCCTGCACGGCGACGCTCGCCGTCACGTGCACGCCCTCGGGCGTGTGCACGCGGGCGTTCGTGAGCAGGTTCGCGATCACCTGGTGCAGGCGTGTGGCGTCTCCCGCCACGACCACCGGCTCCTCGGGCACGTCGATGATCCACTCGTGGTCCGGTCCCGCCACCTGCGCATCGGTCATCGCGTCGACGACGACACGCGTGAGGTCGACGGCGCCGTAGACGAGCTCTTTGCCCTCGTCGAGCCGGGCGAGCAGCAGCAGGTCTTCGACGAGTGTCGTCATGCGCAGGGATGCCGCCTGAATGCGCTCCAGGCCCTGCTGCGACTGCGCAGAGCTGGCGACCAGCTGTGTCTTGGTCACCTGCGTGCCCGCCGACTGCGCCTGCGACAGCGCGCGGAGCGAAAGCTCGGAATACCCGCGGATCGCCGCCAGGGGAGTGCGCAGCTCGTGGCTGGCGTCGGCCACGAACGCCCTCATGCGCTCCTCGTTGCGCTGGCGGGCGGCGAGCGAGGTGTCGATGTGGTCGAGCAGGGTGTTCAGCGCCGCGCCGACGCGGCCGATCTCGTCCGAGGCATCCGCTTCGGCCGCCGGCACGCGCTCGGTGATGCTGACGTCGCCGACATCGAGGGGCTGTGCGGCGACCCGGGTCGCCGTCGCGGCGACGGCGCGCAGCGGCTTGAGCGACCCGCGGATCACGAGTGCGATGATCGCCGCGAGCACCAGCAGGCCACCCGTCGTGACGAGGCCGACGGTCGTGAGGATCTGCGTGATGGTCGCGCTCACCGCCGACAGCGGCAGTCCGGCGGCGATCACGTACGACCCGGGTACGCGCCCCGAGAACACCCGGTAGGTTCCGAGCCCGTCGATCGTGGCGGTCGTGGTCGACTGCCCCATGTCGAAGGCTGAGACCACCTGGTCGACCTGCGCGTTCGACAGGGTCGCGACCGTGTTGTCCGACGTGAGGTAGGCGCCGTCGGTGCCGGTGGAGGACTGCACGATGAGCACCATGCCCGTCGGGAAGCCGCGCCCCTCCTGCAGTGCCGTGTAGGCGTCGGTGGCGTCGCTCAGGTCGCCGGGGTGACGCGAGAGCTGCGAGCCGGCGAGGTTCGCGGCATCGCGCACCTCATTGTCGAGCTGCTGGGAGAGGATGTTCCCGAGCAGCGCGCTCGTGGCCACGCCGATCATGGCGAGGATGAGGGCCACCATGCCGACCACCGTCGCGATCAACCGTGTCTGCAGGCTCCACCGGCGACGCTGCCGGGGGCGTGTCGCCCGGCTCACTGCGGCGCTTTGATCATGTAGCCGACGCCGCGCACCGTGTGGATGAGCGGATCGCGGCCGGCGTCGATCTTCTTGCGCAGGTACGAGATGTACAGCTCGACGACCGACGAGCGTCCGCCGAAGTCGTAGTTCCAGACCCGGTCGAGGATCTGCGCCTTCGACACCACGCGACGCTGGTTGCGCATGAGAAAGCGCAGCAGCTCGAACTCGGTCGCCGTCAGCTCGATCTCGGTGCCGGCGCGCTCGACCTCGTGCGAGTCTTCGTTGAGCGACAGCTCACCCACGCGCAGGATGGGGTCCGACCCGCCCGCCGTCGCGGTTCCCGCACGGCGCATCAGTCCGCGCAGACGCGCGACCACCTCTTCGAGGCTGAAGGGCTTCGTGACGTAGTCGTCGCCGCCCGCGGTGAGCCCCGCGACCCGGTCGGCGACCGAGTCCTTCGCCGTCAGGAACAGCACCGGCACGTCGTTGCCGGCGTGCCGCAGCCGCTGCAGCACGGCCATGCCGTCGAGGTCGGGCATCATGATGTCGAGCACGAGGGCGTCGGGGTCGAAGTCGCGGGCGACGGCGAGGGCGTCGAAGCCCGAGCCGGCCGTGCGCACCTCCCAACCTTCCATGCGCAGGGCCATCGACAGCAGGTCGGTGAGCATCTGCTCGTCGTCGACGACGAGCACGCGAAGCGCAGATCCGTCGGGGCGGTGAAGTGCGGCCGTGGCGGCGGGAGTGGTCATGGATCCATTGTCATGCGCCGACTGTGAAGGGGCTATGGCGTTGATTGTGCGAAGTCTATGAATCCGCTCACGGCGGACGCCGAGGTCGCACGATCACGCGCATAGCATCTCCATCACTTCGCCCGAGATTCTCCATCGACACCGCTTCTACCGTCGAGCCATCGGGGGTGGCTACGCCCAGAAGGAGAACCATGTACTGGACGTACTTGCGCCGCGAACTGTCGGGGCGCACCAAGCAGACCGCGATCGTCGCCATCGGCCTCGCGATCGCGATCGCTCTCGTGATCATCGTCAACTCGCTGTCGGCAGGCGTGCGCGACGCGCAGTCAGAGGCTCTAGCGTCCGTCTACGGTGTCGGCACCGACCTCACCGTCACGGGCGCGCAGTCCGAGCCCTCGCAATCGGGCGAAGGGGGAGGGGGCGGCCCGGGCGGCGGCCAGTTCGACTTCGGCACGGACGGAGGGCAGACCTCGTCGGACGGCACGACGACCCTCAGCCAGTCGCGCCTGACCACCGACTTCCGTCGCGGCACGCTCGCCGCCTCGACCGTCGACGAGGTCACTGCGGTCGACGGTGTCGCCGCGGCGACGGGTGCCCTGAGCCTCACGAACATGACCTTCAGCGGTGAGCTGCCGCAGGCGCCGAGCGGCAGCTCGGACAGCTCGACCGACGGCTCGACGACCCACGGCCAGATGCCCCAGGGCGCACAGAGCGGCCAGAGCGGCCAGAGTGGCGAAGGCGGCCAGGGCGGCGGCTTCGGCGGCGGATCGTTCGGCGTCGACTCGTTCACCGTGCTCGGCGTCGACCCCGTAGCCACCACCGTCGGGCCTCTCTCGGCGGTCACGATCAGCTCGGGCCGTGCGCTCGCGGCGTCTGACGCCGGAACCGACGTCGCGGTGCTCGATGCGACCTACGCGGCTTCGAGCGACCTCGCCGTCGGCGGCACGATCGATGTCGGCGGCACGACGTTCGAGATCGTCGGCATCGCCGCCTCGGCTTCGTCGTCGGCCGACACGGCCTCGAACGTCTACATCCCGCTCGACGTCGCGCAGACGCTCTCGGGCGCCGGCGATGTGGTCTCGACCGTGTACGTGCAGGCCTCGTCGAGCGACCAGATCGCTTCGGTGCAGTCGGCGCTGCAGACGGCGCTGCCGAGCGCCACGGTCAGCTCGCAGTCCGAACTCGCCTCGACCGTGTCGGGATCGCTCTCGAGCGCGGGGTCGCTCATCACGAGCCTCGGTACGTGGCTGTCGATCATCGTGCTCGCCGTGGCGGTCGCGCTGGCGGTGCTCTTCACGATCTCGGGCGTCTCGCGTCGCACTCGCGAGCTCGGCACCCTCAAGGCGATCGGCTGGTCGAACGGCCGCGTCGTCGGGCAGGTCGCCGGCGAGTCGGTCGTGCAGGCCCTCATCGGCGGGATCGCGGGCGTGATCCTCGGCCTCATCGGCGTGACGATCATCAACGTGATCGCCCCCACGATCTCGTCTGCCCCCGCGGCGTCGACGGGTCGCGGCGGCGCGGGTGGCGGCCCCGGCGGTGGCATGGGCGGGGGCGGCTTCGGCTCGACCCTGCAGACCGCGTCCGACATCGTGCTGCACGCACCGCTCTCGCTCTGGATCGTGCTCACCGCGCTGCTCCTCGCCGTCGCGGGCGGCCTCGTCGCCGGTGCCTTCGGCGGCTGGCGCGCCGCGCGCCTCAGCCCCGCCGAGGCTCTGCGGTCCGTCGCGTGACCGGCTCGCCCACCTTTCCGCTCCGCCACCAGAAAGAGACCGACATGACTCTCATCGACCAGCCGGCGACGGATGCCTCCGCCGCCCCGTCCGCACCCGCCTACCGCCTCACCGGTTTGACGATGACCTATCAGCAGAAGGGGCGGGTCGTGCAGGCGCTGAAAGGCGTCGACGTCGAGATCGCCACCGGCGACTTCGTCACGATCCAGGGCCCGACCGGCGGCGGCAAGTCGACCCTGCTGCAGCTGCTCGGAGCCCTCGACGTGCCCACGACCGGGCACGTGCTGATCGGAGACAAAGACCTCGCGACGGCGTCGGCGAAAGAGCTCGAACACCTGCGCGCGGGCGAGGTGGGGTTCGTGTTCCAGGCGTTCAACCTCATCCCGACGCTGACGGCGGCGGAGAACATCGCGATGGGGCTCGAGCCGCTGGGGCTGGATCGGGCCGAGCGCGATGCCCGGGTGGCCGACGCGCTCGCGCGCGTCGATCTGTCGGAACGCGCCGACCACCGGCCGGGGGAGCTCTCGGGCGGCCAGCAGCAGCGTGTCGCCATCGCCCGTGCGATCGCGAAGCGACCGCGGGTGCTGCTGGCCGACGAGCCGACCGGAAACCTCGACGAGCAGATGCGCGACGAGATCTTGACGGTGCTCGAAGACCTGAACGCCGAGGGCCTCACCCTCGTCGTGGTGACGCACGATTCCGCCGTCGCGAAGCGCGCGCGGCGCCGGCTGCTGCTCGAGAAGGGCACGATCCGCGACATCACCCGCTGAGCGTCCAGGTGGGGGCGGGCGGGCCTCTAGGGTGACAGCATGGCCCAGCCGCACTGCGTCGTCTACGACCGCCACACGCCCGTTCCCACCGATCCCGACCCGGCGACAGCCCTCGCCGCCGCACGGGCGGCGGGCGGCATGCTGTGGGTGGGGCTCTCGCGGCCGACGCGCGAGCAGGTGCACGAACTGGCGGATGTGTTCGGTCTCGAGCCGCTCGGGGTCGCGTCGGCGCTCCGCACGCACCAGCGGTCGAAACTCGACCGGTACGGCGAGCACCTGTTCGTCGTGGTGCAGCCGGCGCAGTACGACGACGCCGCCGAGACCGTCGAATGCCACGAGGTCGACCTCTTCGTGGGTGAGGACTTCTTCATCGCGATCTCGCCCGACGGCCAGGTCGACCTCGAGAAGCTGCGAGTGCTGCTCGAGGAGCACCCCGAGGTGCTCGACCGGGGCCCGTACGGCGTGCTGTGGGCCACGTTCGAGTTCGTCACACGGGGCTATCGCGACGTTCTCGACGGCATCGAGCACGACATCGACCAGATCGAAGAGCAGCTCTTCGGAGACGACGATGAGGTCTCGCACCGCATCTTCGCGTTGCAGCGCGAGGTGATCGATCTCGGGCACGCGACCGCGCCCCTGCCCGACATGCTGCTGCGGTTGCAGCGCATCGTCGAGAACCGGTTCCACGTCGACGACGCACCGGCGTTCCGCGAGGTGGCCGACCGCGCGCGCTACGTCGACGCGCGGGTGAGCGCCTTTCGCGGCACGCTCGACAGCGCCCTCACCGTCCACTCCTCACTCGTCGATCAGCGCCGGAACGAGGCCATGCAGCGCATGACCGAGACGAGCCTCGAACAGAACGACCAGGTCAAGAAGATCTCGTCGTGGGCGGCGATCGGGTTCGCCCCGACCCTCGTCGCGGGCATTTACGGCATGAACTTCCGCACCATGCCCGAGCTCGACTGGCCGTGGGGCTACCCGTTCGCGATCGCGCTGATGGCGGCCGTCAGCGCGGGTCTCTACGTCGTCTTCAAGAAGAACGACTGGCTGTGACGCGGAAGGCCCCGCACCCGCGCGTGAGCGCGGAAGCGGGGCCCCGGAGGCGTCGCGCCTCAGTGCGTGTCTTCGGCCTCGATCTCGGTGCGGTCGCCCGACCACAGCGTGTGGAAGGTGCCCGGCTTGTCGATGCGCTGGTAGGTGTGCGCGCCGAAGAAGTCGCGCTGGCCCTGGATGAGCGCGGCCGGCAGGCGCTTCGCGCGCAGACCGTCGTAGTACGCCAGCGACGACGAGAACGCGGGGGCGGGGATGCCTGCCGTCGCGGCCGTCCCGACGATGTGGCGCCAGGCGTCTTGGGCCCGACCGAGCGCGTCGACGAAGTACGGCGCCGTCAGCAGCACCGCGAGGTCGGGGGTGGCCGCGTAGGCATCCGCGATGCGGTTGAGGAACTGCGCTCGGATGATGCAGCCTGCACGCCAGATCTTGCTGATCGCGCCGAGGTCGATCGTCCAGCCGTACTGCGCGGCGCCGGCGCGGATCTCGTCGAAGCCCTGCGAATAGGCGACGATCTTCGAGGCGTAGAGGGCCAGGCGCACCTGCTCGACGAACGCATCGGCGTCCTCGACGGTGAACGCGTCTTCCGCGGGGCCCGGGAGGCCGCCCGCGACGGCGCGCTGCTCGCGATGGCTGGAGAGCGAGCGGGCGAAGGTCGCCTCGGCGATGCCCGACACGGGAACGCCGAGGTCGAGGGCGGTCTGCACCGTCCAGGCGCCCGTGCCCTTCGCGCCGGCCGAGTCGAGGATCACGTCGACGAGGGGCTTGCCGGTCGCGGCATCCACCTGGCGGAGCACCTCGGCGGTGATCTCGATGAGGTACGACTCGAGTTCGCCGCGGTTCCACTCGGCGAAGATGTCGGCGATCTCGGCCGGGCTCTTGCCGGTGCCGCGCCGGATGAGGTCGTACGCCTCGGCGATCAGCTGCATGTCGGCGTACTCGATGCCGTTGTGCACCATCTTCACGAAGTGGCCCGCGCCGTCGTGGCCGACGTGCGTGACGCAGGGCTCGCCGTCGGGGGCGACCGCCGCGATCGAGCGGAGGATCGGGCCGAGGGTCGTCCACGCCTCGTCGGGGCCGCCGGGCATGAGCGAGGGGCCGTGCAGGGCGCCCTCCTCGCCGCCCGAGACGCCCATGCCGACGAAGTTGAATCCGCGCTCGCGCACGGCCTTCTCGCGGCGGATCGTGTCGGTGAACAGCGAATTTCCGCCGTCGATGATGATGTCGCCGGGCTCGAAGACCTCCATGAGCGACTCGATGACGGCGTCGGTCGGGGCGCCGGCCTTCACCATGATGAGCGCCGTGCGGGGCTTCTGCAGCGCCGCGGCGAACTCCTCGTAGCTGAAGGCGGGCACGAACCCGGCCTCGGGGTGCTCGGCGACCAGCTCGTCGGTCTTCGATCGCGACCGGTTGTACACCGCCACGGTGTTGCCCTCGCGCGAGGCGAGGTTGCGGGCGAGGTTCGACCCCATGACCGCGAGTCCGACGACTCCGATGTTGGCGGTGGCAGTGGCGGTGGCGGAATCGGGCACGAAACGCTCCTTGGGGAAGGCTGGGGTGTGTTTCCAGCGTAGCGGGGTGAGGGGACGGTGGGCGCTCACGCAGACGGCTGCAGGCGCAGGGTGGCGGCGATGAAGGCGACCTGATCCTCGGGCGCAAGGCGCAGGTCGACGGTGAGCGCCGCCTCGTCGGGCGTGGGAGCCTCGAGGGCCGCGAACTGCGAGTCGAGCAGCGCCGGTGGCATGAAGTGGCCCTGGCGGCGCATCATGCGCTCGAGCACCACGTCGCGTTCGCCCGTGATGTGGACGAACACGACGTTCTCGCGCCGCAGCACGTCGCGGTACCGGCGCTTCAGGGCCGAGCAGGTGACGATGCCCGGCTCACCGGCCGTGCGGCGCGCGTCGATCCACGCGGCGACGAGTGCGAGCCACGGGGCCCGATCGTCGTCGTTCAGCGCATGGCCCGCGGCCATCTTCGCGACGTTCTCGGCGGGGTGCAGATCGTCGCCCTCTTGGAAAGGCCAGCCGAGGCGCCCGGCGAGCATCGCTCCGACGGTCGACTTGCCGGTGCCGGAGGCGCCCATGATCACGAGCACGGGACGAGAGAGCGTGGTCATCGCCGGGCCTCAGACGAACAGGCCGAGCACGAGCACGCCGGCGAGGCCCGTCACCGAGATCAGGCACTCGAGCACCGTCCACGACTTCAACGTCTGCGGGATGCTGAGGCCGAAGTACTCCTTGATGAGCCAGAACCCCGCGTCGTTGACGTGCGAGAGGAAGAGCGAGCCCGAGCCGATCGCGAGCACCAGCAGCGCGATCATTGGCTGGTCGAGGGTGGTCGTGAGGGGCTGCAGGATGCCTGCGGCGGTGATCGTGGCGACCGTCGCCGATCCCGTCGCCACGCGGATCAGTGCCGCCACCGACCAGGCGAGCACGAGGACCGACACCGACGAGCCGGCCACGGCGTCGGCGATCACTCCGCCGATACCGGTGTCGATGAGCACCTGCTTGAATCCTCCGCCGGCGCCCACGATCAGAAGGATGCCCGCGATCGGCCCGAGCGAGTCGCCGACGATCGCGTTCACCCGCGTGCGGTCGAACCCGGCGCCACGGCCGAGGATGAAGAACCCCGCCAAGACGGCGAGCAGCAGCGCGATGACCGGCGTACCGAGGAAGTCGATGATGACCTTCCACGCCGCTTGCGAGTCGGGCGCGACGATGTCGGCGACCGCCTTCAGCAGCATCAGCACGACCGGCAGCAGGATGCTCGTCAGCGTCGCGGCGAAAGTGGGGCGGCGGCGGGCGCTCCGCTCGGCCTCGTCGGCGGTGAACAGATCGGGCACCGGGACGTCGACCCAGCGTGCGGCGAGCGGGGCGAACAGCGGTCCGGCCACGATGATCGCGGGGATCGCGACGATGACGCCGAACGCGAGGGTGATCCCGAGGTTGGCCCCGAGGGCCGAGATCGCGGCGAGCGGGCCCGGGTGCGGCGGCACCAGTCCGTGCATGGCCGACAGACCGGCGAGGGTCGGGATCGCGATCTTCATCAACGGCTGACCCGATCGCCGCGCGACGAGGATGATCACCGGCACGAGGAGCACGAGGCCGACCTCGAAGAACATCGGCAGGCCGATGATCGCGCCGATCAGTCCCATGATCCAGGGGAGTGCGCGCGCTGAGGCGCGGTCGACGAGCGTGTCGACGATGCGGTCGGCGCCACCCGAGTCGGCGAGCAGCTTGCCGTAGATCGCGCCGAGGGCGATGAGGATGCCGACCCCGCCCATCGTCGAGCCGAAGCCGTTCGTGAAGCTCGTCACGGCGCCCGAGACGCTCATGCCGGCGAGCACGCCGGTGAGCAGGGCGCCGATCGTCAGGGAGACGAAGGGATGGAGCTTCACCCACGTGATCAGCACGACGATCACGGCGATGCCGATCACCGCGGCGGTGATGAGCTGGCCGGCGGGCGCCGCGGGAGTGACGGGGTCGTTCGCGGCGGGGGCGAGGAGGGCGGGGAGAGCGATGAGCCGGGCCATGAGCGTCCTTGATCTGGCGGGGTGTGGGACCACACCGTCCTTATTTGTCGTACATATAAGCATATTGACGCGCGATATGCACGATGTTTCTTGACGCGGCTCTGATCACGACGGGTGAATCGGGCCGTGCGCGGGCATAATCGAGACATGAGCGCCGCATCGTCGCAGGTTCCCGCCCACGGCAGCCCGTTGCACGATGCTTTCGTGGCCGACGTCGGATCGGCGATCGTCGACGGCACTTACCCCGCCGGCTCACGGCTCGTGACCGGAGAGCTCGCGGAGCAGTCCGGAATCTCGCGTTCGGCGGCGCGTGAGGCGGTCCGCGTGCTCGAGTCGCTCGGACTGGTCGGTGTGCGACGCCGGTCGGGCATCGAGGTGCTTCCCGCCGCCCGCTGGAACGTCTACGCGCCCGAGATCATCGCGTGGCGCCTCGCGGGGCGGGGGCGTGCCGACCAGCTGCGCGAACTCAGTCAACTGCGCGGCGCGATCGAGCCGCTCGCAGCCTCGCGCGCCGCGGTCGCCGCGACCGATGACCAGCGGCGCGAGATCATGGCGGCCGTCACCGAGATGGCGCGCACCGAACAGCACGCCGACGGCACCGAATACCTCGATGCCGACGTGCGCTTCCACCGCACCGTGCTCGAGGCGTCCGGCAACTCGATGCTCGCCGCGCTCGGCGACGTCGTCGGGGCGGTGCTCGTCGGCCGCACGCACCACGAACTCATGCCGCACTCCGCGAACCCCGAGGCCGTCCGGTGGCACCACGATGTCGCCTTCGCGATCGCGAGCGGTCGCCCGGGTGAGGCGGCAGATGCCATGCGACGGATCGTCGTCGAGGCCGACGAGGCGATGCAAGACGCGGCCCGTTCGGCGCTCTGAGCGTCGCGCGCCCGAAGCTCGGGCGGTGCGCGCGCATCGTTTCGTGCCGTCGCGCGCCCCCGCGTGCCGCACCGCGTCGAACGGGGCACGCCGTGACACGATGGCCGCATGCGCATCGTGGTGACCGGTCCCGCCGAGGCGGCGACCCCGCTCGTGGCGGCGGCGCTCGCGGCCCACCTGCGTGCGCGGTTCCTCGACACGGGCGAGCTCTACCCGGCGCGCGTCCGCCCCGGCGGCCCGCCGCTCGGCGAGATCTGGGTCGAGGCGCTCGCGCTCGCCTTCACGCGCGAGCGGTCGCTCGTGGCATCCAGCGGGTCGCTCACGCGACGGCGCCGCGACGAGATCCGCGCGCGTGTCCCGGGTGTGGTGTTCGTCGAACTCGTCGTCGACGAAGGCGCCGCCCCGCCGCGTCGTTCACGATGGCGGCGTGCAAAGCCCGTGGAGCGCCCGGCGGTCGAGCCCCTCGGCGGCGACGAGCCGGGCGTGCGGGTGGCCGACGACGCCGATCTCGCCTCGATCGTCGACCGGATCGCGCAGCTGCTGTCGGGCGGCGTGCCGGGTCAGTCCTTGCGGTAGCCCGAACGGCCCATCGACCACATCGCGCCCACGGCGCCCACCAGCGCGCACACCGACATGAGGCCGACGATCCACATCAGTGCGTGTGACATCCAGCCGTAATCCATGGGTCCTCCTCGGGGCGCGTCGCCCGCGCCGGACGACGTCCTCATCGTAGCGGGGTCGCTGGTAGACTGATGCGGTACTTCGGCGAGGGATGCCTGCGCAAGCGGCATCCGTGATCGACGCGGTGAGGCCTTACGGGGCATCCTCACGCGTGTGCGTTCGAGTCGAGACCCCCGATCCCAGACCAGGGCCCACCGCCCGCAAGGAGAACAACATGTCCACCGAGACCGACACCAAGGTCGTCGCCGAGGTCCGCGAGAACTTCGGCAAGGGCTACGCCCGCCGCCTGCGCGCCGCCGGCAAGATCCCCGCCGTGATCTACGGCCACGGCACCGACCCCGTGCACGTGTCGCTGCCCGGCCACCAGGTTTCGCTGCTCATCCGCCGCGCCAACGCGGTGCTCGAGCTCGATGTCGCCGGCACGCAGCAGCTCACGCTCGTCAAGGACGTGCAGAAGGACCCGGTGCACCAGATCATCGAGCACATCGACCTGCTCGTGGTGAAGAAGGGCGAGAAGATCCAGGTCGACGTGCCCGTCGTCGTGCTCGGTGAGCCCTTCGCCGGCACCATCGCGAACCTCGAGAACACCACCGTGCTGCTCGAGGTCGAAGCGACCCACATCCCGCAGCACATCGAGGTCGACGTCGAGGGCCTCGAAGACGGCACGCACATCACCGCCGCCGACCTGAAGCTGCCCCAGGGCTCGTCGCTCGTCGTCGACCCCGAGACCCTCATCGTCGCCGTGTCCGTGCCCACTTCCGCCCTCGCCGCAGAAGAGGAGATCGCCGAGGCTGACGCCGAGGTCGCCGCCGAGCAGTCCGAAGAGGCCGCCGAGTAATCACAGCTCATCGTCTGCAGCCCGTCTCCGCCGACACCGGGGGAGGCGGGCTGCGACCGTTCCAGCACGCGAGAGAGAGGGAGCACATGGCCGACACCTGGTTGGTCGTGGGTCTCGGAAACCCCGGCACCCGCTACGAGAACACGCGCCACAACGTGGGTCAGATGGTCGTCGCGGAACTCGCCGCGCGCCGGAGCGAGACGCTCCGCGCGCACAAGGCGAACGCCCGCGTCGTCGAGACCTGGCTGCGCCCCGGTGCGGCGAAGCTCGTGCTGGCGACGCCGAACTCGTTCATGAACGTGTCGGGCGGCCCGGTGTCGCAACTCGCGCGGTTCTACGATGTGCCCGCCGAGCGGATCGTGCTCGTGCACGACGAACTCGACATCCCGTTCGACACCATCAAGCTCAAGGTGGGCGGCGGGCACGGCGGGCACAACGGCATCCGCGATGTCGCCAAGGCGCTCGGCACCCCCGACTTCCCTCGGGTGAGGGTCGGTATCGGTCGCCCGCCCGGTCGGCAAGACCCCGCCGACTGGGTCCTCGACCCGTTCGCGGCCGCCGAGCGCGCGCAGCTGCCGATCCTCGTCGGCGACGCTGCGGATGCCGTGGAGCAGATCATCGGCGAGGGGCTGCTCGCCGCGCAGCAGAGATTCCACGCGCCGCGCGCGTGAGGGGAGACGGCGTCGTCAAGACGCGCCGGCGGCGATTCCGGCGACGACGAACGCGCCGACCGTGATCCCGTAGAGGAACGGTCCGACAGCCGCGACGACGACCGCGGCGACGCCGAAGCCCCGGCCGCGCCGCGTGGCGATGGCCGTGATCCCGAGCGCGAGGGCGACCAGGCCGAGCGCCGTGCCGAGCCAGAAGCCGATCTCCGCCCACAGCACGAGCCCGCGCACGGGGCTGAGGAGGGCGAGCAGCTGATCTTCGGAGAGGTTCTCGAGCCCCTCGGGCGAGAGGCCGATCGCGTGGCGCATCGCGCCCTCGGCCGCAGCGAATCCGGTGGTGGCGCTCAGGATCACCGAGAGGACGACGGCGGCGATCGCAACGACGAGCGCGACGACGCCCAGTGTGCGGGAACGCGCCGGGGCGGGCTGGGGCGCGTTCGGGCCGTCCGGATAGCCCGCGGCGCCCGGATAGGGCGCGACGCTGCCCGGGTAGGGGGCCGCGGTGCCCGGGTAAGGGGCGGGGGCGCCATAGGGAACGGCGCCATAGGGGGCGGGGGCGCCATACGGCGCGGGGGTGCCCGGATAGGGCTCGGGCGCTCCGGTCGGCACGGGAGCCGCTCCGGGGGCCGGCTGCGTGTAGCCGCCGGTCGGGTACGACTGCGGATACGGGGCCGGCGGGGGCGTCTGCGGGTCGTCGCTCACACGCTCATCCTAGGCAGTGCCCACCGTCCTGGGCATTGTCCGCCGGCGCCCGAATGCGGGGGAGCGGCCATGCCCGAGACCGGTGTCGGTGGGGCGGAATAGACTCGACCGGTGACAATTTCCGGGATCGCGCGCGCCCTGACGCAGGCTTCTTCCGTGCAGCGCGCCGTCGAGGCCGCGCGCGTCGACACCGACTTCTCGATGGTGGCGGGACTCGACGCGCCGGTACTGGCCTCGCTGCTCGCCGAGCGTGGGCGGGCGGGCGGCGGCGGTGCGCCGGCATCCCTTCTCGTCATCACCCCGACCGGGCGACGCGCCGAGAGCATCGGTGCTGCCCTGCAGAGCCTCGTGCCGCACGCCGCCGTGCGTCACTTTCCGGCGTGGGAGACACTGCCGCACGAGCGGCTGAGCCCCTCGACCGAGACCGTCGGCCGTCGCCTCGCGGTGCTCCGCGAAGCCGCGCTGTGGTCGGATGCCGGTGACGTGCCCCTCATCGTCACCGCATCCGTGCGCGGCGCCCTGCAGCCGGTGGCGGCCGGGCTCACCGACGCCGGCGTGCTCGACCTCGCCGTCTCGGGCCGCGGCTACGACCTCGAAGCCGTCGCGCGCCGCCTCGTGGAGCTCGCCTATCTGCGGGTCGACATGGTCTCGCGGCGCGGCGAGTTCGCGGTGCGCGGAGGCATCCTCGATGTCTTCCCGCCCGTGGCCGACCACCCCTACCGCGTCGAGTTCTTCGGCGACGAGGTCGATCAGATCCGCGCGTTCTCGGTCGCCGACCAGCGCTCACTGCCGGGCGAGGTGCCCGCTGTCACGCTGCTCCCCGCGCGCGAACTGCTGCTCACGCCCGGGGTGCGTGACCGCGCTGCCGCACTGCACGGCAAGTTCCCGGGGCTCCGCACGATGCTCGAGAAGATGAGCGAAGGCATCCCGGTGGAGGGCATGGAGTCGCTCCTGCCCGCCGTCGCCGACGGCATCGTGCCGCTCGTCGATTACCTGCCCCGTGGCACGGCCGTCGCCCTCATCGATCCCGAGCGGGCCGTCACGCGTGCGATGACCCTCGGCGAGACCAACCGCGAGTTCCTCGAAGCCGCGTGGAGTGCCGCGACGGCGGGCGCCGACGCGCCCGTCGACCTCGACTCGGGCGACTTTCTCGCCCTGCCCGAACTGCACGCCGCGACGCGTGAGCGCGGTGGGGTGTGGTGGACGTTCAGCGGCTTCGATTCGGGCGAGACGGATGCCGCCGACGAAGGCCTCGGCTCGAGCGACGTCGTGCGCGTGCCCGCGCGCCCGGTGCCGTCGTTCCAGGGGAACGTCGACGGCGCCACGGCCCACGTCGGTACGCTCGTCGCCGACGGGTGGAGCGTCGCGGTCACCGCCTCGGGCGCCGGTCTCGTCGACCGCGCCGGGGACGTGCTCGCCGACCGCGGCATCGCGGCGCGCACCGCCGAGGGGCTCGACGACGCTCCCGAGCCGGGTGTCGTCGTCGCCGTGCTGGGCCAGCTCGAGAGCGGCTTCGAGCTGCCCGAGACGAAGCTCGCCGTGCTCACCGAGGCCGAGTTCTACGGCCGCACGATCGCCGCCGACGGGCGTGTGGTGAAGAAGCTCGCCTCGCGGCGGCGGAACGTCGTCGACCCGCTGCAGTTGAAGGCGGGCGACGTCGTCGTGCACTCCACGCACGGCATCGGGCGCTTCGTCGAGCTCGTGCAGCGCGAGGTGTCGTCGGGTGGACGGAACGCGGTGAAGACCACCCGCGAGTACCTCGTGCTCGAATACGCGCCGTCCAAGCGCGGGCACCCGGGCGACAAGCTGTTCGTCCCCACCGATCAGCTCGACCTGCTGAGCAAATACGTCGGCGGCGACGCGCCGGCCCTGTCGAAGATGGGCGGCAGCGACTGGGCGGCGGCGAAGGGCAAGGCGCGAAAGGCCGTGCGCGACATCGCCGTCGAGCTCGTCAAGCTCTACTCGGCGCGCATGTCGGCGAAAGGCTACGCGTTCGGGCCCGACACGCCGTGGCAGCGCGAGCTCGAAGAGGCCTTCCCGTTCGCCGAGACGCCCGACCAGTTGCAGACGATCGACGAGATCAAAGCCGACATGGAGCGGCCCATCCCGATGGACCGCCTGCTGTCGGGAGACGTCGGCTTCGGCAAGACCGAGGTCGCCGTGCGCGCCGCGTTCAAGGCGATTCAAGACGGCAAGCAGGTCGCCATGCTCGTGCCGACGACGCTGCTCGTCAAGCAGCACCTTGAGACCTTCACCGAGCGCTTCGCCGGGTTCCCCGTGAAGGTGCGCGCGCTCTCGCGCTTCCAGACCGACAAAGAAGCCCGCGACACGCTCGCGGGGCTCACCGACGGCACCGTCGACATGGTCATCGGCACGCACCGCATCCTCACCGAGAAGGTCATCTTCAAAGACCTCGGCCTCATGATCATCGACGAGGAGCAGCGGTTCGGCGTCGAGCACAAGGATGCCTTGAAGAAGCTCAAGACCAACGTCGACATCCTCGCGATGAGCGCGACCCCCATTCCCCGCACCTTGGAAATGGCGGTCACCGGCATCCGTGAGATGTCGACCCTGCAGACGCCGCCCGAGGACCGGCATCCGATCCTCTCGTACGTCGGCGCGCGCAGCGACAAGCAGATCGCCGCCGCGATCCGGCGCGAGCTGCTGCGCGAGGGACAGGTGTTCTACGTGCACAACCGGGTGCAGTCGATCCAGCGCGTCGCCGCGCACCTGGCCGAACTCGTGCCCGAGGCGCGCATCGCGGTCGCGCACGGACAGATGGGCGAGCACGCCCTCGAAGAGGTCGTCGACGGGTTCTGGGAGCGCAAGTACGACGTGCTCGTCTCGACGACGATCGTCGAGACGGGGCTCGACATCTCGAACGCGAACACGATCATCATCGACCGCGCCGACAAGTACGGACTCAGCCAGCTGCACCAGCTGCGCGGGCGCGTCGGGCGCGCTCGCGAGCGGGCGTACGCGTACTTCCTCTACGACGACCTCACACCGCTCTCCGAGACGGCGGCCGACCGGCTCGAGACGATCGCGGTCAACAACGACCTCGGCTCGGGCATGCAGGTGGCGCTGAAAGACCTCGAGATCCGCGGCGCCGGCAACCTGCTCGGCGCCGAGCAGGCGGGGCACATCGCCGGCGTCGGCTTCGACCTCTACCTGCGCATGATCGGCGAGGCGGTCGCGACATTCCGCGGCGACGAGGTCGACGGACCGCAAGAGCTGCGGCTCGAGCTGCCGGTCGACGCGCGCCTTCCCGAGACCTACATCGACAGCGAACGGCTGCGCCTCGAGGCGTACCAGAAGCTGTCGGCCGCCGCCTCGCTCACCGCCGCGCCCGCGTCCGGCGGCGACGCGATCGATCTCGTGCGCGAAGAGCTCGAAGACCGCTACGGCCAGGCGCCGGCCGAGGTCGAGGGACTCTTCCGCATCGCGCGGTTGCGCCGGCGCGCCGCGCAATCGCAATTGACCGATGTCGTGGCGATGGGGCCGAACCTGCGCGTCGCGCCCGCGCCGGCGGCCGACTCGCTGCGCGTGCGGCTGCAGCGGCTGTACCCGAAGTCGAAGGTGCTCGCCGGGGGAGAGGCGATGGTCGTGCCGCTCCCGAACGCGGGCGGCGAGCCGCTCGCCGATACCGACCTGATCGCCTGGGTCGAGCAGCTGCTCGACCAGCTGTTCCCCCTGCCCGAACCCGCCGCCGAGGCCTGACCGCCGCGCCGGCGCGGCGCAGCGATCAGGCCACCTGTCGGGCAGGGCTCAGATGACGCCCTGGGCGAGCATCGCGTGCGCGACGCGCTCGAAGCCGGCGATGTTCGCCCCCGCGACGTAGTCGCCCGGGCGCCCGTACCGCCCGGCGGCATCGAAGGCCGCCCCGTGGATGTCGGCGATGATCTCGCGCAGCTTCTGCTCGCTGTCGTCGAAGCTCCACCGCTGCCGTGACGCGTTCTGGCTCATCTCGAGCGCCGACGTCGCCACACCGCCCGCGTTGGCCGCCTTGCCGGGGCCGAACAGCACACTGGCCTCTTGCAGCGCGGCCACGGCGCCCGGCGTCGAGGGCATGTTGGCGCCCTCGGCGACCGCGAGCACCCCGCCGGCGATGAGGGCGCGCGCGTCGTCTTCGTCGAGCTCGTTCTGGGTGGCAGCCGGGATCGCGATGTCGACGGCGACCTCCCACGGCCGTGCCCTCTCGACGAACCGCGCGGACGGGCGGCGTGCCGCGTACTCCGAGATGCGGGCGCGCTCGACCTCTTTGAGCTGACGGAGCAGGTCGACGTCGATGCCGTCGTCGTCGACGACGTACCCCGACGAGTCGGAGGCGGTGACCGGCACCGCGCCCAGTTGACGGGCCTTCGCGATCGCGTAGATCGCGACGTTCCCCGAACCCGAGACCCCGACGCGCTTGCCCGCGAGCGACTCGCCGCGCACGCGCAGCATCTCTTCGGCGAAGAACACCGCGCCGTACCCGGTCGCCTCGGTGCGCACCTCGGCGCCGCCCCACTGCACGCCCTTGCCGGTGAACATGCCCGACTCGTGGCGGTTCGTGATCTTGCGGTACTGGCCGAAGAGGAACCCGATCTCGCGCCCGCCGACGCCGATGTCGCCTGCCGGAACGTCGGTGTGCTCGCCGAGGTGCCGGTAGAGCTCGCTCATGAACGACTGGCAGAAGCGCATGATCTCGGCATCCGACCGGCCGTGCGGGTCGAAGTCGCTGCCGCCCTTCGCGCCGCCGATGCCCTGACCGGTCAGCGCGTTCTTGAAGATCTGCTCGAAGCCGAGGAACTTGATGATCGAGAGGTTGACGCTCGGGTGAAAGCGCAGCCCGCCCTTGTACGGGCCGAGCACCGACGAGAACTGGATGCGATACCCGCGGTTCACCCGCACCTGCCCGGCGTCGTCGACCCACGGCACGCGGAACATGATCTGACGCTCCGGCTCGACGAGGCGTTCCACGATCCCCGCGTCGGAGAATTCCGGATGCCTCTCCACGACCGGTGCGATCGAGTGCAGCACCTCGTGCACGGCCTGCTGGAACTCGGGCTCGTGGGGGTTGCGGGCGGTGACGGTCTCGAAGACGTCGGCGACGGAGGCGGGGAGGGCGGTGAGGGTATCTGTCACGGTGGAGCTTTCCGGCCGCCGGCCCGGGTGGCGCGGCCTGTTTCACCCTAACGGCGCCGCCGTGCGCCCTCGACGCGTGTGACATCGCCGCCCTACGCTGGGCCGTGGAGGCCCGTCGTGGCGACGGCCGAGGAGGTCCACCATGCAGTTCGAGCACCTCGGGGCGCAGCCCCGCATCCACCCGGGCGCGGTCGTCGCGCCGACGGCCGTGATCTCGGGCGACGTCACGATCGGCGCCGGATGTCAGGTGCTGCACGGCGCCGTGCTGACGGCGGAAGGCGGCCCGATCACCCTCGGCGAACACGTCATCGTGATGGAGAACGCCCTCATCCGCGCGAGCGCCGCGAACCCCGTCCACATCGGCTCGCACGTTCTCGTGGGGCCCACGGCGAGCCTGTCGGGCGCGACGGTGGGCGACGAGGTGTTCCTCGCGACCGGCACCCGGGTGTTCAACGGTGCGCGGATCGGGGAGCGCAGCGAAGTGCGCATCGGGGCGATCGTGCACCTGCGCACGGTGCTGCCGCCCGAGTCGGTCGTGCCGATCGGCTGGATCGCGGTCGGCGATCCGGCGCAGGTGTTCTCACCCGACCGGCACGACGAGATCTGGGCGCTGCAGAAAGATCTCGACTTCCCCGGCTACGTGTTCGGCCTCGACCGTGACACGCCCGACCTGATGATCCAGCTCACCGAGCGTTACGGCGCCGCCCTCGCACGCCACGCCCGCGACGGGCGCCTCGACTGACGCCGCGCCCACCCGCGGCGCGGGCGTCCGCCGGCGGAGCGCCGTCTGGCCGGGCTCACCCGGTGTTCTGCAGTCCGGCCGAAACCCCCGAGACCGAGAGCAGCAGCAGCCGCTGCCAGCCGGGAAGGTCCTCCTCCGGCACGTCGCCGGTGCGCAGCGTCCGCAGGGCGCGCAGCTGCAGGAGCGACAGGGCGTCGACGTAGGGGCTCCGCATCTTCACGGCGCGCTGCAGCACGGGCTTGTTCGCGAGCAGGTCGTCGCCCCCGGCGATGGCGATGACCCAGCGCTTGGTCAGGGCCATCTCCTCGGCGACGAGGTCGCCGAGGTCCGCCCGGTCGCCGAGATCGAGGTAGCGCCGCGCGATGCGGTCGTCGGCCTTCGCGAGGCTCATGCCGACGTTGTCGATGACGGTGCGGAAGAGGGGCCATTCGTCGTAGGCGCGGCGCAGCACGTCGATGTCGCCGACGGCGTCGAGCGCGGTGCCGAGCCCGAACCAGCCGGCCAGGTTGATGCGCGCCTGCGACCAGGCGAAGACCCAGGGGATCGCGCGCAGGTCCTCGAGGGATTCGACCGAGAGCCCGCGGCGGGCCGGGCGCGAGCCGAGTGCGAGCAGGCCGATCTCCTCCATCGGGGTCACGGTCGCGAACCACGGGGCGAAGCCGTCGGCCTTCACGAGCGCGAAGAACCGCTCGCGCGACGCGCGGTCCATCGTCGCGGCGACGTCGGCGTAGCGTTCGGCGGCCTCGCGGTTGTGCGACTCGATCGAGGGGGCGGATGCCAGGAGCACCGCCGCGGCGACCTGGTCGATGTGGCGCATCGCGATGTTCGGGTCGCCGTACCGCGCGAAGATGACCTCGCCCTGCTCGGTGAGCTTGAACCTGCCGTCGACCGAGTGCGGCGGCTGCGCGAGGATCGCCGAGTTCGCGGGGCCGCCGCCGCGCCCGAGAGCGCCGCCGCGGCCGTGGAAGAGGGTGAGCTGGATGCCTTCGTCCTGCGCCCACGCGGCGATCTTCGCCTGCGCTTCGTACAGGGCGAGGTTCGCGGCGACCGGCCCGACGTCCTTCGACGAGTCGGAGTAGCCGAGCATGACCTCGAGGCGCCGGCCCGTGGCATCCATCCGCGCGGCGAAGTCGGGGTGGTCGATGATCTCGGCCATGATGGCGGGCGCCGCCTGCAGGTCGGCGAACGTCTCGAACAGCGGGATCACGTCGAGTACCGGCGCCGTGCCGCCGGGGCCCGCCGCGAAGCGGGCGAGCTCGTGCACGGTCGCGAGGTCGTTCGCCGACTGGGTGAAAGAGACGATGTAGCGCCCCGCGGCGCCGGGGCCGTAGCGGTGCTGGATCTGCGCGATCGTGCGGAAGACGTCGAGCACTTCTTCGGCCTGCGTGCTCAGGGCGGCGCCCTCGTCCCGCGCCGCGATGCACTCGGCGAGCACCTTCGCGTGCACCGCGGAGTGCTGGCGCACCTCGAGCTCCGCGAGGTGGAAGCCGAAGGTCTCGACCTGCCAGATGAGCTGCTGGAGGTGTCCGTAGGCCTGGCGCGGTGCGCCGGCGGCGACGAGCGAGTCCTGGACGACCCGGAGGTCTGCGAGCAGGTGCGCGGGATCGCGGTAAGCGAGATCGGCGTCGCGGCGCCGAGTGGCCGAGATGCGTCGCGTGAGGAGCAGTATCGCACGCTTGTGCGGCTCGCCCGTGGCCCGTTTGGCGGCGTCGGCTGCGCCGTCTTCGTCGGCCGACGACAAGCGCTGCAGCAGGGAGTCGAGCGCCGGGCTCGGCACCGTCGTGTCGGCCGAGAGGGTGAGGGTCTTGGCGATGCGGTTCGCCGAGTTCTCGAGGCCGAGCAGAATGTGCTCGGCGGCGATACCGGCCGCCTTCTTGGTGATCGATGCCGTGACGAACGGATTGCCGTCGCGGTCGCCGCCCACCCACGTGCCCAGGCGTACGAACGGCCGCACGACGGGGGCGCGGCTGCCGGCGGCGGGTCCCTGCAGGGCGTCGTCGACGCGGCGGTAGACATGCGGCACGGCGGTGTAGAGCGTCTCGTCGAAGACGGCCATGATGGCGCGCACCTCGTCGACGGGCGTCGGCTTCTCGGCGCGCAGGGGAGCGGTGCGCCACAGCGTGTCGATCTCTTCGAGCATGCGGCGCTCGGCGCGGCGCTCGTCGGCACCGCCCCGCAGCGACGCGTCGTGCTCGCTGAGCAGGTTCACGAGGCGACGGATGCTCGTCGAGACCGCGCGACGGCGGGCCTCGGTCGGGTGGGCGGTGAAGACGGGGTGGAACCTCAGCGCCTGCAGACGCTTCAGCGCCGTGTCGTCGCCGACCTCGGCGGCCAGGCGCACGAACGCGGCGGCGACCGAATCCGCGGCATCCTCCTTCTCGGGCCGGCCGTCGCGTTCGCGCAGAACGCGTACGCGCTGGTGCTCCTCGGCGAGGTTCACGAGGTGGAAGTACACCGTGAAGGCGCGGGCGACCTCGTCGGCGCGCGCGATGGAGAACGACTCGGCGATCGAGGCGGCTCGCTCGAACGCTTCGTCCGACTCGTCGGTGTAGGCGGCGATCGTCGCCTGCCGCAGCCGCTCGACGTCCTCGTACAGGCCCGGCGACCCGCTCTCGCGCAGCACGCGGCCGAGCAGAGCGCCGAGCATGCGCACGTCGGCACGCATGCTCTCGGGCAGTTCCTGCTCGGCTTCGTAGCGCCCGACGAGGTCGATGGCTTCGGTGCGGGTCAGTTCTCGCATCCCCCCACGCTAACGCCCGCCTGTTTCGGCTGTGTCACGCGTTACGATGGGTCAGGGTGTGCCGGGAAGCCTGGTCGGCGTTTCTGTTCCCCGACCCCGAAAGCAGAGGCATGAGCCTGCTCCGATCCGACCGTTTCCCCGCCGTCATCCTCCTCGTCGCCGCGGCGCTCGGCCTCGTCGTCGCGAACAGCCCGGCGGGCCCCGCGGTCGACAGTGCGATGCACGTGTACCTCGGCATCCCGGGGGTCTTCGAGCTCTCGGTCGAGCACTGGATCAAAGACGGACTGCTCGCGATCTTCTTCTTCGTCGTGGCGGTGGAGCTGCAGTTCGAGCTGACGAGCGGCGAGCTGAACTCGGCCGGAAAGGCAACGCAGCCCGCGATCGCCGCCGCCGGTGGCATCCTCGTGCCCATCGCGATCTTCCTGCTGTTCGCCGCCGGCACCGACAGCGCGTCGGGATGGCCGGTGCCGACGGCGACCGACATCGCCTTCGCGCTCGGTGTGCTCGCGGTGTTCGGTAGGGGCCTGCCGTCGGCGCTGCGGATCTTCCTCTTGGCGCTCGCGATCCTCGACGACATCGTCGGGATCGTGTTCATCGCGGTGCTGTTCACGAGCGACGTGAATCTCGTCATGCTCGCGATCGCCGCCGCGCTGGTGGTCCTGTTCGGCATCCTGAGCCGCCAGCTCGACGGGCCCGCCCGTGTGCCGCTCACGATCGCCCTCGTCCTCATCGCCGTGCTCGCGTGGGCGTTCACGTACGCCTCGGGCGTGCACGCGACGATCGCCGGGGTGGCCCTGGGTCTCGCGATGGCCCAGTACCCGGCGCTGCGCGCTCGGCACGTGCTGGAACCGTGGGTGAACGGCCTCGTGCTGCCGCTGTTCGCCTTCTCGGCGGCGCTCGTCGTGATCCCCGCCGTCTCGCCGTCGCAGCTGCAGCCCGCGTTCTGGGGTGTCGCCGCGGCGCTGCCGATCGGCAAGCTCATCGGCATCTCGCTGTTCGGCTGGGTCGCGCTGCGGCTCGGGCGCGAGAAGGGCGCCGTACCCGCCCTGCCGTTCTCGGACCTGCTCGCGGCGGGAGCGCTCGGGGGCATCGGATTCACGGTGTCGCTGCTGCTGTCGGAGCTCGCGTTCGCGGGCGACGCGCTGCTGCGCGACGAGGCGATCCTCGGCGTCCTCACCGGGTCGATGGTCGCGCTCGTGCTGGCGAGCGTGCTCGTGTCGTGGCGTGCGCGGCACTATCGTCGCCTCGAGCGGGCGGGTGGGTCTCCCGCCGAGGAGGTCGCCCCGTGAACGAGCCGTTCGGCGCCGAGTCCCCGTCCGACGACCCGCTGCGGCGGGCGGCGGAGGCGATGCGGGCGGTGCGCGAGCGCTGCGTGTGGTCCCAGCGGATCACCCACGACGACCTGGTGCCGTACCTCGTCGAGGAGTCGGCGGAGCTCATCGACGCGGTCGAGACCGGAACGCGCGCGGACCTGCGCGAAGAACTCGGAGATTTGCTCTGGCAGGTGCTCTTCCACGCCGCCGTCGCTGCGGAGGACGCCGACGACCCGTTCACCATCGACGACGTCGCGGAAGGACTCACCGAGAAGATGGTGCGCAGGCATCCGCATGTGTTCGCGGACGCTGTCGCGACGACCCCCGACGAGGTGCTCGTGCACTGGAACGCGGCGAAGGCGGCCGAGAAGCGCGAGCGCCGGTCGGTGCTCGACGGCGTGTCGCCGCACATGCCGTCGCTCGCGCTCGCGCAGAAGCTCCTCGGCCGCGCCGCGCAGGTCGGCGTCGTCCGCACTCCGGCCGACGCTGCGTCTGCGTCGGAGGCGCAGCTGGGGGAGGCGCTGCTCGGACTCGTCGCGCTCGCGCGCGAGCGCGGGTGGGACGCCGACCGGGCCCTGCGCGGCGCGATCCGCACGCTCGAGGGCGATGTGCGCGGCGCCGAGCGTTCATAACTCCTCCGATTCGTCGCGGGTCGGCTCGTGTGATCGTCGCCACGGCTCTGATCGGCTCGGATCGGAGGAGTTCTGCACACGCCCCCGCGGGACCGGCGCCGGAAGGCGACCTGGAATACTGACGGGGTGGCATCTGTGAACCCGCCGCGCGGCATGCGCGACTTCCTCCCCGCCGACAAGGCCCGTCGTGAGCGCGTGCTCGCCGTCATCCGCGAGCGCTACCGCGCGCACGGTTTCGACGAGATCGAGACGCCCGTGATGGAGGACTACGACCGCCTGCACGCCGGCATCGGCGGCGACAACGAGAAGCTCGCGTTCAACGTCCTGAAGCGCGGGCTGGATGCCGAGGCCATCGCCGCGGCGGCCGACCAGCCGTCTCGGCTCTCCGACCTGGGGCTGCGCTACGACCTGACCGTGCCGCTCGCCCGGTTCTACGCCACCAACCGCGCGCAGCTGCCGACGGTGTTCCGCTCGATCCAGATGGCGCCGGTATGGCGCGCCGAACGGCCCCAGAAGGGCCGGTACCGCCAGTTCGTGCAGTGCGACATCGACATCATCGGCGACGCGACGGGGCGCGCTGAGGCCGAGCTGATCGTCGCGACGCTCGACGCCGTCGACGCCCTGGGCCTCGAGGGCGCGACCGTGCGCCTGAACGACCGCCGTGTGCTGGACTGGATGCTCGGACACTTCGGATTCGCCGAAGATGAGCGCCCCGGCGTGCTGATCACGATCGACAAGCTCGACAAGCTCGGCCCCGAGGGCGTGGTGGCAGAGCTGCGCGAGCGGGATGCCACGCCGGCGGCCGTCGACGCGTTCGAGGCGTTCCTGCGTCGTCCGCAGACGCTCGAACTGCGCGCGTTCGGCGAGGGCGCGATCCGCAAAGCCCTTCCCGACGGGGCGCCCGACGAGGTGGTCGCCGACCTCGTCGCCCTCGGCGACGCGGTGGGCCGTGCCCGGGGCATCCCGCAGCCGTACTTCACGCTGCCGATCGCGTTCGATCCGTTCCTCGTGCGGGGGATGGGGTACTACACGGGAACGATCTTCGAGCTCGTCCACCCGAGCGTCGACTACTCGCTCGGCGGCGGCGGTCGTTACGACGGCATGATCGGCCGGTTCCTCGGGCAAGACGTGCCGGCGGTCGGGTTCTCGATCGGCTTCGAGCGCATCGTCGATCTGCTCGAGGCCGGGGTGGACGATGCGGCAGAGGCCGTCGTGCTCGTGCACGACCGCGACGTGCCGCTCGCCGAGCTGGCGGCGCTCAAAGCGGCGCTCGTCGCGGACGGGTCGCGCGTGCGCCTCGAGCAGCGCACGAAGAACCTGAAGGCGCTCCTCGAGCGCGCCGCCGCCGACGGCTACACCTCGTTCGCGACGGTCGCCGCAGGCCAGAACGCCGAGAGTCTCGACCTCAAACCGCTGAGCTGAGCCCTCGCGCCGGCCACCGCGGTGAGGCATCATGCCAAGCATGACCCTGCACGTGCGCACGACCCTGCCCGCCCATGGACCCGCGACGGCGATCGAACTCACCGACGCGCAGGTCGACGAACTCGGCGGCGGCAAGCGCGCCGCCGTGCGGGTGCGCATCGGCGATCATGAGGCCCGACTGCGGCTGGGGGTGATGGGCGGCAAGAACCTCGTCGGCCTGTCGAAGGCCGCCCGCGCCGAGCTGGGGGTCGAGATCGGCGACACGGTCGACGCCGAGATCGAGCTCGATGCCGACGATCGCGTGATCGAGGTCCCCACCGACCTGGCATCCGCCCTCGATGTCGCCGGAGCCCGTGCGGCTTTCGACGCGCTGTCGCCGTCGCGCCGCAAGGAGTTCGTGCGCGGCATCGTCGAGGCGAAGCAGCCCGCAACCCGCGAGCGGCGCGTGCAGGCGGCCGTCGACGCCGTCTCGTGAGTCGGCCGCTCGCTGTACGCCGCTTCACGCTGGTCGCCGTGACGTTGCCGGCGGTGCTCGTCGCGGTCGCTCTCGCGGTACAGGTGCTCGCCCTTCCTGCGCTGCCCGACCCGGTGGCGATCCACTGGGGCGCGAGCGGTTCACCCGACGGCTTCGGTCCCGCGTGGATCGTCCCCGTGCTGACGGCGGCGATCGGGTTCGGGCTGCCGCTCGTGATCGCGGCATCGGCCCTCGCGGGGCTGCGTCGCGGCGACCGCGGCACGACCTACCGCCTGCTCGGGGCGGTGGCCCTCGCCGTATCGACGATGATGTGCGTCCTCGGCACGTGGACGCTCGTGATGCAGGCGGGGCTGCTCGAAGCGGCCGACGGGCCGTCGGCGATCCCGGCGGTGCTGTGCTCGTTCGGTGCGGCGATCGCCGCCTTCGTCGCCGGCTGGTTCGCGCAGCCCGACGAACCGTACCGGGTGACCGTGCTCGCGGCGCCCGGCCGAAAGCCCGACACCGATTCACGCGGTCCCTGGCAGCAGCGCACCACGCTGTCGCGCGGAGCGATCATGATCCTCGTCGGGGCGATCGCACTCCTCGTGCTCATGACCCTCGTGACGGCCCTCACGTCCGGCGGAGCGGCGCCGGCCTGGGCCGTGGTGCTGCTGATCGCCGTGACCGTCCTCGCGGTGGTCGTCGTGGTGTCGTCGATCGCCTTCCACGTGCGCGTCGACGATGACGGGCTGTCCGTGACGTCGGTCGTCGGGCTGCCGCGCGTGCACATCGCGCTCGCCGACATCGCCCGGGCAGAGGCGGTGCTCGTCAGCCCGATGGGCGAGTTCGGCGGCTGGGGACTGCGCTGGGCTCCGGGCAGCGGGTTCGGCGTCGTGCTGCGCACGGGCCCCGGCATCCGCGTCACGCGCACGAACGGCAAGATCTTCACCGTCACGGTCGACGACGCCGAGACCGGCGCGGCGCTGCTCGACGGCCTCGCCGCCCGCGCCCGCGCCGCGGGGTGAGGCGCGCGCGGCTTGACTCGCCGCCCGTGCCCCGCTTGGCTGACCCCATGTCAGAGCTGACACCCGAGACCGCGCGTGCCGTCGACCGCTATCTGGTCGACACCCTCGTCGGTCGAGACGCCGCGCTCGATCGGGCGATCGCCGACCAGAGGGCGGCGGGACTGCCCGCCATCGAGGTCGCACCCACGAACGGCAAGCTGCTGCACCTGCTCGCGCGGGCGACGGGCGCGCGGCGGGTTCTCGAAATCGGCACGCTCGGCGGCTACTCGACGATCTGGCTCGCGCGCGCCCTGCCCGAGGACGGGCGGGTCGTGACGATCGAGGCCGAACCGCGACATGCCGCCGTGGCGCGGGCGAGTATCGACCGGGCGGGCGTGGGGGAGCGGGTCGACATCCGAATCGGGCGCGGCGTCGACGTGCTGCCGACCCTCGCCGACGAGGCGCCGTTCGATCTCGTGTTCATCGACGCCGACAAAGAGTCGAACACGTTCTACCTCGACCAGGCCGCGCGCCTCGGTCGGCGCGGGGCGCTCGTCATCGTCGACAACGTTGTGCGGGGCGGCCGCATCGTCGACGCGGAAGACGACAGCGCGCAGGTCACGGGGGTACGCGCGGGCCTGGCGATGCTGCGCGACGATCCCCGGTTCGATGCGACCGCGGTGCAGACGTGGGATGCCAAGGGGTGGGACGGCTTCGCCCTCGCGGTGCTCGTGTGACCGGCAGGCGCGGCGGGTGCGCGAGATGCGGCATTGATCCGGCGAGGCCCCTGTGACCGCGGCATCCGGATCACTATGCTCGGACGTGGACCGACGACGCTCCGAGATTCATCCTCCACAAGCAAGGAGTCCCCTGTGGCACTGATCGAGGCTGTAGGCGCACGCGAGATCCTGGATTCGCGTGGCAACCCGACCGTCGAAGTGGAGGTGCTCCTCGACGACGGAATCGTCCAGCGGGCGGCCGTCCCCTCCGGCGCATCCACCGGCGCGTTCGAAGCGTACGAGCTGCGCGACGGCGACAAGAGCCGCTACGGCGGCAAGGGCGTGCTCAAGGCCGTGGCCGCGGTCATCGACGAGCTCGGCCCCGCGATCGAGGGGGTGGATGCCAGTGAGCAGCGCGTCATCGACGAGATCCTCATCGCCACCGACGGCACCGAGAACAAGTCCCGCTGCGGCGCGAACGCCATCCTCGGCGTCTCGCTCGCGGTCGCGAAGGCCGCCGCGGACGCGGCGGACCTGCCCCTCTTCCGCTACGTGGGCGGACCCAACGCGCACGTGCTGCCCGTTCCGCTGTTCAACGTCATCAACGGTGGCGAGCACGCCGACAACGGCATCGACTTCCAGGAGTTCTTCCTCGCGCCCTACGGTGCCGAGACGTTCTCCGAGGCGCTGCGCTGGGGCACCGAGATCTACCACGTGCTGAAGGGCGAGCTGAAGTCGGCCGGCTTCAACACCGGCCTCGGCGACGAGGGCGGCTTCGCCCCCGACCTGCCCAGCAACCGCGAGGGGCTCGAGTTCCTCATCAAGGCGATCGAGAAGGCCGGCTTCACCCCCGGCGCCCAGGTGGGCGTGGGCCTCGACGTCGCCGCGAGCGAGTTCTACAACGACGGCGTCTACCACATGGACGGCAAGGACTGGACGCCCGACCAGCTCATCGACTACTACGCCGACCTCGTCGACTCGTTCCCCGTCGTCACGATCGAAGACGCACTCGACGAAGAAGACTGGGACAACTGGCAGAAGCTCACCGCGCGCCTCGGCGACAAGGTGCAGCTGGTCGGCGACGACCTGTTCGTCACGAACCCCGCCCGCCTCGCGAAGGGCATCGACCTCGGTGTCGCGAACTCGCTGCTCGTCAAGGTCAACCAGATCGGCACGCTGTCCGAGACGCTCGACGCCGTCGACCTCGCGCACCGTTCGGGGTACACCTCGATGTTCTCGCACCGTTCGGGCGAGACCGAAGACACCACGATCGCCGACCTCGTCGTCGCGGTGAACTCGGGCCAGATCAAGAGCGGCGCGCCCGCTCGGTCGGAGCGCGTCGCGAAGTACAATCAGCTTCTGCGCATCGAAGAAGAGCTGGGTGACGCGGCGACGTTCGCCGGTCGCGCCGCCTTCCGCCGCTACAAGGGCTGATGCGCCGCTGAGACGCTGACGAAAGGGGAGCCGTGAGAAGACCTACGGCTCCCCTTTCCCGTTCCTCCGAGCAGGAGGTGACGGGTGGAGCGCGCGAGCGCCGCACCGTCGACGTGCGGGAGTGGGCCGGTGGCATCCGGTTCTCGGCCTTCACGGCGATCATGCTCGGGCTCGTCGTCCTCGCCGTATTCGTGCTCGTGCCGACGGTGGGCACCTATCTGTCGCAGCGCCAGCAGATCGCGGCGCTCGAGCAGTCGGTGCAGTTGACCACCGACCAGGTCGCGACCCTCGAGCAGCAGAAGCAGCGGTGGGCCGACCCGGCGTACGTCACCTCGCAGGCCCGCGCGCGGCTGTACTACGTGCGCCCCGGCGAGGTCGTCTATCTCGTCGACGACGACCTGCCGCCCGCGTCGATCCCGCTCGACCAGAACCCGGTGAGCGAGGACGTGCACGAGACCCGGTCGGACTGGATGGCGCAGTTCGTGCGCTCGGTGACCACCGCGGGGCTCACGCAGACGGCGACCGGGCCGTCGACCACGGGCGACGAGGCGGTCGACCCGACACCGACCACTCCGTGAGATCGGCGCCCGATCAGCCGTTCGTCAGCCCGCCCCGCTACCCTTGAGGCGTGCCCCACCCCACGCTGAGTCCCGCGACCGACGCCGATCTCGAGGTCATGCGCGAGCAGCTCGGCCGGCCGATGCGCGGCGTCGTGGGCATCGCGGCACGCTGCGTGTGCGGCAACCCGACGGTCGTCGCGACCGAGCCGCGGCTGCCCGAGTCGGCGGGGAGCACGCCGTTCCCGACGTTTTACTACCTGACCCACCCCGGTGCGACCGCGGCCATGTCGGCCCTCGAAGCGGGGCAGGTGATGCGCGAGTTCACCGAACTGCTCGAAACGGATGCCGAGGTCGCGGCCGCCTATCGCGCCGCCCACGAGGCGTACCTCTCCGACCGGGCCGTCTACGGCGAGGTGCCCGAGATCGAGGGGGTGTCGGCGGGAGGCATGCCGACGCGCGTCAAATGCCTGCACGCCCTCGCCGGGCACGCGCTCGCGGCGGGGCCGGGGGTCAATCCGATCGGCGACCTCGCGCTCGCGCGCGGCGACTGGTCGGCCGAGCGGTGCACGTGTGCGCAGCCGCGGGAGGCCGGGTGACCGTCACCCCCCGCCGCGTGGGGCGTCTCGCCCTCGTCCCGCTCACAATCGCGATCGCCGCACTCCTGACGGGGGCGACCTTCGTGCCCACCGTCGACCCGACGCCCTCACCGGGAGTCGGGGCAGCGGCGCAAGACCCCGCGCGCGCCGCGGAATACTGGCTCGACGAGTACGGGGTGCGGACGGCCTGGCAGACGACGCGCGGCAAAGGCTCGACGATCGCGATCATCGACACCGGCATCGGCCGTTCACCGGTCGAGTTCGCGGGGGCCGTCGCGGGCGGTGCCGACTTCTCGGGAGTGGGCGCCTCCGACGGCCGCCTCCCGGTGGGTGCGGTCGACTCCAATCACGGCAGCTGGGTGGCCTCGCTCGCGGCCTCCCGCGGCACGGGCGCCGACACCGGCATGATCGGGGTCGCGCCCGAGGCGCAGCTGCTGTCGATCTCGATCGGGTTCGGCGCCTCGTCGTCGGTGCCGTTCGTCGAGCAGGTGGCGAGCGCCATGCGCTGGGCGGTCGACAACGGCGCCGACATCATCAACCTGTCGTTCACGACGAACACCCTGTCGTGGGATCAGAGCTGGGACAGCGCCTTCCAGTACGCGTTCGACCACGACGTCGTCGTGATCGTCGCCGCCGGCAACAAGGGCAGCGGCACCGACGAAGTCGGCGCGCCCGCGACGATCCCGGGAGTGCTGACCGTGGGTGGCGTCAACCGTGCCGGGCAGGCGAGCGAAGAGGCATCCACGCAGGGCATCACGATCGGCATCTCGGCCCCGAGCGAGGAGCTCCTGGGCGTCTCGGCCGACGGGCAGTTGGTGGTCTGGAACGGCACGAGCGGCGCCGCGCCGATCGTCGCGGGCATCGCTGCGCTCGTGCGCTCGGCGCACCCCGAACTCGACGCCGACAACGTCATCAACCGCATCATCCGCACGGCGCGGCCCGCGGCCGCCGCGACGGCGAGCCCCGACCCGAAGTACGGCTACGGCCTGGTGGATGCCGCGGCGGCCGTGAGCGCCAACGTGGCATCCGTCTCGAGCAGCCCGCTCGGCATGACCCTGAAGGAATGGGTGCGCCTGTACCGGCGCGCCGACGTCGACCCGGCGCCGCAGCCGTCGTCATCGCCGGTCACCCTGCCCGACCTGCCGGCGGCCGACCGGGTCGACGCGCGCTCGCCCCTGCTGCCCACCGCCGACACCCTGCGCTACGGCACGGTGCCGCTCATAGCCGGGACCCTGGCGGCTATACTGGTGGCGCTCGGTGTCACTGCTGCTGCCCGGCGCATCAGATCGGAGCGCGCACCTCGTACTCCGAGTCGCCCATCCAAGGAGTACTTCCACCTGTGACTCACACAGCGTCCAGCACTGCCGATTCCACGGTCGGTCGCACGGTTCCCAAGATCCTCGTCGTCGGCGGTGGCTACGCCGGTTTCTACACCGCATGGAAGCTCGAGAAGCACCTGCGCAAGGGTGAGGCCGAGGTCACGATCGTCGACCCGCTGCCCTACATGACCTACCAACCCTTCCTGCCCGAGGTCGCCGCCGGCGAGATCGAGGCGCGCCACGCCGTGGTGGGGCTTCGCCGTCACCTGAAGAAGACGCGCGTCATCACCGCGAAGGTCACCGGCATCGACCACGCGCACCGCACGGCGACCATCACGCCGGAGTACGGCGAGCCGTGGCAGGAGAGCTACGACCAGATCGTCGTGACCGCCGGTGCCGTCTCTCGCACGTTCCCCATCCCGGGCATCGCCGAGAACGCGATCGGTCTGAAGAGGATCGAAGAGGCCGTGGCGGTGCGTGACCGCATCCTCTCGAACTTCGACCGTGCCGCGAACCTCCCCGCCGGGCCTGAGCGTGACCGGCTGCTCACCGTCGTCGTCGTGGGCGGCGGCTTCGCCGGGATCGAGGTGTTCGCCGAGCTGCGCGCCCTGGCATCCTCGCTGCTGAAGAACTACCCGCAGCTGCAGTTCGACGACACGCACTTCCACCTCATCGAGGCGATGGGGCGGATCATGCCCGAGGTATCGCTGAAGACGAGCGAGTGGGTGCTGAAGGATCTCGCCAAGCGCGGCGCCAACGTGCACCTCGACACCCAGGTGACCGGTGCCGTCGACGGCAACGTCGAGTTGTCGACGGGCGAGGTCATCCCGAGCGACCTGATCATCTGGACCGCTGGTGTCATGGCGAACCCGACCGTCGTGCGCGGGGGAGACCTGCCCGTCGAAGAGCGTGGCCGCATCCGCACCCGCGCCGACCTGCGTGTCGGTTCGGAAGACGAGATCGTGGCGGATGCCTGGGCCGCGGGTGACGTCGCCGCCGTTCCCGACCTCACCGGCAAGGGCGTCGGCGGCTATTGCGTGCCGAACGCGCAGCACGCCGTCCGCCAGGCGAAGCTGCTCGCGAAGAACATCGTCGCCGACCTGCGCGGCGAGCTGCCCCGCCAGTACATCCACCACAACCTCGGGGCCGTCGCGGGCCTCGGCCTCTACAACGGCGTGTTCCAGTCGGGCAAGATCGCCCTCAAGGGTTTCATCGCCTGGTGCGCGCACCGCGCCTACCATGGCCTGGCCATGCCGTCGTGGGAGCGCAAGTGGCGCGTCATCGGCGACTGGTGGCACAACTTCTGGCTGCACCGCGACAACGTGTCGCTCGAGACCGTGCAGAACCCGCGTTACTTCTTCGAGGAGTTCGCCGCGCGCCCGCGACCGGCAGCGCCCGAGGCTGCTCCGGCGGCGCCGGCTGCCCCCGCAGCCCCGGCGATCGACCCGAAGTCGGTGAAGGCCGAGAAGACCACTGCGGCCCCCGAGGCATCCGCCTCGGCTGCTGAGAAGGCCGCGCCGGCGAAGAAGGCCGCGGCAAAGAAGGCCCCCGTCAAGAAGGCGGATGCCTCGGCCTGACCCCACCCGGTCATCGAGCGAGCGGAGCCAGTCGACTCGCCGCCCCCGTGTCTCCAGCTCGCGAAACCCCGCCGCGCCTCGCCGCGACCGGCGGGGTTTCGCGTCCTCGAGGGCGGATACCCTGGGCTGATGCCCCCGTAGCCCAATGGCAGAGGCAGGCGACTTAAAATCGCTTCAGTCTGGGTTCGAGTCCCAGCGGGGGCACTCGATCGACGGGCGGTAGCGTCGAGATTGTGCCTTCGCCCAGCCCCCACGCCACCACCGACCCCGCATTCGCGCGGGTCATCCCGATTACCGCATGAGCACCGAGGTGCGTACGTCATCACCGGCGATCGGGTAACCCTCGTGGACGAAGGGTTCGTGTGAGTCGCTTGACGATGCGCCATGTGAGGCCCGCAGGCGGGCATCGAGCGAAGACCTGATCCGAAGCCATTTTTCCGGCCTTCTGTCGGTTGCGTGTCCGCCGACCCTAGTACATTGGAGAAGTCTCATCTTTGTGTCGGCATTGAACCGTCGATGTGCGGCGCGATCGAGGCGTTTCTTTCCCCGCATCACAGGAGAACCATGACCGACGCACCCCCGCCGCCGTCCACTCAGCAGCCGCAGTACCCCGTTTACGCCCCGCCCGCCACCAAGCCCGCCAACAACGTCCTCGGCATCGTCGCGCTCGTCGTCTCGGCCCTGGGCTTCGTGTTCGCGTGCATCCCCGGCGCGCTGATCATCGGGTGGCTCCTCCTGCCGATCGGCTTCATCCTCGGCATCGTCGCGGTGTGCCTCAAGGGCAAGGCCAAGTGGCAGGGCATCACGGCCATCGTGCTGTCGGTCGTGGGAACGGTCGTCGCCGCCATCGTGTTCATGGTGGTCGTTGCGACCTCGGTCAGCAGCGCGATCGACGACGCCAGTGGCGGAGACATCACGGTCAGCGAGTCGCCGTCCGCGTCGACCAAGGGCGACGACGCCGCGGGTGACTCGGAGGTCGGCACGCGCGAGAACCCTATCGCACTCGGCACGGCGTTCTCGAATGACGACTGGACGGTCGTCATCAACTCCGTCACCCCCAACGCCGCGGAACAGATCAACGCCGCCAACGGCTACCCGCAGGAGGCGGACCCCGGTACGGAGTTCCTTCTTATCAACTACACCGTCACGTACACGGGTGACGACGCCGACGGCCAGTACCCGGCGATGGTGCAGATCGAGTACGTCACCGGAGGCGGCGTCACGGTGAACGCGCTCGACAAGTTCGTGGTCGCGCCGGACGCGATCAACTCCACCAGCGTGCTTTACACGGGCGCGACGGTGACCGGCAACACCGCCATCCAGGTGCCGAGCCCCGTCGACGGCGTCCTCGTGGTCACACCGGGCATGTTCGGTGACGAGGTGTTCGTCGCGGTCCAGTAGCCGACCGCGCGTGAGGGCGGAGGCCGGGGGTACACCCCCGGCCTCCGGCGTCTTACGACGGATTGTGCATGAACTCGAGGCGGATGCCGTTGTCGTCCTCGACGAACGAGGCGTAGTAGCGGTCGCTGAAGCGCGGGTACAGCTTCGGCTCGCGGACGACCGTCCACCCGGCATCCACGGCGATGCGATGCAGCCTGTCCACCTCGTCCCGCGAGTCCACGGCGAAGGCGAGGTGCTGCCATCCTGCCCGGCCGTGCCGATGCTCGCCGGCCTCGCGCGTCGGCAGCACGATGAACTCCGTCTCGCCCTCCGCCCACCACGACGCCCCGTTGCCCCCGTCGCTGCGCTGGAGGCCGAGGGCGGTGAGGATCGGGTCGAACTGGACGACCGCGCGCGGCACGTCTTTGACGCTGACGCCGATGTGATCGAAGAGGGGCATCCGCCCAGTCTGACGCATCGCGCCGGGCGACGCTCAGACGCCGGGGAACGTCACCCCGGTGAGCTCCTGGCTCACGTCCCAGACTCGCCGCGCCTCGTCAGAGCTCTGCAGGCGCGAGTACAGCGTCTGTTCGGCGGGCTTGCCGCCGAGCCCGCGGAAGCCGTCGGGACCGTAGAACCTTCCCCCCTGATCACCCGGCGCGGTCGCGGCCATCAGCGCGGGTTGCGCCGCGCTTTCGACGGTGCCGAGAACCCCGAGGCGGGAGAACAGCGAGATCAGGGGGCGCCAGCGCACGGGTTCCGCTCGACCGATCTCCGGGCGGGCCGCCAGCAGGTTCGTCGGCGCGATGCCCGGGTGCGACAGGTCGACGGTGATCCCCCACCCCGCGGCCTTGCTGCGACGATCGAGTTTGAGACCGAACAGGCCGTACGCGATCTTCGACTGCGAGTACGCGGCCATGCTGTCGTACGAGCGCTCCCAGTTGAGATCGTCCCAGTTGATCGCGCCCTGGTTCGCGGCGATGCTCACCTGCAGCGTGACGCGGGCACGACCGGCCCGGAGCAACGGCATCAGGTGCCCGATCAGTGCGACGTGGCCCAGGTGGTCGGTGCCGAACTGCAGCTCGAAGCCGTCTGCGGTGACCTGCCGGGCCGGCGGGTTCATGACGCCGGCATTCCCGATGAAGATGTCGATCGGTACCTCTTCATCGCGCAGCGTCTCGCCGAGGGCGGCCACCGACGAGAGCGAGGACAGCTCGAGCGACCGGAGCGACACGGTCGCCTTCGGTGCGCTCTCGCGGATCGTCGTGATCGCCGCCTCGCCTTTGCGGGCGTTCCGCACCGGCAGGACGAGGTCGGCTCCCGCAGCGGCGAGCTGCGTCGCCATGACGAGTCCCATCCCGTCGCTGCCGCCGGTGAGGACGACGCTCTTTCCGGACAGATCGGGCAGGGTGAGGGGTTCGATGCGGCGTGCCATGTGACGGCTCCTTCGGAGGGTAGGGGGTGAGTGAGGGTGCTCGGTGACCAGACTGCGCCTTCGACGCGAAGGCATCCACGGCCTGACGATCCGTGGATACCGCGTCCGTGGCGGCCGCCTCTCTCACCGGGGGATCGGCAGGTCCTGGATGGTGCACCGCGGCGACGGTAGAAAGGAGGGCAGAAGAAAGGGATGCCATGGACATCGACCGCACCGCACGGGCGGATTTCCTCCGCCTTCGGCGCGAGGCTCTGCAACCCGCCGACGTCGGTCTGCCGCGCGGGCAGCGCCGCCGTACGCGCGGATTGCGCCGCGAAGAGGTCGCTGCCCTCAGTCACATGTCGACCGGCTACTACGCGCGACTGGAACGCGCCCGCGGTCCGCAGCCTTCGGAGCAGATGATCGGCTCGATCGCGCAGGGGCTTCACCTGACGTTGCCCGAACGCGATCACCTCTACCGGCTCGCCGGTCACACGCCGCCGACATCCGCAAGCGGCACCACCCAGCACATCGCGCCGGGCATGCTGCGCATTCTGGACCGTCTCGACGACACGCCCGCCGAGATCGTGACCGAACTGGGCGAGACGCTGCGCCAGACCCGCATGGGCGTCGCTCTCGTGGGCGATCTCACCCGCTACACCGGCCGAGCGCGGAGCCTCGGCTACCGGTGGTTCACCGACCCTGAGACCCGCTCCCGCTACGCCCCCGGGGAGCATGAGCATCTTTCCCGCGTTTTCGTGTCGGGTCTTCGCGAGGCCGCCGTCCGGCGCGGACCCGATTCGCGCGCCGCTGATCTCGTCGACGCCCTCCTGCGTGAAAGCGATGAGTTCCGCGCCCTGTGGGAGCTCCACGAGGTCGGGCTGCGGCCTGCCGCAGGCAAGAGTTTCCTCCATCCCGACGGGGGGCGCCTCGATCTCGACTGCCAGACGCTGCTCGATCCCGACCAGTCGCACCTGCTGCTCGTCTACACCGCCAGTCCCGGAAGTGAGAGCTATCAGAAGCTCGAGCTTCTGTCGGTCATCGCTGCGGCGTGACATCGTTTGCACGGGATGCGGTCTGAGATGAGGCGAACCCACGGCCGCACGGCCGCCGCGCTCGCGGCGGCGTTGCTCCTTGTGCTCGTGTCCGCATGCGCGTCGGTGGTGGCAGGGGAAGATTCCGGCGCGGCCTCGCCGGCGTCCCCCGCCACAGCGGGCGAGATCGATGCGCCGCCGCCGGGAGGGGCGTTCGACTACCAACTCGGCGGCGCCTACGCGCCACCGACCGGCGTGACGGTGGTCGTGCGCGACCGCACGGCAGCGCCCGTGGGTGCCGGCTACGACGTCTGCTACGTGAACGGGTTCCAGACGCAGCCGGGCGAGTCCGACTCGTTCGCCGACGAGCATACCGACCTGCTCGTGACCGTCGACGGATCGCCGCTCGCCGACCCCGGTTGGCCTGACGAATACCTCTTCGACACGTCATCGGCCGAAAAGCGCAGCGCCCTCGTCGCCATCGTGGGGGACTGGATCACCGGATGCGCCGAGGATGGTTTCCAGGCCGTCGAGATAGACAACCTCGACTCGTATCTGCGTTCCGACGGTGTCAACAGCGCGAGCTCCAACCTCGCCCTCGCCGCGGAGTATGCGCGCGTCGCACACACCGCGGGTCTCGCGATCGCCCAGAAGAACACCGCCGAGCACACCGAAGAGCTGCGCGCCGCCGGCTACGACTTCGCCGTCACCGAATCGTGCATGAGCTTCGAGGAGTGCTCCGCCTACACCGACGTGTATCCGACCGTGCTCGACATCGAGTACACCGATGAGCTCGGCGTCGACGGATTCCGGGGTGCGTGCGACGACCCGGGCCGGCCCGCCTCGATGATCCTGCGCGATCCGAAGCTCGTCGACCCCGCCGACCCCGACTACCATTACGAAACCTGCGGCGGGTGAGCACGGTGCCTGCACCCATCCGACGTGACGTTCCGTCTCACGCGGCTCGCCACCCGGTCTCATCTAAGCTGAAGCTCTCACGTGCGAAGGAGCCCGATTCCATGAGCATCGACCTGCTCGCCGCGCCCCCCGGCGGCACCACGCAGACGGTCGAACCGTGGCGGAACGCCGCCTCGTATTGGCGCGCGCGCACCGCCGCCGTCGCGGGAGTGTCGGGGCCCGTGGCATCCATCGACCTGACCGCGTTGCGCCACAACGCGCTCGACCTCGTCGTGCGCTCGAGCGGGGTGCCGATCCGCGTGGCGTCGAAGTCGATCCGGGTGCGCGAGGTGCTCGATGCCACGCTCGCGCTGCCGGGTTATCAGGGCATCCTCGCGTTCACGCTTCCCGAGGCGCTCTGGCTCGCCGAGACCCATGACGACATCGTGCTCGGTTATCCGTCGGTCGATCGCGCGGCCCTCGCCGCACTCGCCGCCGACGAGCAGAAGGCGGCGCGCATCACGCTGATGGTCGACGACCTCGCACAGCTCGACCTAGTCGACGCGGTCGCCCCGCCCGCGGCGCGCGCCGTGCTCCGTGTGGCGATCGATGCGGATGCCTCGTGGCGTTCGCCCGTGCTCGGCCACATCGGCGTGCGGCGCTCGCCCGTGCACGAGCCCGCCGAGGTCGCCCGGCTCGCGCAGGCGATCGCGGGTCGCCCCAGCTTCCGCCTGGTCGGACTCATGATGTACGAGGCGCAGATCGCCGGGCAGCCCGACGACTCGGGATCGGGCGACGGCGTCATCCGGTGGATGCAGCGCCGCTCGGGCGACGAGCTGCGCGAGCGGCGTGGCGCGATCGTCGCCGCGGTGCGTGCCGTCGCCGACCTCGAATTCGTGAACGGGGGAGGGACGGGTTCGCTCGAATCCACGGCATCCGACCCCGCGGTCACCGAGACGACGGCCGGCAGCGGGCTGCTCGCGGGGCACCTGTTCGATCTGTATCGACACTTCTCGCTCGCGCCCGCGGCCGCGTTCGCGCTCGACGTGGTGCGCCGGCCGACGCCCGACATCGTCACGGTGCTCGGTGGTGGATGGATCGCCTCGGGGCCGCCGGTGGCCTCTCGTCAGCCCCTGCCGGTGTGGCCCGAGGGGCTGCGCACGCTGCCCCGCGAGGGCGCGGGCGAGGTGCAGACGCCGCTGCAGGGAGACGCGGCGCGCCGCCTCTCGATCGGCGATCGGGTGTGGTGGCGCCACGCCAAGAGCGGCGAGCTCGCCGAGCGCGTCGACACCTATCACCTGACCGCCGGCGACCAGCTCGTCGGCGAGAGCCCCACTTATCGCGGAGAAGGAAAGAGCTTTCTGTGACACGACCCGGCGGCAGCTGGCAGAACTGGGCGCGCACCGAACGCGTGCGCCCGACGACCGTCGAATACCCCTCCACGATCGAGGCGGTGCGCCGCTCGGTGCGCGCCGCCGCCGCGCGCGGTCGGCCGATCAAAGCCGTCGGCACCGGCCACAGCTTCACCGGCATCGCGGTCGCCCCCGGCACGCTGCTCGAGATGACCGAACTCTCGGGGCTCGTCAGCGTCGAACGCGACCGGCAGCGTGCGCGGTTGCTCGCCGGCACCCGCCTGCACCGCATTCCGGCGCTCCTCGCGCCGTACGGGCTGGCGATGGCGAACCTGGGCGACATCGACCGTCAGTCGATCTCGGGCGCCATCTCGACCGGCACGCACGGCACGGGATCGCGTTTCGGCGGCATCGCCACCCAGGTCGTCGCCGCGACGCTGGTCACCGCCGACGGCGAACTGCTCACCGTGTCGCACGACGAGAACGCAGAACTGCTCCCCGCGGTGACACTCGGGCTCGGTGCCCTCGGCATCCTGGTCGATGTCACGATCCAGTGCGTTCCCGCCTTCGTGCTCGAAGCGGTCGAGCGCCCCGAACCGCTCGACTCCGTCGTCGACGACGTCGTCTCTCGCGCCGACGCGGTCGACCACTTCGAGTTCTACTGGTTCCCGCACACCGACACGGCCCTCACCAAGACCAACACGCGCCTGCCGGCAGGGTCGCCGACCAAGCCCCTGAGCGCCGCGTCGCGGCTCGTCGACGACGTGCTCGTCGGCAACGTCGTGCACCAGTCGGTGTGCAGCGCCGGGCGCGCGGCGCCCGGTCTCGTGCCCGGCATCAACCGCCTGTCGGCCAAGGTGTGGGGCGACCGCACCTTCTCCGACGCCTCGCACCGCGTGTTCGCGACGAGCCGGGGCGTGCGCTTTCGCGAGATGGAATACGCCGTGCCGCTCGACCGTCTGGCATCCGCCTTCCGCGGCGTGCAGCGCGTGATCGACGAGCACGGGTGGCGCATCGAGTTCCCGATCGAGGTGCGCACCGCCGCCGCCGACGACCTGTGGCTCTCGACCGCCACGGGGCGCCCCAGCGGCTACCTCGCGGTGCACCGGTACTGGAAGACCGACCACACCGAGTACTTCGCCGCCGTCGAAGAGGTCATGCTCGCCCACGAGGGCCGCCCGCACTGGGGCAAGCTGCACACGCTGGATGCCTCGGCACTCCGCGCCCGCTACCCCCGGTTCGCCGACTTCACGGCCCTCCGCGACCGGCTCGACCCGGATCGCGCCTTCCGCAACCCCTACCTCGACCGCGTACTCGGTGAGTAACGGCTGAGAAGTGCGCCCACGGCACACGGATGCCGGGGCGTGCGCGGATAGGATGATCACAGCATCGAGGGGAGTCCTATGGACATGGCGTGGCTGATCCCGGTTCTGATCGTGGTCGCGCTGGTCGTGATCATCGGGGTCTATCTCTGGGCGACCTACAACTCGCTCGTGGCACTGAACGTGCGCGTCGACGAGGCGTGGAGCGACATCACGGTGCAGCTCAAACGTCGTGCCGACCTGCTGCCGAACCTCATCGAGACGGTCAAGGGCTACGCCTCGCACGAGAAGGCCGTCTTCGAGAACGTCACGCGCGCCCGCGCCGAGACGATCGGTGCGCAGACCCCCGCCGAGGCGGGCGTCGCCGAGGGGCACATGCAACAGGCGCTGAAGTCGCTGTTCGCCGTCGCCGAGGCGTACCCGCAGCTGCAGGCGAGCCAGAACTTCCTCCAACTGCAGCAGCAGATCGTCGACACCGAAGACAAGATCCAGGCGTCGCGGCGCTATTACAACGGCGGAGTGCGCGAACTGAACACCAAGATCAAGGTGTTCCCGAACAACATGTTCGCGCGCAATCTGGGCTTCCACGAGCGCGAGTTCTTCGAGGTCACCGGCGGCGCGGCGATCGCCGAACCCCCGCGCATCCAGTTCTGACGCGGGCTTCGAGGCGCACCTCGTCATACGCACCGGAGCGGCATATGCCGCGTCTTAGACTGAGCGAATGAGCGGCGCTGACGAGACCGGCGCGGGCGAGACCTCCCCGCGGAAGACCCGCCCGTCTCTGCTGGAATCCCTGCGGAGTCCCGAGCGGACGGTCACCACCGAGATCGCCGCCTCGCTGCCGCACGGTCTGCGGGTGAGCACCGCGTACGCGTGGCGGTTCGTCGTGATCGCGGTGGCCGTCGGCATCCTCATCTGGATCGTCATCCAGTTGAAGCTGCTCGTCGTGCCACTGCTCGTCGCGATCCTCGTGACGGCGCTGCTGTGGCCCGGCTTCACCTGGCTGCTGCGGCACCGGGTGCCCCGGTGGCTCGCGATCGTGATCTCCGTGGTCGGGACGTTCGCCGTGATCGGCGGCCTGCTGTGGCTCGTCGTCTGGCAGATCAGCCGCGAATGGCGCGACGTGCAAGCGCGCACGCTCGAATCGGTGCAACAGCTGCGCCAATACCTGATCGACGGGCCCCTGCACCTCACCGAGGCGCAGATCGACACGATGCTCTCGCAGGCCTGGACCTTCGTGCAGCAGCAGGCCGAGCTGCTCTGGTCGGGCGCGCTGGCGATCGGGTCGACCGTCGGCCACGTGGCCACCGGAGCCGTGCTGTCGCTGTTCATCCTGCTGTGCACCCTCGCAGACGGTGCCGGCATCTGGCGCTGGGTGGTGCGCCTGTTCCCGCGCCGCGCCCGCGCCGACGTCGACGGGGCCGGCCGCGCCGGGTGGGCGACCGTGGTCACCTACGCGCGCACGCAGCTGCTCGTGGCCACGATCGACGCGATCGGCATCGGTCTCGGCGCGTTCCTGCTGGGGGTGCCGCTCGCGATCCCGATCGGCGTGCTCGTCTTCCTCGGTGCGTTCGTGCCGTTCGTCGGTGCGATCGTCACCGGCTCCCTCGCCGTCTTCCTCGCCCTCGTCTACAACGGGCCCTGGATCGCACTGTGGATGCTGGTGGTCGTGCTCGGTGTGCAGCAGCTCGAAGGCCATGTGCTGCAGCCGCTGCTGATGGGCTCGGCGGTGAAGGTGCACCCGCTCGCCGTGGTGCTCGTCGTCGCCGGAGGCGCCATGATCGCCGGCATCCCCGGTGCGCTGTTCGCGGTTCCCCTCGCCGCCTTCATCAACGTGGTGGCCGTCTACCTCTCCAACCGCCACCGCGGCGGCACCGCTCCGCCCCGCTCGCCCGACCTCATCTGGAGCACCGTGCCGCGAAACAGGAGGACCCCCGCGTGACCATTCCCACCACCCCGACCGTCTCGACCACCCCGGAGACGGCGATCCCGACGCTCGCCGAGTTCGAAGACGCCGCCGCGGCCCTGCGCCCCGTCATCCTGCAGACCCCGTTCGACGAGTCGGAGTACCTCTCCGACGTGCTCGGCGCGCCCGTGCACCTCAAGCTCGAGAACCTGCAGCGCACCGGGTCGTTCAAGATCCGCGGCGCGACGTACCGGCTCTCACGGCTGAGCGCCGAAGAGCGCGCGCGGGGTGTCGTCGCGGCATCCGCCGGCAATCATGCCCAGGGCGTGGCCCTCGCGGCGCAGAAGCTCGGCATCTCGGCGACGATCTTCATGCCGCTCGGCGTGCCCGTGCCGAAGCTCCTCGCGACGCGCGGCTACGGCGCCGAAGTGATCCTCGAGGGCGCGACCGTCGAGACGCCGCTTCGCCTCGCCGCCGAATACGCCGAACGCACCGGAGCGGTGCTCATCCACCCGTTCGACCACCGCGACGTGATCGTCGGGCAGGGAACGCTCGGGCTCGAACTGTGGGATGCGGTGGAGGGCCTCGAGACGGTCATCGTCGGGATCGGCGGGGGCGGGCTCATCGCCGGGGTCGCAGCGGCCGTCAAAGCGCGCGCCGCCGCCGAAGGGCGCACCGTGCGGATCATCGGGGTGCAGGCCGAGAACTCGGCCGCCTACCCGTCGTCGCTCGCCGCGGGCGAACCGCTGACGGTCGAGACGACGCCGACGATCGCCGACGGCATCGCGGTCGCGCGACCGGGCGACCTGACCTTCGAGGTCATCAGCCAGCTGGTCGACGAGGTCGTGACGGTCAGCGACGACGACATCGCGCGTGCTCTGCTGAACCTGCTCGAACGTGCCAAGCAGGTCGTCGAGCCTGCGGGCGCGGTCGGTGTCGCGGCGATCCTCGCCGGCAAGGTGCAGGCGACCGGACCGACCGCGGTGATCCTCTCGGGAGGCAACATCGATCCGCTGCTGCTGCAGCGCGTCGTCGCGCACGGCCTCGCCGCGTCGGGCCGCTACATGACGCTGCAGATTCCGCTGCCCGATCGCCCCGGCCAGCTCGCGCGTGTGTCGGAGCTGCTGTCGATCGCCGGCGCGAACGTGATCGAAGTCCTGCACACCCGCCACGGACAGGGGCTGCAGATCAGCGAGGTGATCCTGCAGCTGAGCGTCGAGACACGCGGCGAGGAGCACCGCGCCCACGTGATCAGCGTGCTGGATGCCGCGGGCTTCCACCCGCGCGTCGTCGAGTACTGAGCCCGGGGGAGGGCCCACCGCGATTACTGGCCGGTGTAGGTCTCGATTTTGACGATCTCGACCGGGATCTCACGCCCGGTGGGAGCCGTGTACGAGGTCTTCGTGCCGACCTCGAGGCCGAGGATCGCCGCGCCGAGGGGGGATGCCTCGCTGTAGACGTCGAGCTCGGATCCCGCCGCGATCTCGCGGCTGCCGAGCAGGAACACCTCTTCGCCGCCGGCGACGAGGGCGGTCACGACGGTGCCGCCGCGCACGATGCCGTCGGCCTCGGGGGCCTCGCCGACCACGGCGTCTTTCAGCAGCTGCTGCAGCGTGCGGATGCGCGCCTCTTGCTTGCCCTGCTCGTCTTTCGCGGCGTGGTAGCCGCCGTTCTCCTTCAGGTCGCCCTCTTCGCGAGCGGCCTCGATGCGCGCTGCGATCTCGGTGCGTCCCGTCGTCGACAGGTGCTCGAGCTCGGCGGCGAGCCGGTCGTAGGCGTCCTGGGTGAGGAAGGTCTCCGTGTTCTCGGCCACGCGTCTCTCCTTGCGTCGGGGGACCGTGCGGCGTCGCCGCACGGGTGCGTCATGCTGGGGATGCCCCGGTCGTGCGGGGTAAACCGAACGCCCCGGCAGGCAGCCGGGGCGCGTCATGTCGGATCAGCCTACGGGATCCAGCAAGAGGTCGCCAAACCGGTCGTCGCCTCGGCGACCGTCGGGATCGTCTCGGTGAAGCTGCGGCTGTGCGCGTCGTCGGCGGGGTATTCGACGATCCGCCAGCCGACGACGCCGTGGTCGGTGTCCTGTGCCTCGATGGCGCACGTGACGGCGGCGCCGCGGCGCAGGGTCACCTGGAACTCGACGGTCACGGAGTGCGCGTCGACGAGGTGGAACGCCGTGTTGTCGACGTCGACGGAGTCCATCGACTGGGAGACCGTCGACCAGCTGAAATACCCGACGACCGCGAGGGCGAGAGCCCCGACGACGATCCACACCCCGCGTCGGCCGCCGCGGCGACGGCCATAGCGATCGTCGAGTTCTGCCCGCACCGCGGCATCCGCATCGACGCCGTCGACCCCGTCGACGTGACGGTCATCGGGCCGTGCGTGCGGTGACGTGGTGGAGGGCATGGCGGGTCTCTACGGGAGGGGCGGGCGTTCTAGGCTGGACTTCCAGGCTACGCCGTGCGCGCGCGGCCGAGGAACGACGAACCGAGGAACGATGCAGATACTTCCCTCCGCGCTCGAGCGGATCGCCGCGTCGGCGCAGCACGCGGGCCTGGCGACGCCCTCGCCCTCGATGACGGTCGACCCCGACGCGGTCACGCCCGGGTTCGTCGGCTTCGTCGCGATCGCCCTCGTCGCGGTCGTCGTGGTGTTCCTCATCATCGACATGCTGCGGCGCATCCGCCGGGCGGGCTACCGCGCCGACGTGAACGAGCAGTTGGATGCCGAGGCGCAGGCCGCCCAGCAGGCCGAGGCCGCCGAGCGCGCCTCGGACATCGACGATCAAGACATCGATCCGGAGCAGGACGGCACCGGCCGCTGACGGCCGGCTGGGGCTCCGGCCGCGACGCGTCGGTCAGGCGGGGGCGCCGAGCGAGGGCACGACGGGGTGCAGCGCGATCAGCAGACACGCCGTCCAGTGGCAGAGGAACGCCAGCACGGTGCACACGTGGAAGATCTCGTGGAAGCCGAACCGCCCCGGCCACGGGTTGGGCTTCTTCAGCGCGTAGCAGACGGCGCCGCCGGTGTAGAGGAGCCCGCCGACGATGACGAGCACCATCATCGCGACGCTCGCCTGCAGCAGGTCGCCGAGGTACATCACGGCCGCCCACCCGAGCAGCAGGTAGAGCGCGACGTAGAGCCAGCGCGGCGCGTTGATCCAGAAGACGCGGAAGAGGATGCCGAGCAGCGCCCCCGTCCACACGAGCGTGAGCAGCAGAATGCCCTTCTGCGGCGGCAGGGCGAGCACGGCGATCGGGGTGTAGGTGCCCGCGATCAGCAGCATGATGTTCGCGTGGTCGATGCGCTTGAGCACCGCTTTCGTGCGCGGGCCCCAGTCGAAGCGGTGGTAGAGCGCCGAGTTGCCGAACAGCAGCACCGAGGTCGCCATGAACACGGCGCACGCCCACTTGGCGACCGCTCCGTCGGCGAGGGTTATCAGCACGATTCCCGCGGCGATCGCGACGGGGAAGGTGCCCGCATGGATCCACCCGCGCCAGGTCGGTTTCAGCTCGGCCTGCGCGCTGACCGCCGCCGCCTCGATCAGAGGCAACTGGGGCATGTCGACGCCCTCATCGGGGGTGTGTTCGGGCACGGTTCGAGCCTAGGGCTCGGCGTATGCCCACGTGCACATACGGCGGTGGCCGGGTGAGCGATAGCGTAGAGGGGTGACAGCGACGGCGCCCGGCGAGGGGAGAGGTTTCCTCTACCGGCTGTACAGTTCCCGTCTGCGGCGGCGGCTCACCCCCGAGACCGTGCCGCACCACGTGGCGATGATGATCGACGGCAATCGCCGCTGGGCGCGGCAGTCGGGTTACGCGACGGTCGCCGACGGGCACCGGGCGGGCGCCGCCAAGATGCACGAGTTCCTGCGCTGGTGCGATGAACTCGGCATCCGGGTGGTGTCGCTCTACCTCCTCTCCAACGACAACCTCCGAAAGCGCGATTCGCAAGAGCTCTCGGATCTGATCGAGATCATCGCCGAGCTCGCCGACGAGCTCTCGCGAGAGCCGGGCTGGCGCGTGCAGCATGTCGGCCGCGCCGACGGACTGCCGAGCGATCTGGCCCGCGTGCTCAAGACGGCCGAGGAGCGCACCGCCGGCAACACCGGACTGCACGTGAACCTCGCCGTCGGGTACGGCGGCCGCGGTGAGATCGTCGATGCGGTGCGCAGCATCATCGCGAAGCACCAGCGGGGCGGCGGATCGCTCGAAGAGCTCGCCGCGAGCCTCACGCCCGAGCAGATCGGCGAGCACCTCTACACGGGCGGTCAGGCCGATCCCGACCTCGTGATCCGCACGTCGGGGGAGCAGCGGCTGAGCGACTTTCTGCTGTGGCAGTCGGCCCACTCGGAGTTCTACTTCGTCGAGGCGCTCGGTCCCGACCTGCGCGAAGTCGACTTTCTGCGCGCGATCCGCGACTACGCGACGCGCGATCGCCGTTTCGGCGGCTGAACGGCGCGTGTCACAATGGCAGACGTGAGCGACGCGGATGCCCTGATCGAATCGTTCGACGTCGAACCGGGATACTTCGACTGGGCCAGGTTCGGGCCCCTCTCGCGCGCCGTCCGCGACGAGATGAGCGCCGACGCCGAGTTGCTCGGCACCGGCCGCACGGCCGGCATCGACCTGGTCGGGGCGCGCTCGGCCGAAGCGCGCGAGCTGATCGCGCGCCTGCTCGGCGTGCCCGGTGACGAGATCGTGTTGCAGCCGTCGACCACGCACGGCCTGCTGCACGCGATGTTCGGACTCGGGGGCACCGTCGTCGTACCCGCGCAGGACTTCCCCGCGGTGCGCGTGAGCGCCGCCCGCGCTGCCGCGGCACGCGGGGCGCTGAGCGTTCGCGAGATCGACCCGGCAGACGGCATCGTGACGACGGATGCCATCGTCGAGGCCCTCACCGACGACGTCACCGCGGTTGCGCTCAGCCTCGTCGACTACCGCACGGGCGCTCTCGTCGACCTCGCCGCGATCCGAGAGGCGATCGGCGACCGACTGCTGATCGTCGACGCCATTCAGGCGTTCGGGGTCGTCGACGTCGACTGGAGCGTCGCCGACGTCATCACGGGCAACGGCTACAAGTGGCTGCGCGCCGGGCGCGGCACTGGGTTCGCACGGTTCTCGCCCGCCGCGCGGGAGCGCATCGAGCCCGTGCTCTCGGGGATCTCGGGCATGCGCGGCGATGCCGGTTCGCTCGGTGTGCCGGGGGTGCTCGACGGCGCCGCGGCCTATTCGGTCGCGCCCTCCGATCCGCTCGCCGCCTCGCGGCTCACGGCGGCCCTCCGCGAGATCGAACAGGCCGGGGTGTCTCTCGTCGCAGACCTCGTCCGGGCCCGCGCGCAAGAGGTCATGCAGCTCGCCGATCGCTACGACGTGCCCGTGCTCACGCCTCGTGACGCCCACGCCGGAATCGTGACCCTCCTCCCGGTCCCCGCCGACGCATCTGCCTTGGCGGCAGCCCTCGCGAACCACGGCGTCACCGTGACGGCGCGCGGCGCCAGCATCCGCGTGTCGGCGCACGTCGGCAACGGCCCCGACAGCCTGCTGCAGCTGGGCGACGCCCTCGCCGACGCGGCGAGCCGGCGCGTCAGCGCGGTCGATTTCGGCGGTGACGCCGGTGGGATCGGCGGGATCGGCGGCATCGACGGCGCCGAGGTCTTCACGATCGATGTCATCGATCTGCCGTCCGAGGTCTCTGCCGGCGGCGACGAGGCCGTCGACGAGGCATCCGCGTTCTCTTCGGATGACGATGCGGACATCGCCATCGAGCCCGATGAAGAGGTCGTGATCGCGACGATCGAGGTCGCCGACGACGACCTCGACGACGGCGCCTTCGACGATGCCGCCTTCGACGACGGTGCCTTCGACGGCGACGCGCCGCACGACGCGAGCGGCGCGCCACGCACCGAGATTTAACGCCCCGGCAACCTGGGGGCGGCGTGTCGTACGTGCGGCGGCATCCACCCCGGTCGTACGGTCATCACATCGGGCAAGGCGCCCGGTCGGGTCGGCCTCTCCACGACTCGTGGCCCTGGTCGACTCGAGACTGCCGGGTGATCCTCACCCGGGGCGGGAGTGGGTTGTGACCACACGAGTTCCAGAGCAGCAGCAGCACCTCGATGAGGCGACGGGGGTGGATCAGGACCTCCGCACCTACGTGCTCGACACGTCGGTGCTCCTGAGCGATCCGCGCGCGTTCTTCCGTTTCGCCGAGCACTCGGTCGTCGTCCCGGTGGTGGTGATCACCGAACTCGAGGCCAAACGCAACGACCCCGAACTCGGGTATTTCGCCCGGCAGGCGCTGCGTCACCTCGACGAGCTGCGGGTCGAGCACGGCCGGCTCGACTTTCCCGTTCCCGTCGGTGAGGACGGCACGCTGCGCGTCGAACTCGCCAACACGGATGCCTCGGTGCTCCCGGCAGGTCTCCGCCTGAGCGACAACGACACCCGCATCCTCGCGGTCGCGATGCACCTCTCCCAGGACGGGCAAGAGGTCACGATCGTCTCCAAAGACCTCCCCATGCGTGTGAAGGCCGCCTCGCTCGGCCTGCACGCCGAGGAGTACCTCGCCGAGCAGGCGGTCGACAGCGGCTGGACGGGCATCGCCGACCTGAACGTCTCGGGCGACGACATCAGCGACCTCTACGAGAGCGAGGTCGCCTCGAGCGACGACGTGCGCGGGCTGCCGGTGAACACGGGCCTCGTGATCCACTCCGAACGCGGTTCCGCCCTCGGCCGGGTCACCGGCGACGGCGCCTACAAGCTCGTCCGCGGCGATCGCGATGTGTTCGGGCTGCACGGCCGCTCGGCCGAGCAGCGCATCGCGATCGATCTGCTGCTCGACCCGGAGGTCGGCATCGTGTCGCTCGGCGGGCGCGCGGGTACGGGCAAGTCGGCGCTCGCCCTGTGCGCCGGCCTCGAGGCGGTGCTCGAGCGCCAGCAGCAGAAGAAGGTCATCGTCTTCCGCCCGCTCTTCGCGGTCGGGGGTCAAGAGCTCGGCTATCTGCCCGGCGACCAGGCCGAGAAGATGAACCCGTGGGGTCAGGCGGTGTTCGACACGCTCGGCTCGGTCGTCTCGGGCAACGTGCTCGAAGAGGTCGTCGCGCGCGGGATGCTCGAGGTCATGCCCCTCACCCACATCCGTGGTCGCTCGCTGCACGATGCGTTCGTGATCGTCGACGAGGCGCAGTCGCTCGAGCGCAACGTGCTGCTGACGGTGCTGAGCCGCATGGGGCAGAACTCGAAAGTCGTGCTCACCCACGACGTCGGCCAGCGCGACAACCTGCGGGTCGGCCGGCACGACGGTGTCGCGTCGGTCATCGAGACGCTCAAGGGCCACGACCTGTTCGGCCACGTGACGCTCATGCGCTCCGAGCGCTCGGCGATCGCCGCCCTCGTCACCGACCTGTTGGAGCAGGGCGAGCTGAGCTGACCCTTCGTCGAAACGGCATGCAGCGCGCCACACGAGCCCTCAGGTGGCGCGCTGCATGCCGTGTGGGGGACTACTCCCAGCGGTAGCCTTCGCCGCGCACCGTCACGATGTGGTCGGCGCCGAGCTTCGCGCGCAGGTAGCGCACGTACACGTCGACGACGTTCGAGCCGGGGTCGAAATGCATGCCCCAGATGCGGCTGAGCAGCACCTCGCGCGTCAGGACCGTGCCGGGGTGTCGCAGGAACTGCTCCGCGAGCGCGAACTCGCGCGCCGACAGGTCGACCTCGCGCCCCGCGACGGTCGTGCGCCGCGCGAGGATGTCGAGCGTCACATCGCCGTGCGAGAGCACCATCGTGATGGCGCCGGTGCGCTCGCGCAGCCGTGAGCGCACGCGCGCCATCAGCTCGGCCACCGAGAACGGCTTGGGCACGTAGTCGCTCGCCCCGGCATCGAGCCCGTCGACCGCGTCACTGGTCGACGAGCGCGCGGTCAGCATGATCACCGGCATCCCGCCGCCTTCGGCGCGCAGCCCGCGCAGCACCTCGAACCCGTCGAGCGTCGGCAGGCCGACGTCGAGGATGACGAGGTCGATGTCGCCTTCGAGCGCGCGGTCGAGGGCCGCCTGGCCGTCTTCAGCCACGACGGTGTCGTAGCCGTCGGCATGGAGGGCCCGGGTGACCAGGGCGAGGATGTGGGGTTCGTCGTCGACGACGAGGATGCGGGTCATCCGGAGGCCTCTCGCTGGAGTACGACATCGCCGGCGCGCACCGGCATGGGAAGGGAAGCGCCGTTGCCGATCGGGATCTCGAGCGTCAGCGTCGCGCCGCCGCCGGGGGTCTCGGCCACGGTGCACCGGCCGCCGTGCGCCTTCGCGATCGCGTCGACGATCGCGAGGCCCAGCCCCGACCCGCCCACCGAGCGCTTGCCCGCGCCGCGGTCGAAACGGCGGAACACACGGTGGCGCATCGCGGGCGGGATGCCGGGGCCGTGATCGCGCACCCACAGTTGCGCACCCGAGGGGTGCACGGCGCTGCCGATCTCGATCGCCGTGCCTTCGGGGGTGTATTTCGCCGCATTGTCGGCCAGCTGCAGCCACGCCTGCAGCAGCCGGTCTCGATCGCCCCGAACGATGGCGCGGGCCACCTGCTCGACGCTCCACGCGTGGCCCGGGATCACTCCGACCAGATCGGCGACCCGCCGGGTGAGTTCGGCGAGGTCGACGTCGCCCATCGAGAAGCTGTCGGACTCGACCGCCGCCAGCAGATCGATGTCACCGATCAACCGCGTCATGCGGTCGAGCTCGGCGATCCCGAGTTCGCGGGTCGCCGCGGCATCCGTCGCATCGGTCGGATCCATCAGCTCGAGGTGGCCGCGCACGATCGTGATCGGGGTCTTCAGCTCGTGGCGCACGTCATCGAGCAGTCTGCGCTGCGTGTCGAACGAGGCCTCGGCCCCGTCGGTCGCAGCCGCCGAGCGCGGGTCGTCGAGAAGGGCCCACCCGACGATCGCGGTCACCGCGAGGGTCGCGAGTGCGCCCGCACCGAACATCGCCACGGCGGGCCACGACACCTCGGCCGAGGTCGCGACGAGCACCACGAGCACGCCGATCGCCGTGACCGCGAACCCCGCCCCGACGGTCGTGAGCACCAGCCCGAGCGTGCGGGGGCGGCGGGCGGTCGTCGCCCGTGCGGCGCCGGCGGTGCGGTTCACACTGACGATTATCAACCAGGGTGGGTCATCGACAGCAGATCGAGCTTCGCGTCGAGCTGCTCTTCGGTCAGCTCGCCGCGCTCGACGTAACCCAAGTCGATCACCGACTCACGCACGGTGATGCCCTGCGCGACCGCGTGCTTGGCGATCTTCGCCGCCGCCTCGTAGCCGATCAGCTTGTTCAGCGGGGTCACGATCGACGGCGACATGCCGGCGTACGCGGCGGCGCGCTCGAGGTTCGCCTCGAGGCCGTCGATCGTCTTGTCGGCGAGCACGCGCAGCGCGTTCGAGAGCAGACGGATCGACTCGAGCAGCGCCGTGCCCATCACCGGGATGGCGACGTTCAGCTCGAACGAGCCGGATGCCCCGGCCCACGCGACCGTCGCGTCGTTGCCGATGACGCGGGCGCACACCATCAGGGTCGCCTCGGGCACGACGGGGTTCACCTTGCCGGGCATGATCGACGAACCGGGCTGCAGGTCGGGGATGTGCAGCTCGCCGAGGCCCGTGTTCGGCCCCGAGCCCATCCAGCGGATGTCGTTGTTGATCTTCGTGAGCGACACCGCGATGGTGCGCAGGGCGCCGGATGCCTCGACGAGGCCGTCGCGGTTGGCCTGAGCCTCGAAGTGGTCCTTCGCCTCGGTGATCGGCAGTTCCGTCTCGGCGGCGAGGAGCTCGATGACCTTCTGCGGGAAACCGGTGGGGGTGTTGATGCCCGTTCCGACGGCGGTGCCGCCGAGGGGCACCTCGCTGACCCGGGGGAGCACGGCCTGCACGCGGTCGATGCCGAGGCGCATCTGTCGGGCGTAGCCGCCGAACTCCTGGCCGAGGGTGACCGGCGTGGCATCCATCAGGTGGGTGCGTCCGGACTTCACGGCGTCCTTCCAGAGCACGGCCTTCGCCTCGAGTGCCACGGCGAGGTGGTCGAGCGCGGGGATCAGGTCGTCGATGAGCGCCTGGGTGACGGCGATGTGCACCGACGTCGGGAAGACGTCGTTCGACGACTGCGACGCGTTGACGTGATCGTTCGGGTGCACGGGGGCACCGAGGTGGCGGGTCGCGAGCGTCGCGAGCACCTCGTTCATGTTCATGTTCGACGACGTGCCCGAGCCGGTCTGGTACGTGTCGACGGGGAACTGGTCGTCGTAGCGGCCGGTGATGACATCGTCGGCCGCAGCGGCGATCGCGTCGGCGATCGCGGCGTCGAGGGTGCCGAGCTCCTTGTTCGCGAGCGCGGCGGCCTTCTTGATGCGGGCGAGCGCGGCGATCTGGGTCGACTCGAGACCCGTGCCCGAGATGGGGAAGTTCTCGACGGCGCGCTGGGTCTGCGCGGCGTACAGAGCGTCTTTCGGGACGCGCACCTCTCCCATCGTGTCGTGCTCGATGCGGTACTCGGTGCTCTCGGTCATGGGTGTCACGTCCTCGTGGTGGGGTGATGGTCGGGCAGGGTATGCCGATGGTGGGGGTGGGTCAGGACTCGATGCCGACGGTGACGTGTGGCACCGCGGTGCCCTCGCTCAGCCGGTAGTTCGCGCCGACGATGCCGACCCGCCCCTCGGCGACGGCGTCGGCGATGAGCCGCGACGAGGCCAGCAGGTCGTCGATCGTGTTGCGCAGGTGCGCGATGCCGACGTCTTCGGCGTCGAGCTCGCGCGGGTCGATGCCCCCGCTCGAGCGGAGCACGGTGCGCGCGGCGGGCACGATCTTCGCGATCAGGCGCCAGATGTGCGGGGGGAGTTCGGGCGAATCGAGCGCGGTCGAGTCGATCGCGGCGCGGACGGCGCCGCACGCGTCGTGCGCGAGCACGATGATGAGGGAGACATCGAGCGCGGCGACCGCGTACTCGAGGCTCGCGACGGCGGAATCCGACGCGACCTGACCGGCGTTCCGCACGACGAACAGGTCGCCGAGGCCCTGATCGAAGATGATCTCGGCCGCCAGCCGCGAGTCGGCGCAGCCGAACAGGGCCGCGCGCGGGGTCTGCGCCGCGGCGAGCACGTGCCGGCGCTCCACGTCTTGGCGCGGGTGGCGGGGCTCGCCCGACACGAACCGGGCGTTGCCCTCGCGCATCTCGTCCCAGACCTCTTGCGGGTTCGGGCGTTCGGCGACAGCGGCATCCGTCATGGGGTCTCCTCGCGTAGAGTGCGGATCTGGTCGGTCAGTCCTTCGGCGGCCGTACGCACCGTTTCGGGTGCGAGTGATCCGCCGTAGACGAGCACGGTGTCGGCGCCGGCGGTCGTCGACAGGGCGTACGAGATGCCGTCGGGGCGCGCCTGCCCCGACATCGTGTACTCGTCCCACGCGATGCCGTCGATCGTGACCGACCCGCTCGGCGAGACGTTCCCGAGGCGCCGCGGCGCCCATCCGTCGGCCACGCCGATGCCCTGGGCGATGTTCACGAACCCCTTCGGCGGGGCGTAGACGACGAGCCAGGTCTCGCCTTCGAGGCGTGCGGCGTTGGCGCGCCATTCGGCCGGAACGGTCGGGACGAGCAGGGTGTGGTCGATCGAGCTCGACACCTGGTCGGCGACGGCGGAGACATCGACGGGATCGGGTTCGCGCAGCGACCCGCGCGGCACACCGAAGTACACCACCGCGACGACGGCGACCGTGATCAGGAGCGCCGCCGCGAGGTTTCGGAACGTCTTGCTCGAACGGTACGCGGCCGACGAGGCGGCTTTACGGTCGGCGGTCTCTTGCGCGGTCTCGGGGCGGCCGAGCTCGGCGACGATGCGGGGGCCGGCCATCAGCTCTCCGACCGCATCAGGCGTCTCCCGCCGCGGGGCGAGCGGCGTCGAGCAGACGCTTGGCGCCGAGCAGCCACTCTTCGCAGCGGGCCGCGAGCGCCTCGCCGCGCGTCCACAGCGTCAGCGACTGCTCGAGCGTGGGAGCGCCCTGTTCGAGTTCGGCGACCACTCGCACGAGCTCATCGCGCGCCTGCTCGAACGACAGGCTCGCGACATCGGCTGCGGCGTCAGCGGTCATGCTCTCATTCTAGGGTCGGCGCCGACACGCCTTCGCCCGCCCCCACGTGCAGAAGCATGTCCCATTCGTGGTCGCTTCGCGCCGGCAAAAGCAGCCACAGGGGGGACAACGCCTGCCCGAAAGGGGACGAGGGGTGGGGAGCGGCGCTGGTCGGGGTGACGGCGGTGGGTCAGGGAGTGTCGCCCTCGGCGACGGGGCCGTCGGAACGGGCGGCGAACGATCCCTCCGCGACGGTCACGATCACCGCAACGCCCGCGGGAGCCTGGGCTGCATCACGCACGACCACGCCGCCCTCGAGGTGCGCGATCGCGTACCCGCGGGCGAGCGTCGCGCCGGGGGAGAGCGCGGCGAGCGAGGCCTGCAGCTGCGCGACGCGCCGTTCGCCCTCGTGCACCTGGCGCACGACCACGTCGCGGCCGCGCGCAGTCAGGGCGAACAGCTCGTGTGATCGCGCCACGAGCATGCCCTCGGGGCTCCGCAGCACCGGGCGGGTGCGCAGCTGCTCGAGCTGGGCGACGTCGTGCGCGATCCGCTGCGTCAGCCGGGTGCGCGCGCGCGAGCGCAGCTGCTGCACGAGAGCGCGCTGCTCGGCGACATCGGGCACGATCTTCTTCGCGGCATCCGTCGGCGTCGAGGCCCGGAGATCGGCGACGTCGTCGAGGAGCGGGTGGTCGTTCTCGTGACCGATCGCCGAGACGATCGGGGTGGATGCCTGGGCCACCGCCCGCAGCAGCCGCTCGTCGCTGAAGCCGAGCAGGACCTGCGGGTCGCCGCCGCCGCGCGCGATCACGATGACGTCGACCTCGGGGTCGGCGGCGAGGGTCGCCAGGGCGGCGAGGGTCTCGGGGACGCACCGGTCACCCTGCACGGCGGCGTGGACGGTACGGAAGCGCACCTGCGGCCACCGCAGCTCGGCGTTCCTGAGCACGTCTTTCTCGGCATCGCTGCGTTCACCTGTGATGAGCCCGATCACGTGCGGCAGGAACGGGAGGCGCTTCTTGCGCGATTCGTCGAACAAGCCTTCCCGGCGCAGCTGGGCGCGCAGCTGCTCGAGCCGGGCGAGCTGGTCGCCGAGCCCCGTGAGCCGCATCGCCGAGACGGTGAAGGTGAAATCGCCTGACTTCACGAAGTAGTCGCTCTTGACGCACGCGACGACGCGATCGCCCACCTTCAGGTCATCGGGCAGCCGCTGCAGCGTCGACGACCACAGCCGGAACGAGATCATCGCGTGGCCCGATGCGTCTTTGAGCCTGCCGAACACGTGCCCGCCGCGCAGGTTCCACGCCGTGATCTCGCCCTCGACCCACACCGAGCCCCAGTTCGACACGAAGCCGCGGATCGTCTCGTTCAACCGCGAGACCGAGGTGGGGGTCTCGGGCGACGACTCGCGCGGGTGCACCGAATCGGGCGGGGCGGCCTGGCCGGATGCCGGGGCGAACGCGGTCATCGGGGGCTCCCTCGTCGTGTCGTGCGCGGGCCGGGGTGCGGCCTCGGCGGGCGGGCCGGCGCGTGTGCGGCCCGCGTCCAGCGTGGCATCCGTAGAATCTCAAGGGTGAGCAGCACAGCCGTCCGCCTTCCCTCGCCCCGCATACCGGGGCCGCGTGGACGGCTTCAGGATAACCCGGTGGCCGGTTCCAAGCGCGTGCTGCTCGCCTCCCCGCGCGGGTACTGCGCCGGCGTCGACCGCGCGGTGATCGCGGTCGAGAAGGCGCTGGAGCGCTTCGGCGCGCCCGTCTACGTGCGCAAGCAGATCGTGCACAACATCCACGTCGTCACCGAACTCGAGGCGCAGGGTGCGATCTTCGTCGACGAGGTCGACGAGGTTCCCGAGGGGGCGCACGTCGTCTTCAGTGCGCACGGCGTGTCGCCGGCGGTCGTGAACGCCGCTCAAGACCGCGGGCTGCAGGCGATCGACGCGACCTGCCCGCTCGTCACCAAAGTGCACCGCGAGGCCGTGCGCTTCGCCCGTGACGACTTCGAGATCCTGCTGATCGGTCACGACGGCCACGAAGAGGTCGAGGGCACGGCCGGCGAGGCCCCCGATCACGTCACGGTGGTCAATTCGCCCGAAGACGCCGACACCGTCGAGGTGAAAGACCCGTCGAAGGTGGTGTGGCTGTCGCAGACGACGCTCTCGGTCGACGAGACCATGGAGACCGTGCGCCGCCTCCGTGAGCGCTTTCCCGAGCTGAACGATCCGCCGTCCGACGACATCTGCTACGCCACCCAGAACCGTCAGGTCGCCATCAAGAAGGTCGCGAAAGACGCCGACCTCGTCATCGTCGTCGGCTCGGCGAACTCGTCGAACTCGGTGCGCCTCGTCGAAGTGGCGCTCGAATACGGCGCCAAGGCCGCTTATCGGGTCGACTACGCGCACGAGATCGAGCAGTCGTGGCTCGACGGCGTCGAGACCGTCGGCGTCACGAGCGGCGCGTCGGTTCCCGAGGTGCTCGTGCAGGAGGTGCTCGAAGAGCTCTCCGGCGCCGGCTACCGCGACGTCGAGCAGGTGCGCACCGCCGAAGAAGACCTCATGTTCTCGCTGCCCAAGGAACTGCGGCAGGATGCCTCGGGCCGACGCGACGGGCGGGCGCTGGGGGGACGGGCGCGGTCGTGACCGACCCCGATCGCGGGCAGCCGCAGTACGGCGAATACGCGACACCCGAAGAGCAGCGGGCCGCGATCCGCGAGCCCGCACCCGGCGGCGCACCCGTGGTGGCTGGCGCGCCCGCGGCGCCCACGCGCCG
>NZ_JAAGRY010000006.1 GCF_015707995.1 Microbacterium paulum
GCACGCCGGCGTTCAGTCCGCGGCTCTTGGCAATCACGCGCTCTGTCGCGCGCCTCATGTAGGCCGGACGATCGCTGCAGCGTCGTCGTGAAGAAATGCAAGGTCGAGGGAACTGCGTCGAGGTCACCCGGGAATCGACAACATCCATGGCCGGAGCATATTGCGCTTCCTTTCTCGCCACAGCCACGTCAGAAGCTGAGGCACCTGAAACTGATACGTTCGCGACGACGAGCCAGCGGCGCGCTATCGTCGGCGCACCGCCGCTACTAGTAGCGGAGCACCAGGGAGAACAGATGACGGACGAGACTCACGCCGCGTGGCGCCCGCTAGGCGTCGATGACGCGGACGATATCGCCGAGTACGACGCCCTCCACGACGGGCTGCCTGCATGGATCGGTGCCGCATTCTGGGCCTGGGTGCGGGAATCTCTCACCGAGCGTCGGAGGTATCGGGACGGTTCGGGTTCAGTGGATCACCTGAACGAAGGCTTGGCAGAGTCTTTGGCTCAGGCGTTGCGGGTTGTGGCGCCGAATCTGCGTTTCGCGGGGGCTAACTCAACGGCAGGTCGAACCCAGTTGGATTCCATGCTTACCCTGCTCCAGAACAAGTCAGATCCGTTACAGGTCGCGGACTACATCGTCGCCTTTGGGTCTCCCCGGCGTCCGGACGTCCTCGAGGAGCTATTGGTACGCGGGAAATCCGCTTGGAGGGTGGGGACGCGGTCTGGTCAACCGGGTCTGGTGCGGCGCGTCCCGGAAGGAGTACAAGCCGGGGCAGACGAGACGATGGCGCGTGCCGGGCGCGCGGGTGTGAGACTCGCGAAGGCTTGGGAGAATGTCTACGGGATAGATCCAAATCCCAGTGAGGGGTTCCGACTCGCGATCCTTGCTGTTGAGGACGCCTCGATACCCGTTGTGTCGCCGAAGAATGTGAGGGCGACCCTTGGGACGGTGATCGCTCAGATGAGCGACCAGAACGACTGGGACCTCCCTCTCGGAAGAGAACACCAGGAAACTCCAACGCGTGATGTGCTGATCGGCATGATGCGGGCACTTTGGCACGGCCAGCACGACCGCCACGGTGGCCAGCCATCCGCTCCTGGTGACGTCTCCATGGATGAGGCGACCGTTGCCGTCGGGCTAGCAACCACCCTCGTCCAGCTCTTCGATGCGGGTCTGGTGCGACGAGCGAAGTAGTTGTCGTCTGGACCCCACTCCCACGCCTACCCGGAGTGGCGGCCCGAGTTCGTTCTCAGCCCTCAAGTGTCACGCGCACAAAGTCGAAGGGCTTCTTGACGCGGAATCCGTGGCGTCCCTCGCGGATGAGACGAAACGTGTTGTTCTCGGTTCGGTTCTTGCCGTCGAGTGCGAGCTCGTCGTCGCCGACGGGAATGAGCTCGGCCTGGCTCCAATCGCTAGAGATTGCTGAGCCGACGGGGAGGCCGGGGGATGTCACGACAGGCGCTCCGACGGAGCCCTCGGTCTCGCTGCACGACTTGAACAGGAACCTCCGCCTCGCACTTCCTGTATCCGCACCAGCACGAGGGATCCTCAAACGTGCGGCGCTCGCTGGGGCGACGCACGCGTGCGTTTGGGATTGCGGCGGGGAGGGCTGCGCGCTCAGGACCGTAGGTCGTGGAGATAGCTGTGAGGATCCAGTCCTGGTAGCCGGCCAGATCGGTCGCCGGCCGCGCCCTCGGCGGTCGCAGCCCCGCTTCACTGGGGGGCCCTCGACATGCCCTCCCGACGGCAGGCTGTCCGAGCCGCCCTTCTGTAGGCTCGGGGTTCTATGAGACGGAAGCCGGCGGGGCAGCTAGAGCTCGCATGGATGGGGAAGGGCCTCGGGCTCATCTCAGCCCAGGACGGAAAGTACGACTACACCTGGGTCGACCGAAATGACGTGCGCGTGCGCGAGGTCCGCACCATCGACACGGTTGAGACTGTCGGCGACAACACTGACGGCAACCTGCTCATCCTCGGCGACTCCGGTGACGCTCTGCGGAGCCTGACGACCATCCCGGAGTACGCCGCCCGGTATCGCGGCAGGGTCAAACTGGCCTATATCGACCCGCCGTTCAACACCGCGAAGTCCTTCGACCACTACGAGGACCAGCTCGAGCACAGCGTGTGGCTGACCCTCATGCAGGACCGCATCCGCATGCTGATCGACCTCCTCCACCCCGACGGCAGCCTCTGGGTCCACCTGGACCAGGTCGAGGTCCACCGCATGCGACTACTGCTCGACGAGGAGCTCGGCGCCGACAAGTTCATCGCGGCGATCGCATGGGAGAAGGACAAAGGACGCCGGAACGACACAGACGTCTCGAGCGCCTACGACACGATCCTCGTCTACGCACCGCGCGGCAAGAAGTGGAAGGCCGTTCGCAACCTTCTCCCGCGCGACGGCCAGAACGCCAGATACAAGAACCCCGACAACGACCCCCGGGGTCCGTGGATGCAGGGTGGTGACGGTGCAGCCAAGAGCGGCACCGACGCCTCGCGCTTCCCAGTCACTCTCCCCAGTGGCAGGGTCGTCACACCCAAGGGCGGGGGCTGGCGGTTCACGAAGGAGGGACTGGAACTCGCCCGGAGCGAGGGTCGGGTCTGGTTCGGGAGAACCGGCGACTCACTGCCGGTAATCAAGCGGTACCTCACCGACGTGCAAGACGGCCTGGTGCCTCGGGACTGGTGGACGGCCGACGAGGTAGGCACCAACCAGGATGCCAAGAGAGACCATCTGAACAAGATGTTCCCCGACGTCCCGGTGCCGTTCGACACGCCCAAGCCCGAGACGCTCATGCAGCGCATCATCGAGATCGCCACAAACCCCGGCGACCTCGTGGCAGACGTGTTCGCGGGCTCGGGCTCAACGGCCGCAACGGCGCACAAGCTTGGCCGCCGCTGGGTGAGCGTCGAGCTGCAAGAGTCCACTATTGACACCTTCACGAAGCCGCGACTCGAGAAGGTAGTCGCTGGAGAGGACCCGGGTGGCATCACGGCCCGCCGGGTCCGAGTCGCAAAGGACGCGCTTCCGGAGGGGATGACGGCCGATGAGGCGGTCAAGTTCCAGAGTCTGCTCCGCAAGGTTGTCGGTGACCCGAGGACCGCGGGCGCTGGAGCCGCAACCCTCAAGCTACTGCGCGACGTGACCGCGACCCACTGGGACGACACGCCACTCTGGGAAGGCGGTGGAGGCTTCGCGTACGCCAAGCTCGGGCCCTCCATGTATGAGGTAGACGACGAGACCGGTGAGGTGTTCTTGTCGCCGGCCGCGACTAACGGCGCGTGGTCTCGTGCAACCGCTGGCCAGCTCAAGTTCACCCTCACCCCTGACCACCCGGTGTTCGCGGGCGCTCGCAATCGTCAGCGCCTCGCAGTCGTGGACGGTGTCGTCGACGAGCGCGTCGTGGACGCTGTTGTGGCAGGGCTCGGGGAGCGGGAGCGCGCAGTGATTGTCGCCAAGGCAGTCCTTCCCGAGGCGGAGCAGCGACTCCGTGAGTTGTCGCCCGGCTCTCGAATCCGGCAAGCACCCGACCAGGTCTTCTCGAAGGGCATCGTGTCATGACCGCTGTGAGCATCGCTTACGATCTCGACCTTATTGCCGAGATTGCGGCGCGCTTTGACCTGCGGACCCCGAATCGCAAGGCGCTGGGCGACATCGTGCGCAAGCTCGCGGACGTAAACGGAAGCTATGTCGAAATGGTGGCAGACCTCGCAACCGGTGTCGGCAAGACCTACCTGATGTCGGCGCTCGTTGATTACCTCGCGGCGCAGGGGGTTCGTCATGTACTCGTGGTGACCCCGGGCTCCACAATTCAGGCCAAGACCGTCGCGAACTTCGATGAGGCCCACGCAAAATACGTAGCAGGCGCCGAGCTCGTGCCGTACATCATCACGCCAGAGTCGTTCCAGCGGCAGGCTGTCGGCGCGGCTCTGCGCAATCCCGATGAGCTCAAGGTGTTCGTGTTCAACGTCCAGCAGCTCATCGCTCCGCGAGGGGAGCTGTCTCGGAAGGTTCGCCAAGCGGACGAGACCCTCGGCGCGGGGCTCTACGACCTGCTCCACGGACTCGACGACCTCGTCATCATCGCGGACGAGCATCATCTCTACCACGAGAAAGCGAAAGCGTTCAGCGCCGCGATCCGCGACCTGAATCCGGTCGCGCTGGTCGGCCTCACCGCGACCCCCGACCAGTCAGACATCGACGCTGGTCGCATCGTCTCCCAGTACTCACTCGCCCGCGCAATCGCAGAGGGACATGTGAAGGTGCCGGTCATCGCCTACCGAGTCGACGGAACAGACGACCATCGCACTCAACTCGCTGACGCGTGCGCGCTGTTGCGACTAAAGGCGGACGCCTACTCGGCATATGTCGCAACCACCCCTGGCGCCGCGACTGTGCCGCCCGTGCTGTTCGTCGTATGTCGTGACGTCGACGAGGCCGACGAGACGGGGCAACTGCTCGCGGGCGCAGGATTCATCGGGGACCCGAATGCCGTGCTCGTCGTGACCTCAAAGTCCAGCGATGAGGCGCTGCAGGCCCTCGCGGATGTCGAGAAGCCTGATTCACCCATTCGAGCCATCGTCTCGGTGAACATGCTCAAAGAGGGCTGGGACGTTAAGAACATCGCGGTCATCGTCACGCTACGAAAGCTTGCCTCTCAGACTCTCACGGAGCAGATTCTCGGTCGTGGGCTTCGCCTGCCGTTCGGGAAGCGGACCGGAGTCCCCATGGTCGACCAGGTGGACCTTGTCGCGCACGACTCGTACAAGCAGCTGCTCGCCCAGAAGGAGATTCTGCGTCAGCGGCTCGTGCGGTCGGTCAAGCCGGCACCTGTCGATGACTCAGGTGCGGCCGTGATTCCCGAGCTCTCGGGTCTCGAGGACCCCGCAAACCTGCCTGACGCGCCCATCCAGCCCGAGGACGGCGTCGCTGAAGAGGTCCAGCCAGTCGATGCCCCGCGCTGGGACGGTGACGAGCTCATGGTGCCCGGCGAGGAGGGCGCCGACGAGGAACTGCCCCAGCCCGGCCTGGTCCTTGTGGAGACGGATACCCGCGTTGCCCAGCCGGCACCCGCTCAAGCTGAGCGCGTAGCGGGAGCTCCGCAGGTGATATTCCCGGTCCGTACACCACGTCTCGTTCCGACCCCGTTCAGCCTCAGCAGCATCGACTCGCCGACCGCGAAGAAGGCGGGCGAGCGCTTCAAGGAGGAGTTCGACGTCATCATCGCACGCGTCGCTGTCGAGGGCGAGGTGGTCGGCGAGGACGACGCGACGCTCAAGCAAGTCCCGCAGGCGCACGCACAGGCCGACCAGGAGCTCAGCGGCATCGACACTGTGCGGGAGGACCTCGTCACCGCCGTCGGGCGAGCGCCGGAGACTCCGCGTGTCAAGGAATCGAAGGGCGCCGCGGATCGCATCGTCAAGGCATTCCTCGCAGGAGCGGGCGCCACGAACGACACCGACCAGTGGGGCGCACAGAGGCGGGCGGCGGCGGTGGACGGCATCCGTAAGCTCGTACGAGAGGAGTTCCGGAAGGTCCCGCAGACCACCACGTACGCGATCACTCCGGTAGATCTGCCTGTCGAGCCGGTCCTGGTCAGCGACTCCCTCGACGCCCACAATGACGCATTCGTCCCGCACCGGCAGTTCACCGGATGGAAGAAGGCCATCATGCCTGTGCAGATTTTCGACGCAGGTACGACGGAGTTCCAGGTCGCCAAGCTCATGGACCTGGACCCGAACATCACCTGGTGGCAGCGCGTATACACAAGCGGAGCCGCGAACATTCCACGGTCGGGCGCCTCGCCCTACTATCCGGACTTCGTGGTGCTCGACAAGGACGGTGTGCAGTGGGTCGTCGAGGCCAAGGCGGACGACAGTGCGCAAGACCCTGATGTCGTCGCGAAAGCCGCCGCGGCGCGTGAGTGGGCTCGTGCGGTGACGGACGACGGTGACTACGGCGAGTGGAAGTACCTCTTCGTCACCGAGAGCGACATCAGGAAGGCTGCGGCGTCGTGGAAGGCGCTGGTGCTCGCGGCCCACATCGAGGCGTAAGCATGCGCGGAGGGTCCATCCGCAACGCCCAGCCAGGCCGTCAGGCGAGATCAGGCCCCATGCCCGCATTCCAGCCGCCGCTGTCGTGATGGTTCTCCGTAGCGCCGAGCGACAAGCAATCCGAGTCTGCGGACGATAGCCAGTCGCTCTAGCGAGGAAGGCGGTTCGGCTTGCACCTACTGAATCGGCGTTGGAAGAGTCCTCACTGCTGCCGGCGGTGAGGACCAAAGCTCCTCCGTCTGCCAGCCCGCGGGGAATCCCATGTCGCCGTCCGGCGTCACTGAGAGGCTGGCCGGGAACTTCGACATCTGCGTCTTGAACGTCCGGTGCCAGTTCGAGGTGTCGTTGTAGCTGCGGAGGCTATAGCCAAGCACGGCCATCCAGGAGTATAGCTTCGAGCGTTCTGTGACGGCCGAGAGGTGGTGAAGTCTGCTCGAGACGGTCGCTGCTGGCACCGCCGCAAGAGTCGTTGAAAGGCGTCGGTTCCACAGTCGGTTGTGATGAGCGCAGTGGTTGCGCACGACCCCGAGGCCGATGAGCCAGCGGTGAAACAGGCGACCGTCGGACATCCCGAACCTCTTCGCGATCGCGTTCTGATCGCTGCGTTCAAGAAGCCCGTATAGACGCGTCAGACCCCCGAAGTCGAAGGTTTCGACCGCAATCCAGATCGGAATCTCGGACGAGTACTTAGCTTTCGTGTGCTGGATGAAGTCCTCGCTGCTCGCCCTGTCCACGAGCCTGTCGTAACTATCGAGCCAGTAGTCAAGCTCCGTCGCGAACTTGTGGCGGAGCGGCGCCGGCGGCGGTGAGTCGCACGCTCGTGCGTCGAGGGAGGCGCGAGCGGTGTGCCCGAAGGGATCGCGTCGACCGAGTACGTGGGCGACCTGAAACCGAAGGCTGAGTTCCAGCATCGTGATTCCGTCGAAGACCTTGTCTCGGAGGCCAGCGTCGAACTTGGCGAGCGCGACGCCATCCGCGAGTCTCGCGCCGCCGACATACTCATCAGCGCGAAACTGCAATGGTGTGTCACGAGGCTCCGAAGGTTCGAGCAATCGTCGGAACGGGTAAGTGTAAGCGGTGAGCCGGTAGTACCCCAGGTCGTGCAGAGCTTCAGCAGCCAGGCCGGGATCGCCGCAGTTCAGGCCCTTCGATTCCAGGTGCGCGATCTGCTGACGTATCGTCAGGAAGGGCTTCTGGTAGGGCTGCACCAACCGACTCTATCCACGCGAAAGAAAACCGGCCCTTACCAACTCAGTGAGTCGGAAGAGGGGCCGGTGTGTATGAAACCAAAGTACACACAAGTGAGGGCATTCTCCACTTCCGTCCGCGTATCTGTTGACAACTCCCAGCTCGACAGGGGTGGAGGCTGAGACCGACCGAGTTGCGATTCGCGAGGGTCGCGATCGGTGCGCGCTCACGTGAGTCGGGATGCATGCCAGAGCGTCGAGCCCGTCGGAAAGCGGCACGGCTGGACGACGCCGACAGCGGCTCTGACGCCCGAACGCTAGACGGTCGTTCAGCGGGTGACAAGCATCGACTCGACCTTCGTCCTCGCGATTCGAGGCACCCACTATCGCGCCACTGCTCCAAACTTCCGTGAGTTTGCGATCGCGGGATCACGATCGGCTGGCCGCTAGCCGAGGGTGCACGAACCGACCCTCTACTTGACCTCAACGGTCGATGGCGTCGAAGCCGCCACGCTCGTGGTTGCGTTATACCGCGGGGGTCGACTCACTGGCCGAGTAGGGGGTGAGTTAGTCCCCTGACGGTTCAACTCCCCCACGCAATCGCCTGGACGCCGGCAACAGAGCCCAGATCACACCGAAGGTATGCACTCCTCCCGAGGCTCACCTCTAGTCCCTGCTGACCGCGCGGCCTGTGAGAAGTGGGACGATGTTGGACGCTCTGCTCTGGACCTCTACGTCATCGTCACGGCCATCGAAGCGAGGGACCCGTGCAACGGCGATGTCGAAGAGGTCGCGGGGCGCGCGTGCCTGATCCACGAGAGACTCGCGCGGGATGCCCGACGCCTCCAGCAGCTCCGTCGATCGAGGCAGCATGGACGGCTGCTCGACTGCTGTCACCAGTCCGGGCTCGTTCCTGCGCCAACCGCGCTGGCTCAGGGTGATGATGGCGTTGCGGTAGGTCACGTCGCTGATGGCGCCCAACCGGCGCGCGCGGAAGAGGAGCGCCTGGATGCTGACGCCCCATTGCTCCTTGAGCGTCCCGAGGGTGTCCCACGCGCGAGCGTTCATCGCGGTCGGCAACACGTTCCGAATCTCCGCCGCCGGCATCAGCAGCTCCGACGCGAATCGGTTGGCCTGCTCCTCGACGGCTCGGCCTCCGGGCTCGGCGTCACGATGCATCACGAGGTGGCCGAGTTCGTGAGCGACGTCGAACCGCTGTCGGTAGTAGTCGCTCTTGACGGGGTTGAGGACGACTACCGGTCGGCTCGCGGACTCGAAGGAGTACGCGTCCACCGAGGATGTTTGCGTCGGACTGAACACGACGAGCACGCCGCGGTTCTCAAGCAGGCGCACCATGTGTTTCATCGGTCCCGTGTCGATGCCCCATGCGCGCCGGAGCTCGCGGGCTGCCTCCTCTGGGCCGTCTCCCACGTCGTCGGCTGACACCTCGAAGGAAGGAACGTCGGCCTCGGGGAACTCGACATGCTTCTCGATGGCGTCCGCGATGTCGACGGCAAGCAGTCCATACGCGAAAGCCTGGTCACGAGCCCGCTGGCTCGTTGACCGCAGCGAGCGGAAGTGAGGGACAGCGTCCTCGGTAGTCGATTCTGTGCCTCGGGGTGCGAAGAACGCCGGTGTCACACCCAAACCCAACGCCAACTGAGCCACGTTGGCAGCGGTGGGACGCTTCGTTCCTGCCTCCCACGCAGCGACGGTCGTCGCACTCTTCTCGATGCGGGCGGCCAGGTCACTCTTGCGCAGACCCTCGAGCTGACGTGCGAGCGTTAGCCGGTCGCCGGCGAAGAGGGTGGGCACCTGCGGCGTGCTCAACCCGCCTCCTCCGCTTCATCCTTCTTGCGCAGGCGCACAGTGACGTCCGGTTCCTGCTGCGTCGGCGCGGGAGCGTCGGGGACCACACGGCCGGCCTGGTCGGGCTCCGGTCCACTCAAAAGATCCTCATGCCAATGCCACGGCCACCCGAGGTCGTCGTTGTAGCGGGCGTGACCGATGGCGAGTTCGCGTTCGGCTGTCTCGCGGTCCAAGGCATGCACCAGGACCAGCGTGGGCATGGGCACCGTCGGAAGGTCATCCTGAGAAGCGAGATCGTTGCGCTGCTCGATGTCGAGCATCACGTCGAGCATCGTCAGAAGTTCCGTCTCGTCGGGCCGCTGGCGGGCAACCGCCTGAAGCGTCGGGCTCGCCTTTGTCCAGTCGATGCGTGCGATCTGACCTCGCGAGAACGAGTGAGTGATGAATCGGAACCCGCCAACCGTCCAGCCGTTGCTGCCGCGGAAGTTCGAACGGGTCACGGTGCCGGCGGGGATCACGGGCATCGTGAGACGCGCCCGCTCGCTCAGTCCCTCGTAGAGCACATCGAGGCCGACCAACTCCATGCCTTCGGCGACTTCATACTCTCCACAGGAGAAGACACGGTCGAGGCGGTCAGCGATGAGTTCGTACCTACCGACCCCGGCGGTGAGCGCTCCGTACCCGTTGCCGCGGGTGAGGTCGTCGAGCGCCTGCTCGCAGGCGGAGTTGAAGGCCCATGCGATACCGCGCGCGACATCGTTAGCCTGGAGGACATCGAGGGCGCGTTCGCGGGTGATCACGGGATCAGAGTACACCCACAGCCAGTATTTGTGTTCATGGAATCACCCGTGTGTCAACTTTTTCGTCGTAGGCGCGCTATAGAGTGTGGATTCCACGAAGGAGCCCCGACCGGCAGTTCAGAGACGGGCTCTGGACGCAGCAGGTCGGGGCTGAGGTGTCTGGTCGACTCCTTGACTCTAGGGGCTCTGTGGTCTCTGCACGAATGGACTCAAGTCCGGTCGAGTGATGTGCTTCTCAGTAACAGAGAAGGAGTGCATCATGGCGAAGTCGTCGTCTCGGTCGTCCAAGCCCTCGAAGGCCTCGCTGAGCAAGGCGGGACGGACGCTCGCGTCTAACTCGTCGAGCAAGCCGGCCAAGTCGAAGGCGGGCTCGACGCTCGGCAAGGGCTGAGCATCGAGGGGGTCGACGGCGTTGCCGTCGGCGCCCTCTGCTGTGACTGCTCCCATCAACTGCCCCAGCATGGTCCCCGAGGGTTTGCCTCCCTGCTGGGGTCAGCCTGACGGGGTTACGACCGCGACTTTCCAGACCGCTGGGCCGCGGAGGCGGGGGTTCGGCGAAGATTCGACGCTAGTCTGCCGCCATGACCTTGGTTCCCACACCCGCAGATGTCGCGCGGCGCGTATCCGCGGAGATTGGTCCCGTGACCGATGGTCATGCTGACCGTCTGCGAGCATTCGCCTTCTTCCCCTATCGGGGACCGCGACGCAGCCCGGGAGACCCAGAAAGTGCCGAGCTGAGCAAGCTCGCATGGGAAGAGACCCTGACGTCGCTGGCCGGTTTGGCTGAGTCGGAAGAGTGGACGGGCTCGAACCCGACGGGGCGTCCGCTGCCGATCCCTGAGCGATGCGGGCAAGCAGGACATGGTGCAGCTGCTCACCGACGAATCCGACCGCGTTGCCGGCACGATCACCAGCTATGACATCGACCCGAAGGTCAACAACACCCGCACCGCCGACCCCACGGACCCGACCCTCATCGAGCGCTCGGGGTGATCTGCACGGACACGGGTAGGGCGGCCCAACACCGCCGCCCTCGAGACGGGGCCGAGGGTGGCGGTGTCCGCGCCCATCACGGGAAGAACGTGATTGTGAGGACGCCGCTGGCGGTCAGCTGACCGATCACAGCCGTGATTGTGACCAGTCCGACGATCACCGATCCGATGAGCGTCACGAGGGAGGTCGCCGGGGGTGAGGCCGCGGGGGACGGTCCGGTGTTGACGTTCACGGTCACGTTGACCTCGCGGGCATTGCCTGGCTCAGAGGACTCTGGCGGGCTATCATTCATTCTGGGTCTCCTAAAGTGACCTGGTGGATTTGAGCGCTCGGTGCTACCAACACCGGGCGTTCGCCCGTTTCCGGACGAAACGCCTGGATCGCGGTTCTTTCTTTTGGTGTCCTATGAGCGCACTACGGCACCCCCTTGAAGCCGGGCAGCGAGCGGGTGTCGAACGGTGAGGCCAGCGTGTATTCGAGGTCGTAGTTGTATGCGAGTCCCTTCATCCAGTTCCGTCTCTTGCCTCGCTTGGTTGTGACTAAGCCGGCCTTCTCGAGTTCGGCTGCGCCGGTCGACCAGGTGTCGGGGGAGATCCCGTACCAGGCCTTCACCTGTGTCAGCGGGATCACGAAGCCGGGCTCCAGTGTGAGCGAAATCAGCAGGACCGCCTTCGCCGGCATGGTGAGCTGACGGTGCCACTCCTGCTGCCAGTACGCGAACGGGAGGCGGAGGTAGCGCTTGGTCGGGGACGTGTATGCATCACCGGACCCGTCCTCGTGAAGAGAGGTGACCTTGCCTCCCCGGCGCGCCTTGTCTCGGCTGACGAGCTTGTAGTTCTCGTCCAGGCGGCGGAAAATCCGAGAGACACGTTCGGCGTGCATCTGGCTATCTGACACGGAGAGTCCGAGGGCCCGCGCCCATACGCCTGCGTCTTTACCTGCGTCCCACGGATCCGAGCTGGCGATCATGCGGTGGAGTAGGAACAGGTCCAGGCCGCCGGCATCGTGTGCCGCCACCATCTCGGCAAGGCGCCCAGGCTCGGGGGCGCCCTTCTTTCCGCGCTGCACGAAGGCGTTGCGGATCTGGACCATCTCGCTCGGGCGCTTGGAGGCGGTGAGCATCGCTTCGATTGTTTCCTTCTCACCGAAGCCAAGTTTGCGTGTCATAGGAACTATGTTGCCCTGCTCCGACTCCATAGTGCCGCCGATGGCATTCGGCAAAGAACCCGCCTGGCCGTTGCTATATAGAAGAACCGTTGCGAGTACCCAGTGCGAGTACCCGGTCAGAGTTCCGGTGCGAGAACCGAGTACGCCGAAAATGCTTGCCAGCGACGGTGAACGAGCGACCGGTGGCGGCGACCTTCCCAGCGGTCGGGGACTTCGTGACCTTCTCGACAAAACGCGATGAAGACCGGGCGGATCGGCGTGTTCTATCAGGCGATTTACAGACGGCGGCATCGCCCGCGCCCCACCGTTAGCGGTACGTCAGACGACCGCGTACTACTGATCTGTGGTCGGGCAGCTGTCCGGTCCTCATGAGACGATCCGAGCATGGCGTCAGGAAACACCGCGAAGCTGCACCATTACGTGCCGCAGGGATATCTGCGCGGCTTCGCGACTGGCAAGGAACGGATCACCGCCGTGCCGTTGGACCGCGCCCGAGAACCGTTCACAACGCTAGTCAAGAACGTGGCGGCCCAGACGCACTTTCACACGGTGCCCGGCCACGAGGATCCTGACGGGTTTGAGAAGATCCTCAGTAACGTGGAAGGCGACGCGATGGCGATCATTCGTCGGATCGAAGGCGGCGAGTTCCCGCTCCCCCAGAGCGACCGCGAGGCTCTGCGCGAGGGCGGTGGAGCCGGGGAACGCGCCGGGCTTGTGCCGCAGCACTTCGAGGTAGTGGTCCAACTCGACCCGGGTCACGCCACGGGTGCCGAGGCGAGGGTGGGTGGCGACGACGGTGCGGCCCTCGAACACGACCACGCACGAGGCCCGCAGGGACACGCGGACGCGTTGCCCGATCAGGTGCGCGGGGACGGAGTACTTGACCATGCGGACGGTGATCAGGGCGGAGCGATCGACCCGGGGGTGGAGGATCAGGCCGGGGTCGAAGTCGTCGGCCGGCAACGGTGCCAGGTGGGGCAGCTCGGCGTGGTAGTCCTGCCCGATCGTGTTGGCGTGGCCGGTGATGCGGCGGGTGTTGTCGTCGACTTCCCAGGCGCGGATCTTGTCGTTGAGTTCGTCCAAGGTGGCGACCTCGGGCATGGGGGTGAGATGGTTTCTGCGGAACCAGCCGACCTCGCCCTCGACGCCGCCCTTCTCGTGGGCGCCGTCGATGCCGGGCTGAGAGTAGAACGCGTCGAAGCCATAGTGGGAGCGGAACAGCACCCAGCGTTCGTTCTCGTCGCGGAGCCGGTTCCCGCCGTGGATGACCTGCACGACGACGGAGGTGAGGTTGTCGTAGCGGATATGGCGGGTCGGGATGCCACCCAGGGCGTGGAAGGCCTCGATGTGTCCTTCGAGGAAGGCCTCCTGCCCGCCCGTCGGGTAGACGCGGTGGATGGCCTTGCCGGAGTGGGACAGGCGGTAGACGAACATGTGGCACTTGGTCTTGACGCCGTCGAGGATGACGTAGACCTCGCCGAAGTCGACCTCGGCCTCGGCGCCGGGGCGTGGTCCTGCGGCACCATCGCTTCCACCCGGCGCATCACCGGTCAGGCCAATGGCTCCAGGGTGCCGAGCACCTCGTTGAAGGCCTCGGTGCTGGACGGGTGGGTCCAGATCCCGTCGCGCAGGTCGGAGACCTTGGCGCCCAGCCGGATGGCCAGGGCGACCATGTTGACCAGCTCCTGGGAGTCGATGGAGAAGATCGTCGCGCCGAGGATCTCTTGGCTGTCGGCGTCGACGAACAGCTTGAACAGGCCGTGGGTCTCGCCGACGATCTTCGGCCGGGGCATGGCGGCGATCTTCGCCACCTCCTTCTTCGCCATCAGGACGTTGCGGCCGGACTTGCGGGCCTGGGTCTCGTCCATGCCCACCATCGACAGCGGCGGGGTGATGAAGGTGGTGTTCGGCACCGCCACGCGGTCGCTGCGGCGGCGCGTGCCCTGGCCCATCACCGCGTCCCACACGATGCGGTTGTCGTCCAGCGAGATGTAGGTGAACTGCGGGCCGCCGTTGACGTCGCCCACCGCGTACACACCGGGGACGCTGGTCTGCAGCTGGTCGTCCACGACGACGAAGCCCCGCTCGTCCACCTCGATGCCGGCGGCCTCCAGGCCCAGCTCGCCGGTGACCGGCACGCGTCCGGCGGCCACCAGCACGGCCTCGGCCGCGAAATCGCCCTTGGTGGTGTGCACCACGGCGTGTGTGCCGTCGTCGTCCAGCGACGTGGGCCGGACGCCCTGCTCGATGGTGACGCCCATGTCGAGCAGGGTCTGCCTCACGGCCTCGGCCACGTCCCGGTCGACGCGGGGAAGGAACTCCTCGCCGCGGTCGAGGATGGTGACCTTGGAGCCGAAGTGGGTGAACATGCTAGCGAACTCCAGCCCAATGAAGCCGCCGCCCACGATCACCAGCCGTTCGGGCAGCGGGTCGATGTGCTGGATGGTGGTCGAGTCGAACACCCGCGGTGAGTCGAAGCCGGGCAGGTCGACGCGGCGCGAGGTCGCACCGGTGCCGATCACCACGGTCTCGCCGGTGAGCTCCACCTGGCCCTCGGCGGTGTCGACGACGACCGTCCGCGGGCCGGTGAACCGGGCGGTGCCGTCCACCAGGGTGACGCCCGGCTTCTCCAGCATCTGGTGGTTCGCGGCGTTGAGCGTGCCGATCAGCGCGTCGCGGCCGGCGACGGCGGTGCGGAAGAACTCCTGCGGGTCGTCGGAGTCGCGACGCTCCTCGGCCGAGACGACGAGGTCCTTGGTCGGCACGCAGCCGATGTTGATGCAGGTGCCGCCGTACATCTCGGGCGAGCGCTCCACCAGCGCCACGGTCTTGCCGGCGGCCGCGAAGCGCCCCGCCAGGGTCTTACCTGCCTTGCCCCAGCCGATCACCAGCAGGTCAACGTCCATCACAATTCTCCTTCGCGTAGGCACGCTCTCGCTCGCAACGCTCGCAATCCACGAGGTGCGGGATTTGCCGGTGGGCATCCTTCCAGCGGCACCGCTGAGATGGAAGCCAACTGCTGACATCGCTCTGCTGGTCGGAGCCACGGCAGGTTCAACCGGTCGTCGCAACACCGGCTTCTTCCAAGGATTGTAGTTGCTCTTCGAAGACCTCGGCCGGTGTTCTCCAGCCGAGGGTCTTGCGGGGGCGGCTGTTTAGGGTGTGGGCCACGGCTTCCAGATCTTCTGCTGTCCAGCGGGACAGGTCGGTGCCCTTGGGGAAGTACTGACGCAGCAGCCCGTTGGTGTTCTCGTTGCTGGGCCGCTGCCATGGGCTGTGGGGGTCAGCGAAGTAGACCTTCGTGCCGGTCTCCAGGGCGAAGGTGGCGTGAGCGGATAGTTCCTTGCCGCGGTCCCAGGTGATGGTCTTGCGCAGCTGCTGCGGCAGAGCGCAGCCTGGTGGGCCTCCCCTCACGATCGCCACCATGGACCACATCACCCATATGGTCGAGACCGCCGAACACCTTTCGAAATACCTTGTGACGCGCCCCTGGACGCTGGTCCGATTCAACCGACGCTCGCTCATCACCTGCGACGCACCCGTAAGTCTGATTCGCGACGCAAAGGACGACGACTTCTGGTCTGGCGTTGGTTTCGCCACCGCATGGGGAATCTCTGTCCCACTCACGCGGAAGCTAGGCCTACTGATGAGCGATCCGATGATCATGATCGAGCGTCTCGAAGCCGATGATCCGAGGGTTCAGGAGATCCGAACGGCGGTGGTGCAGGGCAAGGTTGACCGCGTTGAGGCCGGGACCACGGCGATGGAGCTGCTCTTCAATGAGCACACCGCGGAAAGCGCGCGCGAGTACGTATATCGACATCCAGACGACGAGAGATTCGTGCCCGACGAGCTACACGAGCCGGTCCTCACCAATATGGACGCCATCGGGTTCGGGGACGGCGACTTTAGTGGTGAACCATGGTTTGGCGGCGAAGCTTCCTCGGGGTGAGCGAGACGCCGGATCGTTGGTCCGGGGTCTACTGCCAACTGGTTGGCCCGGCGCTGCCTGCGAACCTCAGGATGTAGCTGCACAGGTGTATCAGATGGGGATCCTCGGAGCACCCATCGAGCAAGCTGCGAACGGGCGTCCACGTCGCACGTGCTCACCCGTCTGCCGGCAACGCCTCGCCCGCCGCACACGCGCCCTGCAGGCGCGTCGGTAATCACGCTCGCGCACCCGAGCCGGGATGCCCCACAATCGGGATGTGGACGCACAACCCGACGCACAGGACCCGCAAACCCCGGCTGAGATCGAGGCAGCCCCGCCGTCGCGGCCGCCGTTGTGGCGTCGGTTCGGCGTATGGGTGACCGTCGGCGTCGTCCTTTACGTCATCGCCGGCGCGATCCTGCTCGTGAAAGTTCCCGATCGACTCCTAGCGCACTGGTTCCCCACGCTGGATGAGAGCGCGCGTGCAGCGTTTCTGGGGCCCGCCGCGAACGTTGTGCTCTTCGGGCTTGGCGGGACGATCGCGCTCGTCGGTGTCGGCCTCAGTCTGTCCCGCCACCGTCAAGAGCTCGAAGCAGCAGAACGGGACCGTCAGCGCCTCGTCGACGACCAGGCGCGCGAACGCGCACGTCAAGGTGAGGTCGACGACCAAAGGCGCATCGATACCGAGCGGGCGCTGCGGGAACGGTTCGTGACCACCGTGAAGCTCCTCAGCGATCCCGCACCCGTCAACCGGCAAGCAGCCCTCTTCGCCCTCGGCGCCCTCGCAGACGACTGGCACGCCTTCGAGAAGCCCGACGAGGTACAGGTGTGCATCGAAGTCCTCACCGGATACCTCCGCGCCCCGCGCACCGACGACATGCTCGTTCCCCTCACTCAAGAACAGTTGGACACGCTTTCGCGTGAAGAACGTCACGCCGCGCAACGCACCACCGCGCAGGAGATCTCCGTCAAGCAGGCCGGCTATACCGTCATCAGAAACCACCTCGCCGGACAGGCAGCGCCGCACTGGCATGACCGACGCATCGACCTCTCAGGTGCGCACATCGATTTCCGTATTGGCCTCCAGGGTGCGACGGTCAGCGGCTCCGGGCGTATGCAGCTCGAGGGCGCGACGGTCGGACCGGGCGGAGGGGTGGACCTTGAGGGTGCGACGATCAGCGGCGGCGGGCGTATGCAGCTCGAGGGCGCGACGGTCGGACCGGGCGTGTGGGTGAACCTTAAGGGTGCGACGATCAGCGACGGCGGGCAGGTGAACCTTGGGCTTGCAACGATCCGCGGGTGGGTGAACCTTGAGGGTGCGACGATCATCGACGGCGGGCTGGTGGACCTCACGTTTACGACGATGAACGACGGGCAGGTGAACCTTGAGGGTGCAACGATCATCGACGACGGGCAGGTGAACCTCACGTTCATGACGATGAACGGCGGGCGGGTGGACCTTGAGGGCGCGACGATCAGCGACGGCGGGCAGGTGAACCTCACGTTCACGACGATCGGCGGGCGGGTGAACCTTAAGGGTGCGACGATCAGCGACGGTGGGCTGGTGGACCTTGACGCCGCAACGATCGACGACGGCGGTCTGGTGGACCTCACGAGTGTCACGATCAGCGGCGCCGGGAGGGTGGGCTTCGGGGCTGCGACGATCGGCGACGGCGGGAAGGTGGACCTCACGGGTGTCACGGTCGGCGACGACGCGAAGGTGGACCTCGCGAGCGTGACGGTCAGCGGCGACGGTCAGCTGGTGCACGAAGCAATCTAAGGACCTGGCGTTCGTTTGGGGATCCCTATCCGGGCATTGCACGCATGAGGAGCGTGGTGGGCTGTGGAGTTGATCGCTCGGTGGCGGTGTTCTGTGATCGCTTGGCGGCGTTAGTTGCCGATGACGAGGATGCTAGCTGCGGCTTCGATGACGTCGTCGGTGATGGTCTCAAGCCCGTTGATCTTCAGCACTCGGGCGATCTGAGGGAAGAGCCGTTCAAGGAGACGAAAGTTGCCACGGGTGATGCGTTCGATCGCAGCTATCGCCTGCGCGTCGGTGAAGTCCTCTGGGTCGAGTTGCTGTCCTAGGTGTTTCCAGTGGCGGTCGAGGACGAAGAGGAGTTCTTCTCGGCCGAGGGTTCGGTAGTGGTGGGAGAAGCCGAGTCGGCTGTAGAGCTGTGGGTAGTGGCGGAAGCGTTGGTCGATTCCGGGCATGCCGATGAGGATCATGGAGAGGTGTTCGCGGTCGTGGCGGTCGCGGAGCATCTCGAGCGCAGTCGGTGTGAGCCTTTCGGCTTCGTCAATGATGAGCAGCTCGACGAGGTGAGACATGCCTATCGCCGTGGTGGTCGGTTCGGTCTCCCGTGAGCGGAGGTGTTCGTCGGCGCAGATCTCGATCTTCGCCTGCCAGCGCTCGATGTCGTGTATGAGGTCTTTGGGTCTGCAGAGGACCTCGGGTGTGTAGAAGACGGTGCGGGCTCGGTTGGCGAGGGCGTAGTACTTGGCGTCGTGGTCGCCGCGAGGTCCCCACGTGTTGATGTAAGGCTCGAGCGCGTCCCAGTTCGCGTAGCGGCGGGCGGAGTTGGTCTTGCCGACTCCGGCGTCGCCGTGGCAGATGCCGATGGTTTTCTCTTTGCGGACGGCGTTCGCGAACTCGGTGAAGCGCCGGTGCTCCTTGGTGACGATGAAGGCCTGGTTCATCACTCGTCCTCTTCATAGGTGCGAAGCCGCCGACGATGCGGAGGCGGCGCGACGTCGCGCGGCTCCTCGCGGGTGACGGCGGTGGGGATGCGGTCATTAATCGCGTGTCGGAGTTCTCGGCGACGGGCTCGGCGAGCGGTTTCGATGTCGCGGAGGCTGAGGCGGAGATTGGGGTGGGCTTCGTCGACGGCAACGCAGACGAAGGTGTCGCGGTCGTACACGCGGATCTCGGAGATGTCGCGCGGGTCGTAGCGGATCGTGATCGTGTGCCCGACGAAAGGTGCGAGTGTCGGGGCGAGGTAGCACTGGCCCTGGAAGTGGATACCGTCGCGCTGCACGACCCGATTCTTCGGAACGGTGAGCAGGAGACCATCGAGTTGTTCCAGGCTCTCGGGCATTCGCGGAAGCCAGCCGTCCGCGACCCACGCGTCCCGAGGCGAAACTCCGAGCTCGCGGTGTGGTCGCGCGTTGTACGTCGCGATGAACGCGCCTATGGTGTGGTCGAGCGCCGCCAGGTCGAGAGTGGCGTGAGGGTTTCTGTCGCCGGGTCTGAGATGTCCGGGGAGGGTGGCGAGGAGTTCGGTGTTGATGGTGCGGAAGAAGCGTTCGACCTTGCCGCGGCCTTGGGGCCGGCCCACCGTGGAGTGGATGATCCGGATGCGCAGCTCGATGGCGGTGCGTTCGAGGTGGTGGCTGGTGAAGTCGGAGCCGTGGTCGACGTGGAGGACGTCGGGGATGCCGCACATCGCCCACGTTGGGTCGGTCTTCCGCCAGATCGCCTGCCGGAGCGCGAGGGCTGTGTTCATCGCGGAAGGGGCGCCGGTGAAGACGGTGTAGCCGCAGATCGCGCGTGAGTGGTCGTCGATCACGATCGTGAGCCAGGGCCGATCCGACCATCCGCCCGCGGCACTGGTGATGAGGATGTCGAGTTCGGTGTGATCGGCCTGCCAGATCTCGTTGGGGCGGTCGGCTCGGCGGCGGTACACCAGCTCGTGTCGATCGCGATAAGCCGCGGGTCCATCCAGGGCGAGCGTCACGAGAGCCGGATCGAGGGACTGCACAATATCTCGGACGGTGGCGTAGCTGGGCACCGTCAGGCCCTGCCGCATTGCTTCTGCGCTGACAAGGCGATGCAGCGTCGTGAGTGCCGGCCTCGGCCTGGTCAACGCGAGGTGCTCGATGAACGCAACCAATTCGCCCGCCGTGCGACGAGTCCCCGCGTCGACTCTCGGTTGAGGGTCGAGGGCAGTGATGCCGCGCTCTTGGTAGAGCTGGTGCCAGCGTTGCAGCGTGCGCAGGCCGATCCCGGTTTCTCGGGCAAGAACGGTGAGAGGTATCCGGTCTTCGACGTGAAGTCGAAGAATCCGCCACCGCTCCTCGCCGCTCATGACATCGCTACATGGTGGTGCTCTCGCGGCCGGCGAGGGCTTGCTGGTGGCGATAGAGCGTGGCGCGACTCCACCCGACGAGCCGTGCTGCATCTTCGGCGGTACGCCCCTTTGCTCGGGCATCGGCGGCGATCGCGAGCTTGTCGGCGATCACCGCTGGGTCCGAGAGTGGTCGACCGAAGCGGGTGCCACTCTGCCTGGCTGCGGCGATCCCGGCATTCACCCGCTCGACGATCAGTTCACGCTCGTACTCAGCGAGCGTGGCGAGCATGTTCAACATCAACCGGCCCGTCGACGTCGCTGGATCTATCCCGTCCGAGACGGAACGCACGTGTACACCGCGCTCGCGTAACAGGTTCACCGTGTTCAACACGTCGATGAGGGAGCGGCCGAGGCGATCGACTCGCCAGACGACGACGGTGTCACCGGGCTCTGCATGCTCGAGCAGCTTCTTCATCCCGCGGCGCTCGATGGCCGTCTTGCTGCCAGAGGTGACATCGGCGAACACGTCGCGCTTCTGAACGCCGGCCATCACGAGGGCGTCGAGCTGCAGCTGCGCATCCTGATTGGCCGTGCTTACGCGGGTGTATCCAAGGAGTCTCACCCAGCCATTGTGCCTCGCAAAACCCTCCGCGTCATCTCGCTGAGACACTTTCCGGTGAGACGCATTGTTGAGACGGAGGCTGACCCGGGATCACACAGAGCGGGGATCACGCAGCCGGCATCTGGCTGATGTCTCAGAAAGCTGTAGCTTTTCGAGATGCCCTGCTGGTGCGTACAACGACGGGTTTACGGTAGCGGCCGCGGGATGACGTTGCAGATGCTGCGCTCCGAGCACGTCGCTGGGTCGACGGCCGAACTGGTGGTGAGCATGTCGACGAGTTCTGTTTCGAGACGGGCGAGTTCTTGTTGACGGACCCTGACTTCATTGAGTTTGCCATCGAGCAGCGAGTGCACGTGCGAGCAGGGCGCCTGCCCGTCTTCCCGGAGAGTGAGGACTCCGGCGATGTCGGCCAGCGTCAATCCGGCAGATTGAGCGGCGCGAATGAATCCGACGCGGGAAGCGACCTCATCGTCATAGACCCGGTATCCATTGCTTTGTCGACTCGGTGCAGAAAGTAGCCCTTCGCGTTCGTAGAAACGAAGGGTCTGGGTGCTGACTCCCGTGGTGGCGGCGAGGTCTCCAATGCGCATACCCCCATTTCACCACTTGACCTTGTACCGGGCTGCAACGTTTACGGTCGATGCATGCAGATCACGTTGCAGTACTTCGATGGGTGCCCGAACTGGGAGACGGCCGCGGATCGCCTCACGGTGATCGCCGCGGAACGATCCGACGTCACGGTGAGCCGGCAGCTCATCGAGACGCAGGAGGAAGCGGAAGCTCTCGACTTCCGCGGGTCCCCGACTCTCCTGGCCGACGGTGTGCCGCTGTTTCCCGCGCCAGAAGCTCCGCCCGGCCTGTCGTGCCGGGTGTATTTGACACCGGCAGGTCTTGCCGGGTCGCCCACGACAGAGCAGATCCGGGACGCCATCAGGACCGTCGAAGCGGGTATCCGGTGAGTGACGCGTTCGATCTGCTGGTCATCGGTGCAGGCATGGCGGGCACGTCCGCTGCGAACAAGTGTGCGGCGCAGGGCTGGCGGGTCGGGATTGTCGACGCGTTGCCCTACGGCGGTACCTGCGCGCTCCGGGGATGCGACCCGAAAAAGATCCTCCGCCGCGGCGCCGAAATCGTCGATGCCGCCCGGCTGATGAACGACACCGGCATTACAGAAGGCGGCCTCCGTGTCGACTGGCCGGCCCTGATGCGGCGCAAGCGCGGCTTCACCGACGGTGTCCCGAAAGGCATGGAAGACGAACTCACCGGCAACGGTGCCACCACTTTTCACGGCCACGCCGAGTTCACTGGCCCGAACACCCTCACCATCGATGGCACTACCCACCACGCCGACCGCTTCCTCATCGCCACCGGGGCCACCCCGAGGCCGTTGACGTTCCCCGGTGCGGCACACCTCATCGACAGCACCCAATTCCTCGACCTCGATGCTCTACCGCAGCGGATCGTGTTCATCGGCGGCGGCTTCATCTCGTTCGAGTTCGCGCACATCGCCGCCCGCGCCGGCGCGCAGTGCACGATCATCGACCACGGCCCGCGACCCCTGCGCGAGTTCGACCCCGACCTGGTGGAGTTGCTGACCTCCCGCACCGAGCAAGCCGGCATCCACGTCTACCGAAACACCAACGTCACCGCCATCGAGGCCGCCCCCGCCGGGTTCCAGATCAGCATCAACACCCACGGCACGACCACCCGTCTTGACGCGGACCTCGTCGTTCATGGAGCAGGTCGCGTCCCCGCCCTCGATGGCCTCCATTTGGACGCTGCCGGTATTGCCGGCAGCCTACGTGGAGTCACCGTCGCCGGGCACCTGCAAAGCACCACCAACCCCGCCGTCTATGCCGCAGGAGACGCCGCCGACACCGCGGGACGTCCCCTGACTCCGGTGGCCGTGTTTGAGGGGAAAGTCGCCGCGTCGAACATGCTCAAAGGAACCACCACAGCACCCGACTACACCGGGGTCCCCACGACCGTGTTCACCATCCCGGAGCTGAACCGGGTCGGCCTCCTCGAAGAAGAAGCCGCCACAAGCCACAACACCGCCGTTCGCTTCACTGACACCAGCAACTGGTACTCCACCTACCGGGTCGCCGAAACCACCGCCGCCGCGAAGATCATCATCGATACCGACACCGATCAGATCCTTGGCGCGCACCTGCTCGGCCCCGGCTACTCCGAACTGATCAACACCTTCGGCATCGCCATCAAACTGGGTCTCACCACCCGGCAACTCAAATCCACCACCGCCACCTACCCCTCCCTCGGCTCCGACCTCGGCTCCCTACTCTGACCAACTAACACACAGAGCCGACTACCTCTGCTTTCCGTCAGTCGCCGGCCAGCCACACCCGTCACTAAGCCTCGATCCACCGATGAGCTTTGGGTGGGCCGGGCTGGCGTGGTCGGTGTGCGGTGGCGTGTCGTGGGCAGGGTTGAGCTCCGGGCGTCGCATCCCGGTCGTCCACTGGCTCCTCGGTCGTGCCGCGGTCGTGGCCATGGTCAGACGGCCGCGACTGGTGGCGGCGCGTGCGTGATCGTGAATAGCTGGGTGAACGCGTTCTGCCAGGGCCAGGCCTCAGGTAGGTGCAGCGTGATCCGGCGCGCGGAGCGCGCCAGCCGCGCCGGGACGTGGATCAGGGTGCGGCGGATCGTCGCGGTCGTCGCTCTCGCGAGCCGTCCCACCCGATCGGCGATGATTCCGGCAGTCCGGGTGAGGTTGAACGCGATCACGGCGAGGACGAGCCAGGCGCTGTTCGCGGTGAACACTCCGCAGGGCAGGTGCGCGAGCGGCCCGGCTTTGAGGTCGGCGTGGACTTGCTCGATGATCGCGTGAGCGCGGTGGGTCTTGTCCGCCACCACGGTGTCCATGTCGTCCGTGTTGGTCGTGGTGAAGAACGCGTGGTGCCGCCAGGTGTCGAACAGTGTCGGTTGCTCCGCCTGTGCCGGGTTCAGGTCGGGGATCCGGCGGACCACCAGCCGTCCCGCGACGCGTTCGGCTTTCTTGCGGGAGCGGAACGCGGTGAAGTCGATCTCGGCGACCTCGGCTTTGGAGATCAACTGGCCTGTGGCTTCGTCACGGATTGAGTCGGTGTACTCGATCATCTCCCACGCGTCATCCGGGATGGTCGCGATCGCGGCCTTCACCGCCGGGTCCATCCGGACGGTCACCGACACGTCGGCGCCGGCTTTGATCGCGGTGCCGATCGTGGCGTGGCCGTAGAACGCGGAATCCGCCCGCAGCAACGGCCGAGCCCCTGCGGCGACGCCGGTGCGGCGCAGGGTGGCGAGGGCGTCACCGACGATCCGTGCGGCGCCTTTCGGGGATCCGGTCTTCCCCTGCCGCAGCCGCTGCCCGAGGATCACCGGCGCCGATGCCGACGTCGATGCCGTGGCGATCAGTGCGTTCAAACCGCGGACACCGGAGTACCCGAACGAGGCGCCCTGCTTCTGGTATCCGTGGACCTCGATGATCGTGTCGTCCAGATCCACCATCACCCGCTCACCAGCCCGCACCCGCAGCAGCGGCGCAGCCGAAGCGAGGTTCGCCAGGACGCGGGAGGCGACCGCATCGAGCTGCCGGACGTGTCCGAACCGGAACTCGCGAAGGAACGATCCCAGCGTCGATGGCGCATACGTCCGATCGAACAACCGGCCCATCCCGCCGTGGCGGAGCAGATTCATGTCGTCGATCGAGTCCGCCCCGGCGAGCATCCCCGCCACCAGCGACATCACCTTCGCGCCCGCGTTCGCGCCCTTGTCCGTCGGGACGCTCAACCGCTCACGCGCGAGCTCGTCCAGCCCCGCGGAACGCGCGAGTCGCAGCATCGGCACCAGCCCCGCGGCCGACACGAGATTCGGATCATCGAACACCGCTGACACCGCGGCAGGAGCGTGCTTGAATTGCATCTACGAGATGCCTCTCGTTTCTGGGAATTGGAACCTTAGACAAGCTCTATTTTCCCTGATCCGAGGGGCATTTCCGGTCAATGCTCCCACCCATTCAATACTGCGATTCATCGGTGAATCGAGGGTGCGCTCAGGAGCTTACTGATGGAGCTTGATCGCGCGATGGATTCTGCCCTGGTCTGTGGCGCGTCGGGACATGCCGATGCGAGCCCCGCATCCCGCTCCAGCGGAGGGGGCTACCCTGATCGATCGCTTGCCAGACCGAGAACCGTGTTGAGCTGTTAGAAAGGGTTGTGATGAAAGCGCAGGGGTCGATGAGCAACCGGTCCGTGTGGGTGTTCGAGTCGGTCGTCACCGCGCTCGTCGTGTTAGGGCTCATATACGTTGCGAGCTTCCGCTACGCCCGACCACTCGTGGATCCCGCACCGCCGCCCCCGGACTACGCCCTGCAGGCAACCATCGCATATGTCGGCGCCGGGCTCGTTTCCATCCTTGCCGTGCTGCTGACACTGTTGCTCACACGTCGGCCCACGCCACGATTCTCGTCGGCGCTCGGGGTAGCAGCGATCATCGTGGCGAGTGGAGTCGGCGTCGTAGTCGTCGCGTTCTTGGTCCCTGCGGCGTAAATGTATGCAGGAGCATCTAGGCAAGCGCATTCCGGATTGATACTTTCTCAAGATGTCTCGCGCTCGCGGGGCAACTTGAGAGGAACACATGAAACGACGGATCTTCGCAGGAGCCTGCAGTTCGCGTCCTTGTCCGGATCGCTCAACGCTACGGGCACCGACGCCGGGGCTTGTTTGCGCTGCATCTACGAGATGACTGTCAGGGTTGGATGAATAGGACCACAGGGATGCTCCATCCTTCCCGGTCAGAGGGACATTTCCGAGTCGCGTTAGCTGCCCAGCACCCACGGTCATCGGTGGATCGGGGCTAAGCGATCACAAAACACCGCCAAAAAGCGACAATGTCCACAGTCAGACACCGCCTGATTCCAGCCCGGAGGAGCTCGGGGAGAGGTGTGTCACTAGCCGATCCCCTTACGGGCATGCGATCTGGGCTGACGCCTGTGACCGAGTGTTCAGTGCGCGCTGTATAGTTCAGTCCATGCTGACTATTGCTTCGCGTCTCGACGTGATGAACCGCCTGGGTCGTGCACTGGCCGACCCCACTCGATCCCGGATCATCTTGACCCTGCTCGACCATCCCGCTTACCCGGCGGAACTGGCCCGAGATCTGGACCTGACACGCCCGAACGTGTCCAACCACCTGGCATGCCTGCGCGATTGCGGGATCGTCGTCTCCGAGCCCGAGGGTCGTCGGACACGATATGAGATCGCCGATTCGCACCTGGCGCAGGCGCTGACGGCACTGGTCGATGCCACCCTGGCAGTGGACGAAGACGCCCCGTGCATCGATCCCGCCTGCTCGCTTCCCGGATGCGACGCAGCTGGGGAGGGCGCATGATCCTCACCTCGGTCTTGCAGGCGATGGGCCTGTTCGCAGCGACCAACATCGACGACATCATCGTGCTCTCCCTCTTCTTCGCGCGAGGGGCAGGCCAGCGCGGCACTACCGCCCGCATTCTGGCCGGCCAGTACCTCGGATTCGCCGGCATCCTCGGTGCCGCGGTCCTGGTGACCATCGGTGCCGGAGCATTCCTGCCCTCGGCAGCCATCCCGTACTTCGGTCTCATCCCTCTGGGCCTCGGCCTCTGGGCCGCATGGCAGGCCTGGCGCGGAGACGATGACGACGATGACGACGAGGCCAAGGTTGCCGGCAAGAAGGTCGGCGTGTGGACAGTCGCAGGCGTCACCCTTGCCAACGGCGGCGACAACATCGGCGTCTACACCCCTGTCTTCCTCAGCGTGGAACCTCTCGCAGTAGTCGCCTACTGCATCGTCTTCCTCGCGCTCGTCGCGGTCCTGGTGGCCCTGGCAAAGTTCGTCGCCACCCGCCCCCCGATCGCCGAAGTGCTCGAACGCTGGGAGCACATCCTCTTCCCCATCGTTCTCATCGGCCTCGGCATCGTGATCCTCGTCAGCGGCGGAGCCTTCGGACTCTGACGTAGCGGCAGCGATCCAAACGGCCCCGACCGGGCGCACCCCTCTCGGTTCAGACCGCGACACCTACCTGCAGCCAGTCCTGCGTGATCGCGGCAACAAGACCGCCACGGAGCGCTGCAAAAACCCCGCCACCAAGCGAACGAAGCCACAGTGGTGGGCGGCTCAGCGTCCTATCCCAAGACGGCGGTGACGGCGTCGGCTGCGATATTGACAGATGTCGTCGAGCTGACCATCGTTCCTTGGACGATCGCCCAAACGTTCTCATCGAGTGCGTAGCCGAGGTAAGTTCCTATACCTTCGGGGACCCCTTTCGAGAACATGGCGATGTCGCCGCGCGTGGTGTGTTCGTACTCATTGGACGCTTCAAGCGCAGACACAAGCTCCGATGCTGACGCCGCGTCGACTGCGAGAACGATCACGTAGAAGCCGCCGTCCGAATACGGGATGCCGTAGCTGCAACCGACCGCATCGGTCGCGGTTTCGAACGTATGACGCGCTGCCGGCCCCACCACAGATGGCGCCTCGATCGCATCGAGGGGGTCGGGGCCCTCCACCCGGTCGTCGTTGAGAGTGACACGGACCTGCTCGAGACTAAGCAGCTCCGCGCAATTTGGCACCGCAACCGGCTCCGGCGAGTGTGTGGGATCAGGTGCCGGTGTCGTGCTCGGTGTCTCAGCGGCCAGCGACGCACCGTCTGTGTCGGGCGATGCTGACGAGACGGTGCCAGGCGGCTTTGCTGAACATCCGCAAAGCGCCACGAGCAGTGCTGTCAGAACTGCGATCCGGACACGGCGCGAGGGCATGCCTCGACCTTATCGACCGGCGCCACTGGCTACGGTGGTCAAGGATCCTCTTCCGGGCATCGCCCGTTCGACGTCCTCAGCGCTCGGTCCTGATGGTCCACGTCGGAGTCTGGATCGGCGGGATTCCTCGGAGTTAGTGTCGTATCCGACCGTCGCCGTTCGTAGAACAGGTGGATCGACCGATTCGGGTCGGTGTACCGAGGAGCCGACGACCGGCCCTCGTCCGATGAGAGGACACGACAGTGCCGAAGTATCTGATCGCATTCAACGACGAGTGGGTGCCCTTGCACACCCGCGAGCAGCTCGTCGCCAAAGGCGAGGCATCCAGAGCCGTGATCGACGACATGCAGGGGGCGGGTGTCTTCCTCTACGCGGACGGCGGGATCGATGCGTCCACCGCCATCTTCAGCGTCGTGAGCAAAGACGGCACCGCCGTGTTCACCGACGGACCCTTCGTCGAGACGAAGGAGCACCTGGGCGGCTTCACCGTCATCGAGGCGGCCGATGACGAGGCAGCGCGGTACTGGGCGGGACGTCTCGCAGTCGCCCTCGACTGGCCGCAAGAGGTGCACCGCTTCCCTTCGGGCATGGACGAGATCGTCGAGAAGCACGGCGCCGACGCACAGGAGTCGTGACGACCTCAGCCGTTGAGGACGCCCTCGCCCGCGCCCACCGCGACGAGTGGGCGTGGGTGGTGGCGGGCCTTGCCCGCCGGTTCGGCGACCTCGACGTCGCGGAGGATGCCGCCGCCGAGGCCTATGTCACCGCGCTCGAGCATTGGCCGCGCGATGGCGTTCCGCCCAACCTCGGGGCGTGGCTCACGACGACCGCGACGAGGAAAGCCATCGATCGACTGCGCCGCGAGTTGCGGCGAGCCGACAAGCATCTGGCGGCTCACATGCTGCGCGATCACAGCGCCCACGATCCGGTGGGACCCGTAGAGGATGACCGGCTCCGCCTGATCTTCGTCTGCTGTCACCCCACCCTCGCGGTGGAGTCCCGCATCGCCCTCACGCTCCGCCTCGTCGGCGGCCTGACCGTCGGCGAGATCGCCCGAGCCTTCCTGGTGCCCGAGACCACGATGGCGCAGCGGATCACCCGCGCGAAGGCGAAGATCAGAGCATCGGGGATCCCCTTCCGCGTGCCGTCGACGGCCGACCTGCACGAGCGGCTCGCCGGAGTGCTGGCAGTGGTCTACCTGATCTACAACGAGGGCTACCTCGGGTCCGGAGACGGCGACCCGGTGCGCACCGAGCTCACCGATGAGGCGGTCCGCCTCAGCCGCCTGCTTCGCGCGCACCTCCCCGATGAGGGCGAGGTCACCGGACTGCTCGCACTGATGCTCCTCACCGATGCCCGCCGCGCGGCTCGCGTGTCCGCCACGGGCGAGCTCGTGACGCTCGACGAACAGGACAGAGGCGCGTGGAACCGCGCCCTCATCGCTGAGGGGCACGGGCTGGTGCGCGAGAGGATCGCCAGCGGGAGCCCACCCGGCCGGTATCAGCTTCTGGCATCCATCAACGCCGTCCACACGTCGGCCGCGTCCGCGCGCGACACTGATTGGGCTCAGATCGTCGCCCTCTACGACCGCATGATGCAGGTGGACGCCTCCCCGATCACACGGCTCAATCGCGCGGTCGCCATTGCCGAATTGGACGGACCCGATGTCGCCCTGGCCGACATCGAGCGACTCGGGCACGCCCTCGACAGGTACCACGCCTTCCACGCGACGCGCGCCGACCTGCTGCGGCGGATCGGGCGCAGCGACGAGTCCCGCGCTGCATACGATCGTGCCCTCGAGCTCGCCGGAAATCCGGCCGAGCGGGCCTACCTCAGCCGGCGCCGCGGCCAGCTCGGCGGCGGACCGCTGAGCGGCACGGGAAGTTAGTTCCGCTCGCCGTCACTTCGCGCGCGGGTCCGCCCCGTCTGGTGCGCCCAGATGGCGATCTCGACGCGGTTGCGGGCGTCGAGCTTGGTCATGAGGCTCGCGACGTGCGTCTTCACCGTGCTCAGCGTGATGTAGAGCTCGCTCGCAATCTCGCTGTTGCTCAGCCCCCGCGCGACTGCCGCGAGCACCTGCTCCTCGCGTTCGGTGAGCGGTTCGACCGGTTGCGGCAGTGGGTCGGCGGGGCCGGTTCCGGCGAAGGCCTCGAGCAGCCGCACCGTGACGTTGGGGGCGATCAGGGCGTCGCCGCGGGCGGCGGCGCGGATCGCCTGGGCGAGCAGCTCCGCGCCGGCATCCTTGAGCAGGAATCCCTTGGCACCCGCCCGCAGCGCGGCGAAGACGTACTCGTCGAGGTCGAAGGTCGTGATGATGACGACCGCCATCGGGTCGTGGACGCCGTGGCCTGCGAGCATGCGCGTCGCCTCGATGCCGTCGAGGCCCGGCATCCGGATGTCGAACAGGCAGACGTCTGGTCGCAGGCTTCGCGCCAGGGCGACCGCTTCGTTGCCGTCGACCGCTTGTCCGATGACCTCGATGCCGGGCTGCGCCTGAAGGATCATGCTCAACCCCGTGCGCACGAGCTCCTGGTCGTCGGCGACGAGCACGCGGATGGTCATGGTGCCCATCCAACACGAGGAAGCACAGCGGTGACGGCCCAGCCGCCGCCCGGCGCCGGTCCTGCGTGGCAGGTGCCGCCGAGCAGCGCGGCGCGCTCCATCATCCCGATGATGCCGAAGCCTGGCGTGGGCGATGTGGGGATGTCTCCGTCGTTCGTGGCGCTCAGCCGCACGCCCTGCTCGTCGGCCTCGACGCGCACGGTGACGTCGGTGACCTGGCGCGCGTGACGGAGGGCGTTGGTCACCGACTCCTGCGCGATGCGGAACACCGCAGCGGCCACCGGCGGCGGGATGCTGCCGTCGTCGCCTTCGACCGTCACGGCGACCACCACGCCGCCTGGCCGTGTACCGGCGAGCTGCGCGATGTCGCCGAGGCTGGGGCTCGGCGCGAGATCGGCCGTCTCGCCGTGCCGCAGCACCCGCACCATCGACCGCAGTTCGCCCAGGGTCTTGGCGGCCTCGGACTCGATCACGCCGAGTGCGTCGCGTGCGGCGCTCGGGTCGTGCGCCGCCACCGCCAGGCCCGCCTGCGCGCGGATCGCGATGGCTGACACGTGGTGGGCGACGGTGTCGTGCAGGTCGCGCGCGAGGTGCTCGCGCTCTCGTGTGCGGATGCTGTCGAGCAGCCGCTCCCTCGACGCCGCCCGGCTGCGCAGCGCGACGCCCAGCAGCACCGCAGCGAGCAGCAGCGCGAACCCGCCGACCAGCTCGTCGATGCCGCCGCCCCGGCTGAACGTGAGGGCGAGGCTGACGAGCATCACGGCCGAGCCGATCATGAGGTCGCGTCCCGATCCCCACCGGAACAGGGCGTACACCATCACCACGACGAACAGGCTCGCGTACAGGGCCGAGTCGGGCAGCAGCAGATCGACCGGCACCATCACGATCACGAGCATGAGCAGCGGCCGGGTGCGCCGCCACAGCACCGTCGGCGCCACCGCGAGCAGCGCGATCGCCGCGGGCAGCGGGTGTGCGAGGTCGGTGCGGAAGAGTGCCTCGACCACCGCTGTGGACGTGATGAGGGCGAGCAGCAGCCAGTCCCGCCAGACCCGGCGCGGCGGTGACGGCACGGCGCCGGGCGCAGTCCACGCGGAACGCCAGAGCCCGGTCACCGGGTCAGGATACAAGCGCACGACCGGATGCTCACGGAGTCGCGTGGGCGGGCACGCAGGGCATCCGCCGGGCGGCCCGTCGCCGGATCAGCACCTCGGCCACGACGGCGTTGATCACGAACCCCGCCGCGACGACCCACGTCTCGCCGGCGGCAGCGGGCTCGCCGAACGGGATCGACCACACGATGGAGACGACCGCCTGGGTTCCGCCGGTGACGGCGAGCGCGTACGCGCGTGTCATCCAGGCTCCGTGCGCGGTGAAGTCTCGTCGCCGGATCGCGATGACCGCCTCCACGAGGAATACCGCCATCGCCGCGGCGAAGACGAGACGGACCATCGCGGTCGCGAACTCATCGGGCGGCCCGCCGAAGAAGACCGCCAACCAGATCGCGGATGCCGCCGCGAGGAACCCGGAGGGGATCAGGGTGCGGCCGGCGGTGCGGTGCCAGCGGCGCCGGGTTCGCAGCGCGGGTGAGAACTGGAACCCGCCGAGCAGGCAGAACACCGTCATCGCCACGATGTGCGTGACGATCGCCACCGCCGCGACCCCGCTCGGGGCGCTCCCGGGGTCGGCGCTCACCTCTCCCAGGCGAAGCGCGCCGCCGATCACCGGGAGCACGCTCAGCAGCACCAGGCCCGCGATCACCGGCCATCCCGTCTTCGCGCGCGTTGTGCCGTGCGCGGCTGTCGGGCGGGTGGCATTCGTGGGATACGACATGCCTCGATGCTCGCCGGGGCGGCCGGCTCGGGGCATCCGTCGTCGGCACGGACTGCGAACCGTACTTTCGGCTGACGGGATGAGGGCCTCCCGGCCGATGACGCGGCGCCGGTGCGACGGCGATGCTCGAGCCATGACAACGAACACGACCCTGACGATGCGAGCCGCGGTGCAGCACCGCTACGGGCCGCCCTCGGTGCTCGAGATGAGCGATGTCGCCGTACCGGAGCCCGGGCGCGGTGAGGTGCTCGTGCGGGTGGGTGCCGCCTCAGTGCATCCGGGTGACTACTTCGTCATGACCGGCGAACCGTACATGGTGCGCCTGATGTTCGGGCTGCGGCGCCCGCGCCACGGCATCCCCGGCATGGACCTCGCCGGTGTCGTGACCGCGGTGGGCACCGATGTCACCGCACTGCACCCCGGCGACGAGGTGTTCGGATGGACCGGCTCGGGTGCGCTCGCCCAGTACGCGTGCGTGAGGGCCGAGAACCTCGTTCCCGTCCCCCCGGGCTTGTCGATCACAGAGGCGGCGGCGGTGCCCACGTCGGGCATGACCGCGCTGCAGGCTCTGCGCGATATCGCGAAGGTGCAGCCGGGCCAGACGGTGCTGGTCACCGGCGCGTCGGGCGGAGTCGGCTCGTTCGCGGTGCAGATCGCGAAGGCGCTCGGCGCCGAGGTGACCGGCGTGTGCCGCACCGCCAACCTCGAAATGGTCCGGATGCTCGGCGCCGACCACGTCATCGACTACACGGCGACCGACGTCACCCGCGCCGGGAGCCGGTACGACGTGATCTTCGACAACGTCGAGGCGCAGCCGCTGGCCGAGGTGCGCGCCGCGCTCGCGCCGACCGGCACCCTGATCCCCAACAGCGGGCGCGGTGGACGCTGGTTCGGGCCGCTGGGGCGCATCGCGAAGGCGCGCATCCTGTCGGGGTTCACCCGACAGCGGCTGAGGCCGTTCACATCCGTCGGCAGGCGCCAGGACCTGCTCGCCCTCGCCGACCTGCTCGCCACCGGAGAGGTCGCGCCCGCCATCGACCGCACCTACCCTCTCGAAGCCGCGGCCGAGGCCCTCGCCCACGTCGGCGCCGGCCACACCCGGGGGAAGGTCGTGGTCGCCGTCTGACGAGCGCGACTCGGGCGCACCGAACCTGCCGCCACTCCGGCGGATCACCTCAAGGAAAGAAGGACCGATGACCATTCCGAAGCTCCAGGCCCCGCTCGCCACCGTGGCGATGCCTGTGCAGGCGAAGCTCGCCGCCGCATGGGCGAGCCTCATGTTCCTCTACATCTACGTCGACTACTACCACCTGTACCGACCGGGAATCCTCGACGACATCCAGGCCGGGCTCGTGTTCGAGTTCGAGATCAGCCCGCCCCTGATGACCGCGTTCCTCGCGCTGCTCGCAGTCCCGTCGCTCATGATCACTCTCTCGGTGGTGCTCCCCGCTCAGGCGAACCGGATCGCGAACCTCCTGGTGGCCGCGCTGTACATCCCCGTCACCGCTTTCAACGCGGTCGGGGAGAGCTGGGAGTGGGCGCCCTTCTACGTCCTCTCGATCGGCGTCGAGCTGCTGCTGCTCGCGTTCATCCTGCGCGCGTCGTGGGCATGGCCGCGCATCCCGGCCGCGGCGCCGGTGCCGGTCGACGAGATCCGTCGCTGAGAGGCGCAGCGCGAATGGGCATCCGTCGTATGATCGGCCGCACGACCCTGGTGGTTGCAGCGCTCGCCGTCACCGCGCCGCTCGCAGCCTGCGGGCCGGTGCTTCTCGCCGGTCCGCGGGCGACCCAGGAGCGAGACATCGCCGGGGTGTCGGCACTCGATCTGCGCACGAGCGGCGACCTCACCGTCACAGTCGGTGAGACCGAGTCGCTCACGATCACCGCGGCGAGCAATGTGATCTCGTCGCTCACGGCCGAGGTGGACGACGGCACGCTCGTGCTCGACTCCGACCTCGGGGCGCTGGGGCCGACGCTCATCCGGTACGAGCTCACCGTCCGGAGCCTCGACCGAGTGCGGATCACGGGCTCGGGGAGCGTGTCAGGCGCCGGCGCATTCGGCCGGACGGGCACGATCGAGATCCGCGGCTCGGGCAGTGCGACGCTCACGGGAGTCGAGACCGACGACCTGACCGTGACGGTCGTGGGCTCGGGCGACGTCACCGTCGAAGGAGCGAGCGAGTCGCTGCAGCTGACCCTGGACGGGTCGGCCGACGTCGACGCCGGCGACCTGCGCACGAAGACCGCGAGCGCTTCGCTCAGGGGAAGCGCCGACGCCCGCGTGCACGTCAGCGAAGACCTCGACGCCACCGTGAGCGGCAGCAGCGAACTCGTCTACACGGGCGACCCCGCACAGATCACAAGAGGCACCAGCGGCAGCGGTGAGATCGCTGCCGGCTGAGCCGCGCTCCCATGCGCGGCTGGGTCGCGGCGATGCACACCGACGTGGTCGGGGAGCGCATGGGTGACGCGAAGCATAGGCAGCGGCCTCCCATTGGTCCCCTCGCCGTGGCGATCCCCTTCCGGGCAGTGCACGCAGAGGGCGCCGCTCCGCGCGGTGGGATCCGAGCGGGAAGTCCTACTGGCCGAGGTTCTCGCCCATCTCCCGGTACGACCCGGTGTCCAGCACCGCGCCCGTCGCGTCGTCGACGAATTCGACGATCACGTCGATGTCGTCGGGAGCGACGCCATTGAACTGCTGGTAGAGCGCGCCTTGGATGTAGAACCCGAGCGCGAGCAAGCTCTCCAGCGCACCGTACCTCGCAGCATCGACAGACACCTTGACCGACGTCATCGCGTCGTTGAACTCCACCCCAGTTACGGAGTTCGTGTCGTCAGCGATCAACTCATCGGCGGCGTCCTGCGCGGAAGAACGCATCTGCGCGAGCATCTCGTCACGCTGAGGCTTCGTCATCGTGTAGACGACCGTGTCGCCCTCAACGACCGCGGCGATGCCCTTCTCCTTTGCGCCGGCCACGATCTCTTCGTCGGAGAGCGACCCGCCCTGGTCCAGGAGCGACCGGGCAATCCGCACATCGACGGTGACCAGATCCTCCTCGACCTCAATCGCGGCAGGCGAGGCGGACGAACTGTCGGTCTCAACGTCTCCGCCGGCAGAGCACCCGCCCAGCACGAACATCGAACAAGCGATAAGCGAAACGATCGCACCACGAATCTTCACGAAGAACTCCCCAGGTCTGTCGTCGGACTTCCGACCTATCGATCCTATGGAAGCCAGCCGACACGCGATCCGTATACGGGCAGTGCACGCAAGCGGGGCCCGTTTTGGAAATCGGGCGCCCGCCACGGGCTTCCGGTGGGGTACGGCTCATGCTAGGTGCCGTCGATTCGACGCGAGGGCACCGCACGTCGTCCAGTAACTCGAGTGCGACGTCAGTAGGTTGACACCATGGCGCTCAGACTCTTTTCGCGCGTACACGGCCGCCCTGCACCCGTCGTGCCCAACCCTGACCACGCGTGGAAGCTCCTCGGGCTCGTAAACGAGTGGATCCGTCACTCCGACGCGAAGGCAGGAGTGACCCTCGCCTTCACAGGTGTCCTCGCGACAATGGCGTTCAACCTGACGAAGGACTTCGATGCACGGACCATCCTGTTCGACGTGTGCGTGGTCCTTGCATGTCTCCTTCTCGTGACAACGGTGGCCCTCTGCGGATGGACCCTCACGCCTCGCATCAATGACAAGGATGCGGACCCCGAGGCAATCAACCGGGTCTTCTTCGCAAGCATCTCCACCAACTTCAAAGGGGATCGGACGGGGTACAGCCAAGTCCTCCGCACGCTGTCAGCCGACCCCGACGAACTGGTAAGAGACCTCGCCGACCAAATTCACGCGAACGCGAAGATCGCGACGGTCAAGGCGAAGTACGCACTGTGGGCGATCCGGTTCGCCCTACTCGCTGGGGCGGCAGTGGCGGCGCTGGCCATAATCATCGGCGTCACGAACAGCTGAACGGTGACGCACTCGCGTAGGGACGCCTCCTACGTTCAGCGCGGCGTATCCCGGGCGGGTCGGGTGTCGGAGGTCCCGCCTATCGTTCTTAGCGGGAGGGCCCAATGCCTCAAAAGACGGACGTAGACCTAGACGTCTTGCTTGAGTCGCTCGACGACAGTACGAAGGAAGAGTTCGCCTCCAAGCCGACGGTCGAGGAGTGGAGTGACGACTTCGATGTCGCGGACCTCCCCATCCAGGCGCGCAAATGGATTCAGATCCCCGACGTCGTAGCGGTCGTCGCAGACCTCAAGTCCTCGACACACCTCGGAACAGGAAAGCATGCAGCCTCGACGGCAAGCATCTATCAGGCAGCCACCGGCGGGACGGTAAGCATCTTCAACCGTTTCGGCGCCGACTTCATCGCTATCCAGGGAGACGGAGCGTTCGCGCTCTTTTGGGGCGAACAGCGGTACGAGCGAGCCATGTGCTCCGGGATCACCGTGAAGACCTTCAGTGAGAAGTCACTGGTGCCGCGCCTCGAGAACAAGTGGCCCGCGCACGCCGAGGAGCACCCGACCGGCTTCAAGGTGGGAGTCGCGAGCGGTCGCGTCCTCGTGAAGCGGATCGGGACGCCGCGAAACCTTTCCGAGCAGGAGCCCGTGTGGGCCGGGACACCCGTGAATTTCGCGACGAAGGCAGCACAGCAGGCCGACCGGCACGAACTCATCGCCACGGGGTCGGTGTGGGATCAGATCGAGAAGAACGACTACCTCACCATCACCTGCCCGTGCAGCGATGGCCCCAGTGCCACACTGTGGTCCGACGTCAACATCGAGAAGATCCCGGAGGGCAACTCTGAGCGCGACGGACGCATGCTGTCTGCGACCTGGTGCGACGTTCATGGTGACGAGTACGTGACGGCTGTCCTCGACGGCTTGACGAAGCGTGAGGACGCCGATGACGCACGGGCCGTGCTTTTCAAGTCGCTGTTTGCGAACGCCTTGCGAGTGACGTCTCAGCAGAAGCGGCGGGATCTCCGTGCTCGCAGGCTGGGACTCCGCTAAGGGGACCGCGGCTCACGCTGAAGGTCGAGACGTTCCTCGCCGGGCGTTGGACGCGTCGACATTGCGCTCCTCGCGGGAACGCAGAGCGGTCCTCCAGCGGGCAATGGTGATCAATGGCCGGCGAGTACCGCGCCCGGTTGGCAAGCGTCTCAGTTGACCGGCCCGCTCTGAGTCGCGTAAGCGGTGCGCCAAACGCTCCGCTCGTCATGGCGAACCTTCATACCAGCCGACATCTCATGGCCGCCATCTCGACGGCGCCGCGTGCATACGGCGGCCGAGCTCGTCCACAGAGAAGAGCAATGCACGCAGGCACTTTCTGTGAATCCATGCCGCGAATAGACGCAAGAGCGTAGTATGCGAGCATGCGCGGGGGACTGGAGCGCTGGAAGCGCGGCGTTGATTCGCACGGGGTGCGGTCGGCGATCTCCTACGCGTTGGAGGGCACGTGCGATGCGTCGATGCGACTCTCGAGCGGTGTTGAGGCGCTCGCCGCCTACAGCGAGACCGGGCAGCGGACGGTCACGAGGTTCGCGGTCGAAGACGGAGCGATCGAGACCGACCAGCTCTCGAAGGGGCAGCTCTGCCAGTGGGTTGACGGCTTCGATCCGCTCACGGGCGAGCATCGCGGACGTGTTCTTTCTTCGCCGCAAGCGGACCTTCTGCTCGACGGGACGATCAACGCGCCCAAGTCGTTCAGCCTCGTCGCGATCCTGCACCCGGAACTCGCGGTCGAGTTCGAAGCGCTGCAAGACCGGCTGCGCGATCGCGTCATCCGCATCTGGCAGCGCGAACTCAACGGTCGGCGCGGCGCCGGGGGCAAGATCCGAGAGAGCATCCGCCGGCTCGAAGTCGTCGAACTGCAGCATCGACGCTCGCGCGCGCTCGACCCCCACATCCACCGCCACCTCTGGCTGAGCGTCAAGGTGCAGGGAGTGGACGGCGCGTGGTCGAACGTCGACTCGCGGGTCGCGATGAAGCTGCACACGTTGATCAATGCCGAGGGTGAGCTCGCTGCGCGCACCGATCCGCAGTGGATCGAGGCATTGGCGCGGCATGGATACACGATCAACGACGATGGCGAGGTGGCTGAGGTCGCCGCCGCAGTCCGACCGATGTCGCGCCGCTCCAACCAGATCGAAGCGAATCGAGCGGTCAAGCTCGCCGCATGGCGAGCGGACCATCCCGGCCAGGAACCCGACCGCGACATCATCCGCCAGATCGACCGGTTCGCGTGGTCGAAAGACCGCCCGACAAAACCGCAGCACCTCGACGAGGGGGAGTGGGAGCAGCTGGTTCGCGACGAGATCGCGGCGATCGAACCTGCACTGTTGTCACCGGTCGAGCCTCGACCGGTCGCCGCGCGAGCTCCAGCGGATCCAGACCGTGACCTCCTCGCCGCCAAAGCCCTTGTCGACGCCGACAGCCGGTCCGCGGCATCCGGAGGGAGGTTCAGTCTCATCGACGTCCGGGCTGGCGCGACGCGAGCGGTCGCCTCCTCCGGCGTCATCGCTAGTCGCGACGATCTTGCGCCTTTGATCGATGACGTCGTCGCGCGCGCGACGACTGAGCTCGTCGATGTACTGAGCATCGACGCGGACCGACCCCAGCATGTCAAAGCCTTCATGACGCCGCAGACCGCTTTGCTCAAGCTCGAACTCGCCGAGAGGTTCGACAGGCTCAATGCTGCGGGTATCAACATCAGCGAAGACGTGCTCGACCGCGTTGCGGCCCGCGCCCTGGCTGGAGTCGACCTCGATCGCGGGCAGCTCGATGCTGCCGCGGCGATCGCCGGAACGAACCGACTCGTCGCCATCACGGGACCTGCCGGCGCGGGCAAGACCACGATGCTCCGGCTCGCGAGCGAGGCGCTTCGGCTGCAGTACCGCCGCATGATCGTCGTCGCGCCGACAAAGAAGGCGGCGTCGGTCGCGGCCCGCGAGATCGGCGCGGATGCGTCAAGCCTTCACGCGCTGCTCGCCGATCACGGGTGGCGATGGGGCTACGACGGGGCTGGTCGAGAGGCCTGGATGCGACTCCGCGTCGGTGAGGTGGATGCCGCGGGCATCGCCTATCTCGGACCCCGCCGATACCCAATCGAGGTCGACGCCCGCATCGTCGTGGATGAGGCCGGCATGGTCGACCTGCACACAGCTCGTGCACTCGCGGAGCTGGCCGAGGAAACGGGCGCGCAGATCGCAATGGTGGGCGACCACCTCCAAGCGATGCCCGTGGGGCACTCCGGAGCGATGGCGTGCATGGCACGTCGCAGTGGTGCGGTCGTTGAGATGTCGGCGGTACACCGCTTCCGGGACGCTGACTACGCGGCGCTGACGTTGCGAATGCGCGACCCGGAGTCGCGAGACGCCGCCCTCGAAGTGGCCGGAGCGCTGGCTCAGCGTGGGCAGGTGCACGCCGTCACCGACGAGCGCATGGCGCGAGACGTGATGCTGCACGCGTACTTCACCGCGGCATCCGCTCGTCAGCGCATCGCGCTTGTCGTAGCCACGAACGACGAAGCCGACGCGATCAACGACGAGATTCAGCAACGGCGGGTCGACCGTGGGGAACTTGACCTACGGGCGATCGCGGTGGGGATGGACGATCAACGCATCCTGATCGGCGACATCGTCCAGACGCGTCTCAACGACAGCGTCGCGGGGGTGGAGAACCGAGCTATGTGGCTCGTGCGCGACATCAACGCCGAGGGTATCCAGCTGGTGAGTACGACAGACAGTGCGGACATCCGCCACGTGAGCGCAGACTATGCCGCCGACCACGTGCACCTCGCCTACGCCTCGACTGTGCACGGCATCCAAGGCGAGACGACCGACGTCTCGATGGTCGGCCCCGGTGTGGATGCCGCCGGACTGTACGTCGGGATGACGCGCGGGCGCCTGCGCAATGATGCGATCGCTCTCGTCAGGCCGCACCAAACTGCCGCAGGAGTGATCGCTGACGCGATGATGCGCGGGCTTCCCGAGGTGACGATCGATGACTCGCGAGACGCAGCACGCGCCGAACTGGCGCGCGCGGCCCGCGATCGCCAGCCGGATGCCACAAGCTCTATTGACGAGCAGATCGCTGAAGCGTTCAGCGCGCTGCAGCTCCTGGAGTCCCGCATCCAGGGTCGAGCCGCCATCACCCACGCTCGGGGATCGGCGAACAGGGAGCGCGCCGACGATGTCGATGCTGATGTGCTGACGGACATCGCGGCTCGCGAGGCTGCCGAGAAGCGTCTTGAAGCGCTGCTCGCTGCTCACGCCAATCCGTCGACCGAGATGCGGCTCGATTCGGACGACGCTTGGGTGGCAGCGCCTGTTGGTGCGCGGGCGACGACCTCCCTCGGTCGCTGATCACCGCACCGCGCCCCGCCAGACCCAGCAGCGCCACTCGCGTTTGTCGGCGCGGAAACGGATCGCCACCGCGTGCTCGGTCCACATGCACGCTTCGGCATCCACGATCACTGGCGTGCTCCCGAACCGGACCCACGCGCGAACCTTTGCCGGCTTCGGGTCGGTTGTCACGGTTCGTGCATCGAGTTCGAGCTCAACTTTCGTCAAGGTTTCTAACTTGCCTTCTCGAGCGATTCCGTCGAGGATCCGTTCGTTGATGCCGCGATCGATCGACTCGGCATAGCGGCGGTTCGTCCCCACAACCTCGGCTTCCTTTCGACATCTCGGCGCCACTTCACGCTAGGCGTGATCGAACAAAACTTCTACACTATGGAACCATGATCGATGTATTCGTGGAACATGAACTCACCTTGTGGTTCGAGGACGACGTGCCCTCACGCATGTTCTACGCAGGGCGCCGCTGGCGAGTCAGCGACGTCCCCACTCGGCTCCGCGACAGCGTGTGGGCGACCGATCCCCGAGCCGAGCGTGGCTTTTATGGCTGGCGGTTTCAGGGCACCGACAACGCCGGCGAGAGCATGGTGTTCGACGTTTATCCCACCGAGGAAGGGTGGCGTGTCTTCCACTGCTACGCGTGATTCGGTTGCCGTTCACACGAACGCAGCGGAGCGGGCGAGAGTACGATGACTCTCGCCCGCTCCTGTTCTCGACGGTTCAGCGAGTGATGCCCGAGTCGGCGTACCGCGCCGGTTCTGCTACCGGCCCCGTTGCTGCGGGGCCGCTAGCTTTTGGGGCGCGGTCGACACCGACGTTGGTGAACTTGAGCGAAGCGCCCACGTTCTCAGCGACGACGTCGCGCGTCTCGCGGGTCACGCCCGACTCCTTGTCGGTGTACGACCCGAACCGCAGGTCGCCGGCGACGAGCACGCTGTCACCCTTGCGGAGCGACGCGGCGACATGGCTGGCCTGCTGGTTGAACACGACGACGCGATGGAAGACGGTGCCGGCGTCTTCCCACACACCCGTGGTCTCGTTGAGGCGCCGGTCGTTGACCGCGACGGTGAACCTCGCCCACCGGTTGCCGGCATCGGCTTCACCGTGCTCGGGGTCAGCGGTGAGGTTGCCCTCGAGCGTGACCGGGATTCTCGTTGTCATCTCTCTTTCCTTTCGATCAGGGGCGGCCGGAGCCGTCCTGGTGAGCATGGGACTGAGTGACCCATGCGGTCCATGCCTGCTCGTCGGTGGCGTTCACCCACGAGCGAGAGAGCTGCTCCCGATGCTCACGCGTACACCCACCGCCCGCACGCGTGAGGCGGGGAAGAGCGGTCGACAGATACTGCAGCCATGTGCTCGGGCCCGTCCCTCGATCGGACGGATCGAAGAGCAGGAGATGTGCGGAGCGCAGGGCGGCCAGCTCCTCGACGATCTCGCCGTGGCGCCACCAGCAATCCGGCACGACATTGGCGGGCACATCGAAGCGCACGGTAAACCACTCGACCCATGCGCGTAGCGCTCCCCATTCCACCGGTGCGCGCTCATCGGTGAGCGTTCGCCAGTCGACGGTGCGACTTGCGTACGAGCTCGGCCCCGGGTCGGGGCGACCCGCGGACTGGTGGGCAAGTGCTTGCAGCATCTTCTCGTTCGGGTCATCGCTCATGCCTCGCCCTCCTTCGCCGGGACTTCTACCGAGGGCGTCGACGGGATCGGAGACGTGGGGGTGTGCGGAGCCGTGATTGCTTCGGCGAACACGGCGCGTTGCTCGCGCTCGGTGAGAGCCTTGCCTGCGCTGACGTCCCGCGCATCGCGCCGGGCGTCCCACCCCGCAAGGTCGAGCAATACCGTGCGTTGGTTGCGGTAGGCGAGCAGGCCGATCTCGGGTGGCATCCGTCTGATCTCGTCGACTGACATCAGCGGCCGGCGTTCGTTCACGAGAGTCGTGTTGTGTCCGGTCTGCTGGGTCGACCACGAGCGCTGTCGTCGGCTCGTGTCGCGAACTCCGAGCAGTGCTTCGATGTCGCGCAGGTGATCGACGTGGGATGCGCCGCCGAGCACCACCTTCGCGGTCGCCGCAGCCCAGATGGTGTCAGCCTCAGCCCGCGACCACGCCGTCTCAGCCTGCGACAGAGCTTGCAGCACAACCAGGGTGCAGATTCCGCGGCCTCCGCCGTCGGCCATGATGCGGGGGAGGTTCGCCCACCGGAACATATTCACGATCTCGTCGAGAATCAGCCCCAGCGGCAGCTGGAGACGCGATCCGGGGGTCGCGAGTGCCTTCGTTCTGGCATCCTCGACAATGCTGTCGAGCAGTGCGCTGATCCAGCCTCCCATGGCCGTGGCGCCTGCGGCCGACCCGATCAGATACAGGGTGTTCTCGTCGGCGAGGAACTCCTCGACGACGAGGGGCGCGTCGCCCTCACGCGGCTGCAGGCTGTCACGCACTTGCGGGACGGCGAGCGGCGCGACAGCGTTCTGCACGCCGAACCAGATCGACGAAAGCAACTTCTCGTCACCGTTGATGGTTGCCGCAAGACTCTCCGCCCAGCCAGGTGCTCCTGCCACCCGGAGGAAGGGCACGGCATTTCGGGCGGCGAAAGGGCTCGATCCCCAGTCGTAGAGGTCATCGATCGTCCCGCCGCCGACCGCCGCAGCGTGCAAAAGGCGGGCCAGGATGATCCCCGCGGCCTGCGCCCATTCTTCATTCTGGCTGCTGCGCCCGAGCGCGGTGCCCGTGATGATCGCCATGCCCCGCTGCATCGCGACGAGTGGGTCTGCACATCCCGCTATCGGGTCTATGCGGAGCGTGTCGCGGATGCCGGACAGCCCCTGCGGATCGAAAACGTGCACCGTTCCGCGGCGTGCCCGCATCTGCATCGTCGCAGTCAGGTTGTCATTCGTGGTCGAGGTCGTGATGAGCGGACCCGCCCAGTCAAGGATCGCGGAGATCAGAACGCGGTATCCCTTGCCGGACCGAGGAGGTCCTTCGAGCGTCACGGAGTCTTCGATGGATACGAACACGTCCATGCCGCGTGACGCTCCGACCCGCCAGGCGACATCGGTCGCCGCCGGGTGTGTGAGGTCGGGGCGCAGCTGCTTCGCACGGCGAATGGCAGCCTTCGCTGAGAGGTGCGAGCGGATGTCGGCTGCTGTCGCGAACCCTGGGCGCATTCGAAGATCCGCGATGAACGCGCGGTCTGAGTGCCGGTAGCGGCGGTACCAAACGATGAGCGCGATGCCCCCGCCGACAACGATAAAGACAGCCAGCAGATCGGCGACGCGGATCTGCCACACCGGCAACGCGCACGCACCGGATGCCTCGTACACGTCGGCCTGTCCGGTGAGCGCGAGCCAGAGCCCCGAGAACAGATGGTCGGCCTGCGGTGCGGTGCCGCAAATCCACGTCGTGACCGTCTCGCCGATGAACGCGAAGGCTACGCTCAGCAGGAACGCGATCGCGATGCCGACCGCGACGACTTTGCCGAGCACGCTCTCGTTCATGCCATCCCTCACAACCCTGCAGCGGTTGCGGCTGCCGCGCGGATCCAGGCTTCGCGTGTCGGAGTGCGCAGGTCATCGAACCGGAGCGGACCGCGCTTGAGGACCGGGTCGAACGGGATGACCACGATGTCACGCACACGGCCCTCGAAGCCGAGCACGATGTCGCGCAGCTCGGCCGGACGGGCCGGCTCGGCCTGCGTAACCACCACGACGGCATTGCGCGCGAGATCGTGTGACCGTTCGTCGCGTGCTCCGAGCGCTTCGAGGAGGAGCGCGGCCGACTCGGCTGACTCGGGTGCGGTCAACGTCGGCACAACGAGCTGCGTGCTGTGGTCGACCATGCTCAGCCAGCGGTCAGCCGACTCGTCGTTGCCGGAATCGAAGACGACGAGCCGGTAGTACCTCGCGGCGACCCGCATGAGCTGTTCGAACTCGGTCGATGTGAGGCGCTGATCGGCCGCGAGCAACTCGGGGTTCGAACGCAGCACATCGTATCGATCAGCCGATTGGTGATGAACGAAGCGGGTGATGTCAGAGACGCCGGCATCGGGGGAGAGCAGGTTCGATGTTGCGGGCAGCAGGTCGCGGATGGTGGTGTCGTAGAGTCCCGTCTCGGTGCGCCAGCCGAGGGTACCGCGAGTGTCGTTGTTGTCCCACGCCAACACGTTGCCGCCTCCAAAGCGACCGAACACCGCCGACAGCATCGCGGTGGTCAGCGTCTTGCCGACACCTCCCTTGCCATTGACGACGGCGATCGTGCGGCAGCCCGCCCAGTGCCGGGACGCGAGACGAATGCGTTCGTCGTGCTCAACCTGCGTGGGTGACGGCTTCACCACCAACCCCCATCGAGCAAGCAGCGCGCGCCACCCGTTCGCTCGCTCGCTCGGCCCAGTGCTCGCGGGGATGAATGAGGCGCGCTTCGCGGTCGGTGCCGGCTCGACAGGGTGAGGCGTTTCGGTGGTCGGGAGTTCGTCGACGACTGCTGACGGGGTGTCAGCGTCCAGGTTTGACGCGAGGTCGGGATCATTCCGCGTGCGCCGCAGCGTCGACGCGCCGTCATCGACAGGCGAGGACGTGCCGTCAGGAGCGACGTGGATGCGGTGGCTGCCGCGGTCGCCCGACGTCACCAGCTCGACTGTGGAACCGGTGCGGCGAGCCTCGACAATCGCGCGCTGGATGATCGCCCGCCGGATGTCGGATCCGTCTTGCGCGGCGAGATCTTCGCTGCGCCCGTCGAGTGTCGTGAACCTTGCCGTCGACCCTTCGACGGTCGCGAAGGCTCGGTTGAGTGTGGTGCTCATTTCTGCTCCTCCGGGGAGGGGGTGGAAAGCCACCCGCCGATGTCGGTGTCGATCTCTTCGTCGATAGGCCAGAGTGCGTCGAGGTCGACCGCGAGGTTCTCTGCGTCGTCGTCGTGGTCGCCTGAATCGATGGCGTCGTCGGTCTGAAAGAGGTTTCGCTCCCAGTCGGTGCTGGTCGCGAAGCAGTCGACAAGGTACGAGTACTGCCCCACATAGGCGAGAAACTCACCCTTGCGCAGCTGCCGGGCGAGGTCGGCATGTGCTGGAGGTAGCTGTAACCGGTCGCGGAGGCCCCGGTACTCTTGCTGGTTCACGCGGAAGACGAACTTGTTCTCGATGTCGCCGATGATCGAGTACGCGAGCGCTCGCTCGACGGAATCGGCCTCGCCGACGGCGTCGAGGTCGCCGATCTTGTGCAGGATGACGATGTTGCTGATGCCGTAGTGCCGCGACAGCTTCAACCACTGCTGGAACATCTGCAGGGCGGCGAGCGAGGTCATGTCGCGCCAGCCTTCTTCGCGCACGACGTAACGAGTGCGGTGCGCGCCCCTGTCGCTGATCACGGCCTGGATCCACGCCGTCGTGCATACCTGTGTCAGTTGCGCGGCGAGCTCACCGCGCGCGAAGAGTTCGCTGGTGTCGGTGACGACGATCGGGGCATCCTGGTCGAACTCGACGGTGGACTCGTCTTCGAAGAGACCCGAAAGGTCTCCGGTCACGAACCGCCGAAGCACGAATCGAGGCTGCAGTGCGCCCTGCTGGGAGTGAGGGTCTGTGTTGGCTTCGGATGCCATTTCGCCCAGCTCGTCGTAGACGCCGCGCAGCGTCGGGTGATCGGCGGTCCGGTCGATGCACCGTTCCAAAGCGTCGTGGATCGCCGCGTGCTCGACAGCGGTCAGCCGAACAGTGCCGAGCGCCATCTCGACCAGGGCGATGAGAGTCGCGATGCGGCGTTGCTTCACCATCTGCTCGTGCTGCTCGTCGCTGGTTCCGGTGCGCCGGGGGCCGCGTGCGAGCGGGTTCAGACGGGCACCGGTGCCGCCGCCGAGGCGGATGACGCTCCGGCCGGGAATCGCCTCGGCGACGGTGACCCACTCGCCTTTCGGGTCGGAGGGAACGACCACCTGATGACCGAACGCGATCGAACGCGTGGCGAGCGTCTTCACCGTCGCCGACTTTCCTGAACGGTAGGCGCCCAGAACCAGGATGTTGGTCGAGAACGCCCCACGGTCGCTCGTGTCGACGTAGGCCTCCCACGGCGAGAAGTGCCACAGCGCGTCGGCGTTCAGGTCGACGCCCACGATCGGCCCGCGGTGGCCGAGACCACCATCGGCGACGAACGGGTAAATGCCGGCGATGTGCTGCGACGTTGCCTGGTGCGGTGGGATCGCTGATACCGCGAGGTTCCAGTACCCGCCCTCCGACAGGCCCGGTCCGAACGGGCCGGGCACCGCAGCATCCGGTAGTCGGCGATCCCGGCGGCTCGAGGACTCCGTCGCCGGCGCCCGTTCGGCCGCGCGCGCAGACTTGCGCAGCCGACGGCGCTCGCGGCGGTCGGCATCGCCGGGCTCGAAGATAACGGTCTTGCGTGCCATCACTTCATCCCCAGTCCCAACGGCAAGGCGTTGACCATGAGTGCCTCCGCCTGCTGGCAGTACAAGGTCTGCGCCTCCATGCCTGCGCGCGAAAGAGCGTTCCGCATGCCGGCGATCGCTTGATCGAGTTCTTCGTCGTCCGACGCGCTGATGGTCAGGTAGGCGCCGTAGCGGTACTCGCCGTGACCTGCGACGATTTCTTCTTCTTGGCGTTCGAGTGCTTCCCAGTCCGCGGCATCTGCAGCCGAGCCGTCGGTGCCGCGCTTCGCGCGCAGCTGCTCGTTTCCGCGCCAGATCTTCTTCTCGTCGCGAATGCGCTTGAGTGCCTTGGAAACGGGGACCGGCGTGAGGACAAGCGTGAAGATGTGGCTTACCGCTTCTCCGCTGACCGGGTGCCTGGCGTACACGAGGGGGGAGAGGAACCCGATCGGAGCGTCGGACCGTGGCCACTCGTGGATCCACATCGTCGTGTGGATGCCGGAGTCGGTCAGCACGACCGCGTTGCGGCGTGACGGCTCTTCGAGATGCATGGGGCCGATGGCTGACGGATCCACACCTTCGAGGTCGCCGGCCCGATTCTGCACGGTCGCCGCGAAGTCGGGATCGAACGCGATGCGGGCGAGCGCGGCGATGTCTCGGGGAGAGAGCCAACGGCGCACACGGATCTTGGCTGCCCGCAGCGCGTCGGCGAGGTTCGCCGCCTCGATCGCGGCAAGGGAGAGGATCGCATCCTTTCCGCCGCCGAGCGCGCGCAGCTGGGCGCTCTGACCGATCAGGTCGATCGTGAAGGTGAGGTAGTTGCGGTGCGCGACGGCGAAGCGCTCGGAGGCATCCATCACTTCTGCGTAGTTCTCTGCAACGGGGGATTGGCTGTCGAGATTGCGATGCTGCTGCACGCTCTCGTAGTGGTCTCGTGCCGCGCGGATCGTCGTGGGCAGTGTGCGTTCCTGCAGACTGACCCGCTTGATCCCGGGGCGCTGGGTGAAAGATGCCAGCACGCGTTCCCATTGCTGCGCGAGCTCGAACCGTTCGGGCAGGTCATTCATGAGAAAGCCCTGCACCTCGAGCTCGGCCGTGACAGAGACAGAGCGGTCGCGCGGGTTGTAGGCAGCGGCGAGGCCGTCGATCTCCCAGAGCTGCACCGACGCACGGACGCCGGGCAGGTTGAGGGTTCCCGCGAGGTGAGGCCCTTCGGGGCGGTAGGTCTGCTCCGTCGCCCCCGTTGCGTGGCGTAGTTGCTTCATGGTCCACAGTCCGATCATTCGAGGCGCGGAAACGCCGTGGATGGTGGTGACGGCGAGCGCACCGAACGCCAGATAGATCGGTGCCCCGTAGAGGAGGCCCAAAGGCCCGAATCGGTTCACGAACAGCAGCACAAAGGCGGCCGCAACGGTGACGAAGGCAAGCTGCCAGCCATCCATCCCCATGACGATCCCCTGCCGTGATCGGCGCGGGAGTCGCACGGGACGGGCGTAGTCGTCGAGGGTCATGAGGTTCTCCGGTCAGGGCGGCTCGGCGCCGGTGTGGATTGAGGCCCTCCAGACGGGCGGGGATTCTGTCCGGGTCTGGCGTTGGTCGGTGCGCTGGCCTTCGCCGTCTTGGGTCCTGTCGTTGTCGAACCCGGGGACGTGGCCGTGGTCGAACCCGAGGACGTGCTCGAACGGCTCGAGGTGGCGGATGACGTCTCGGTCGTGCCAGAGGGTCTCTTCACTCCGGACACCGACGAACGTGTTGACGATCGAGGTCCACTCGGGTTCGACGGCGCGCGCCCCGCGGGGTGAGCGTTGATGCGGGCCGGCACGCTCATCGCTTTGCGTGCCACTGTGGAGGCGGCGTGGCCGGCACGCGAGCCGACACTTGAACCGCCGGCATCCGACGCCACCGCCCCGATAAAGCTGAAGAGGCCGAACACGGCAAAGGGCGCGAAGGCGACGAATATCAGGCCGACGAGCAACGGCCATGCCTGGGGGTTCCAGATCGTTTCGAGAGAAGCCAGCCCGTTGATGATCAACGTGACGAAACCGACGGTCAGAGGTCCGGTGAGCAGAAGGACGAGGACCGCTGACAGGTACCGCACGACCCACTGCGGCCCGATCGAGCGCACGGGAAAGAGCATCCAGGCGAGGGGACCAACCATGATGAGTGCTGCGAGGGCGATGTTGCGAAAGGCGAAGACGAGCATCAGAAGCACCATCGCGATGAGCAGGAGTCCGATGATGACGAACCCGAAGAAGTAGTTGGCTTTTCCTCCCGCCCACATCACCTGCTGCAGAGTGCGGAACAGAACCGCGGGCCCGTCGCGGTTCATGACGTACCAGGTGAGGTCATCGATCGCATTCAATACGTGGCCGGTCAACCACAGCGTCGCGGCCGTCGCCGGAAATGCGAGAAATGAGCGGATGATGGCGCTCGCGAGCTGGTCTCGCTCGCCCGAGACGATGGCTGCCGCGATCGCCCAGACCATCGCGGCGAACATGACCGCGAGCACTGCCCATCGCCAGAACGACCACTCACCGACCGCGGCACTCCACAACGCCGTGGACGTGTCGAAACGCATCGTTTCTGCGACGGCGAACATCGCCGCCGTCGTCCCAGCCGCCATTCCGCGCCCGGCGTTCTCGAACATGCCGCAGACGCCATCGCCCAGGCTGCAGCCGAACTGGATGATTCCTTCCTTGCCGCCGGCGGCCTGAATGGCGTGGGTGTGGGCTTCGTAGGTCGTGCAGACGGTTGCGCGCTCACCGCTCGTGAGGATGACACGAAGGAAGCACTTTTGGGCGACCGAGTCTGCGGGCGACTCCGGCGTGCACGAGACCTGTGCGGCCGACTCCAGACAGTGCACCGGAAAATACGGCGCCGTCCACGGTTCGGCGAACAGTTCGCGCCCTGACGGCGTACTTGCTGCAGCGACGTCAGCGACGTCAACGGAGGGCGCGGCCTGCGCTGCGGGCGCGACGGAGCTCATCAGGACACCGATGAGGATCCCGAGTGCGACCATCCAGCGCGCGTTCATCAGAACCCGAAGTCGAACCCGACGAACCACTGGAAGAGCCCGCTCGCCGAGCCGAGCACCGCGGCAGCGATGAAGATCCAGAGGATGTTCTCGCCTGCCCAGGTGCGCACTCGGTCGGAGGCGATCCCTCGGAAAGCGAGTGCGGCTCCGGCAAGGATCAGCATGATGAGCACGACAAGTAGAGCGGCGGCGAGGATGTACGACGCGATCGTCTGAAAGCCCTGGAAGAAGGGTGCCGAGAAATCCGGCTGGATGTCTGGGACATCCACGTCGAGCGGCCTGATGGTGGAATACATGAACGTTCCTCTCGTGGTGATCTACTGCAAGGGGAGTCCCAGTGCCGCCATGAACGGTTCCGGGTCGATCGCGACGCCGTCGCGCTGAATCTCGTAGTGGAGGTGGCAGCCCGTGCTCTTGCCCGTACTGCCCTCGGCTCCCAACGGGGCGCCGATGTCGACGTCTTGGCCCACTGCGACCAGCAACGAGTCCCACTGCATGTGGCCGTAGAGCGTGACGATTCCGCCGCCGTGATCGATGCGCACCGTATTGCCCCACCCGGGCATCGGCCCGGCGTTGACGACGTGCCCTGCGCTCGCCGCGTGGATGATGGCGCCGCAGGGCATTGCGACCGACGTCATGTCGAAACCCTTGTGGTCGGAGGGGCAGTAGGCGCACCCGTCGACGGGCTGCCAACCGAACCCCCGGCCAACCGTCCACTCGCCCTCGAGCGGGTAGCCCCAGTTGCCGTTGGTGACGGCGCCGTGCACAGGGCCGGGAGCGGCCGGACCAGCCACGGAACCCGCGATGGCGAGGGGGACGATCCACGCCGGCGCGAAGAGGAGCCCCCCGACGATGAAGGAGATGATCAGCGCAACCGCGATGATCTTCCGGCCGGTCCTCGACCGTCCGAGGACGACTGCAGCTCCTGCAACCGGCGCGGGCATGTCAGGGCTCCAGCGGCTCCGTGAAGTAGCGCACGATCTTGCAGTCCCCAGCCTGCTGCGCACTGTTCGGCGTCGGGATCGACCCCGCGCCGCACAGGACCTGCACGCTCACCCGAATCGTCTCGTCGTAGGAGAGTTCCCCAGAACTCCCGTCGCTCGACGTGGTCGTGAGCACCACATCGGCAGTCCCGATGGTCATGTCGCCGGTCTGGTCTGCCGGCACTGATTGGCGAGCGATATCGCCGCTCGCTTTGGCGGCGACTCGACCGTTCTCCTGCGCGAGCGAGTCCCATTGGTCTTGCGGAATGACCACTGCTTGCCGAAGCTCGACTTTCACCGCCTGCAGGTCTGCGGCGCGCTCGGACTCGTCGTAGCGCGTGTCAGGAGTGAGCCACGTGTCGAGGTAGGAGAGCCATTCATCGCGAGTCGACAGCGTCGAGTCGAAAGTGGATGCCGCGGCGAGGGCCGCTCGAATGTACGTGTCGGCATCCGTCGTGATGGGTTCTGGCACCCAACCCTTCTTCACCACGTTGGCGTCGACGAACTCACCGACGCCGCCGGTGGCGGGCGCGGTGGTGGTCGGACCACGGCCAGCTGTCGATGAAGGCGTGGGATCAGGTGTCCCGGTGCGTCCTGCGATCGCAGAGACGACGACCGCGACGATTCCGATGAGGAGCACACTGCCGCCGACGATTGCCCAGGCGCGTGCTCTGTTCGATCGTGCGGACATCATCGGCCTCCTCCGTGCACGGAAAGGATGGCGGCCGTTGCCCCAGGACGAACCGTGGCGAACGGCCGTGGCCGAATGCTACGCGCGTCTCGAGCGCGCGTGCCAGAGGCTGTGGATAACTTCGGCATCCACGCTCTTGACGTCATTCGCACCGTTGACATATGTGGATAGTACAGCGATACACTCTGCAAGTGAAGAATTAACTTGATCAGTTTGTTGGACGCGTGCATCCGCAGCCGCGACAATGGTTCCGTGCCCCGATACACCCGCCCCGCGAACAGTGAGCACGCGGAGGATCCCATCAACGCTCTCGGCAATCGAGTCCGAGCCATGATCATCGGCTACCTGCGCGAGCACCCCGACTCGCTCCGCGCAGAGATCACGGCTGCACTCGACATCCCGAAGGCGACCACGGCGAAAGCGCTCGCGACGCTGGTCGAGTACGGGCTCGTCGTGCCCGATCCGCCGCGCGAGACGGCAACGCGGGGCCAGTGGGTGCGGTACCGGGTAGAGGCCACGGCAGTCAGCGAGCTGTACCTGCAGTTGGGGCAGGTGCTCGGGGAGGTCTGAGCAGAACGCGCAGTGCAGACTAACCCCTGAATCGCCCCGTTTCAGTGGAGGGCGAGCCCTCCCACCCGCGGCTGACGGTGGGAGATGTTCGCACGGCAGTACTGCTGCGCCCATGGGTAAGCGCGCCTGGACTGTTCCCGGGGCGCTTCCATTTGATGATGGATCGATGTCAATTGATGAGTCCGGCCTTCTTGTACGGATCGATGTACTCCTGCGCGTTGTCCTTCGTGATGAGCGGGTTGCCGACGTTGCCGTTGACCTCATCCTTGAGGCAGGTCGGCAGGTCGGCAGGTCGGCAGGTCGTGAGCGGCTTTCAAATTCAGTTGTGCGAGTTCCTGCGCGTTCTGGAGCGAGGTAGCCGCCATCACGCCGTTCTGGATGAGCAGCGTCGCTTCGGGCGTGCCGTCGACACCGAACGCGAGAGTGTTCTCGAAGCCCGACTTGCCCTCGACAGCCTCGAGCGCAACGCAGGCCATGTTGTCGTTCATCGAGATGATCGCGTCGATCTGCGGGTTCGCGGGCGACCAGCCCTCCATGAGAGTGAGAGACTGGGGTGCCCTGTTCGAGGACCGCACCGCCGTCCCGGTCGCGCAGGTGCCGGGAGCAGGAGCCGCGGGCGGGTTCGCGGCGCCGTTCGTGGCGCTCGGCATCGGTGGCATCCGCTCGGGAGCCGATGAGATCGCCGCCCTGATCGGGTTCGACGCGGCCGTCGCGGACAGCGACATCGTCGTGGTGGGCGAAGGGTCGCTGGACGCGCAGTCGCTCCAGGGCAAGGGGCCGATCGCCCTCGCCCGCCGCGCGGCCGACGCGGGCGCGTTCGTCGTCGCGCTGTGCGGACGCAGCACCCTGACCGAGGACGAGCTCGCGGCGTCCGGGATCTCGCGAATCGATACGCTCCTCGACCGTGCGGCATCCCCGGCGGAGGCGTTCGACGACGCGGCCCGCGTGCTCGCGCTCGCCGCGGAGCACGTCTTCGCCGACCTCCCCCTCGTCCTCGAGGCACCGAAGCGCCCGTAGCGGCGTGACGAGGCGGCCCGGCGGTCGCGTCGGGAGGACGTCAGCAGCCGCAGGACGCGCGCAGGATCAGCTGCATCGGGAACACCTGGGCCCGTGGCGTCTTCGGACCGTCGACGAACGACTCGATCGCCGCCTGCGCCATCTTCCCGAACGGCTGGCGGACCGTGGTCAGTGGCGGCCACGCGTACTCCGATTCGGCGGTCCCGTCGAAGGAGACGATCGCGACGTCCTCGGGCACGCGGAGGCCGCGCTCGTGCAGCGCCTGCAGTGCGCCCACCGCCGTCAGATCCGATCCGGCGAAGACCGCCGTCGGAGGCTCGGGTGAATCCATCAGAATCCGCACGGCCTCGGCGCCGCCCGCCCGGCTCCAGTCGGTGACCACCGGCGCGGGCGCGCGGATTCCCGCGGCGGCAAGCGCGTTCTCCCATCCGGAGCGCCGGCCGTCGCGGACGATGGGGTGCAGCGGTCCTTCGATGTAGGCGATGCGGCGATGCCCGTGCGAGAGCAGGTGCTCCGTGGCGAGCCGCGCGCCTTCGACGGCGTCCGCCCCGACCGTGGAGAAGCCCTGCGCGGGATGGGAGCGGTCGAGGATGAGTCTCGGGATACCCGCGTCCACGGCGCGGGTGGCCGCGTCCGCCGGATCGTCGGGGAAGAGCGACAGGAAGATCATGCCGTCGACGCCGCGCTCGACGAGGCTGGCGCGCATCAGGCGCTCCCGCTCCGGATCGCCGTGCGTACTGGCCAGCAGGATCGAGTAGCCGCGGCGGGACGCCGCGCTGTCCAGCGCGTCGATGCACTCGGAGTGGAACGGATTGATGATCTCGGACAGCACCAGACCGAGCAGCTTGGTCGATCCCCGCTTGAGCGCGCGGGCGCTGGCGTTCGGCCGATAGTCGAGGGAGCGGATCGCCCGCAGGACGCGATCTCGCGTTGCGTCGGCGACCGGGCGAGGACCGTCGTTGACGACATAGCTGACCACCGCCGTGCTGACACCGGCAAGACGCGCGACGTCGGCGCGGGTCGCTGGTCGTGGGGGTCCGGAAAGGGTCATGGGTCTCCAGCAGAGAGTAGCGTCCCGACGGCCGCGCGCCTAGGGAACGTCCGGGCTCGTCCCGCGAAGTCTACTCGAGGTGATTCATTCGAACTCCAAAGCCGTGAAACAGTTGCATTCGGAATATCTACTGGAGTAGATTTCTCGACGGCGCCACATCGGCGACCGCAAGCGCGGGCAATCGAAGCCCGCATCGAGTTTCGAGACGGAGTCGTCGTGGTCTTGCTGCCGGGTGTCGCGTTCGCTTACGTGCGCGTCGCAGGTGCGTCCCTGCTGCTCGACTGCCGGGACGGTGGCGTACCGGTCATCGCCCACTGGGGCGCCGATGCCGGCGAACTCTCCGATCGCGATGTGGTCGGGCTCGCCGATGCCGTGATCGCGCCGCGCGACCTGTCGCACGGCTACGCCGTGCCCGTGCGTCCGCGTCTGCTCATGCTGGAGTCCGATGCCTGGAAGGGACGGCCGGGGATCGGCGGCCATCGCGTCGACGGCTCGGCGTGGACGCCCGCGTTCCGGCTCCGGTCGATCGAAGCGGACTCCGGTGCGCACCGCTCCGCGGACGTCGTGCGCATGGCCGACGGCGGGCTGCGGTTCACGCTCGTCGACGAGACGTCGGAGCTGGAGCTGATCGTCGAGGTGGAACTGCTGGCCTCCGGGCTGGTCCGGTCACGCGCCACGTTGCGCAACGACGGTGAGTCGGCCTATCACCTCGACGAGCTCGCCGTCGCCCTGCCCGCTCCGCTCGAGGCGGACGAGCTGCTGGACTTCGGCGGGCGGTGGAGCCGCGAGCGCGCGGCTTTCCGGGGGCCGGTGGGCCCGCATGCGCACGTGCACGAATCACGCGAGGGGCGCCCCGGATTCGCGGCGGCACCCATGCTCGTCTGCGGCGCGACCGGGTTCGACTTCGGCGCCGGCGAGGTCTTCGGAGTGCACGTCGGCTTCTCGGGTAATCAGCGATCGTGGATCGAGCGCGACCACGGTGGCATCCAGATCCTCGCGGGCGGGGAGCTGCTGCTGCCCGGCGAGATCCGTCTCGGGACAGGGGAAGACTATCGCTCGCCCTGGGTCTATTTCGGGTCCGGAAACGGCCTCGACGCCCTCGCCCACCAGGTGCATGCCTGGCTGCGCTCGCGACCCGGCCATCCCGGCTTCGATCGACCCGTGACCCTCAACGTCTGGGAGGCGGTCTACTTCGATCACGACCTGACGCGGCTGCTGGAGCTGGCCGAGGTCGCGGCGCGGGTCGGGGTGGAGCGCTTCGTGCTCGACGACGGATGGTTCGCCGGGCGTCGCACCGAGCGTGCCGGGCTCGGCGACTGGCGCGTCGACACGGATGTCTGGCCCGCGGGTCTGCATCCGCTGGTGAACCGCGTGCGGGAGCTCGGCATGGAATTCGGGCTTTGGGTGGAGCCCGAGATGGTGAACCCCGACTCGGACGTGGCGCGTGCACATCCCGACTGGATCCTCTCCGCGGGCGGCGCACTGCCCGTGTCGTGGCGTCATCAGCAGGTGCTGAACCTCACCGACCCGGATGCGTTCGCCCACGTCCACTCCCAGCTCGCCGCGATACTCGACGAGTACGACATCTCGTATCTCAAATGGGATCACAACCGCGAGCTCGTCTCGGCGGGCGACGTGGGGCACGCGGGGCGCGCCGCCGTGCACGAACAGACCCTCGCGTGCTATCGCCTGATGGATGCCCTCGCCGAACGCCGGCCCGGCCTGGAGATCGAGAGCTGCGCCTCGGGAGGCGGCCGCATCGATCTCGGCATGGCCGAGCACGTGCAGCGATTCTGGCCGTCCGACTGCATCGACCCGCTCGAGCGCTACGACATCATGCGATGGACGAGCCAGCTCATGCCGCTCGAGATGCTCGGGGCGCACGTGTCGGGGCCGCGTTCGCGCACCACGGGACGCACGAGCACGCTCGCCTTCCGCGCGACGGGCGCGCTCTTCGGTCATCTCGGCGTGGAGTGGGATCTGACCTCCGCCGACGAGGCCGAGCTGAACGCGCTGGCCGGCTGGGTCGAGTGCTTCCGCCGCCACCGCGAGACGCTGTTCACCGGAAGACTGCACCGTCGCGATGTCGGCGACGGAACGCTGGCGCTGCGGGGCGTCGTCGACCCCGACGCACGTCGAGGCCTGTTCGAGCTGACCGCGCTGCGCCGGGCCGGGATGTCGCCCGTGGGCCGGGTGCACCTGCCGGGGCTCGTCCCCGAGCGTGCCTACCGTGTGCGCGTGCACGATCCGCGCGCGGTGGACGGGCTGGTCGCACCGACATGGATGGATGCCGAGGGAACGATCCTGCCCGGCGCCGTCCTCGGCCGAGTCGGGCTGCAGGCTCCCGAGATGTTCCCCGAGCAGTCGCTGCTCATCGAGGTCGAGGAGGTGAGCCCGACCTGATCCCCGCGTGCGCGCATCGGCGCGCACGCGTCTTTACCGCCAACGATGTCCATGTAAAGGAAGCAAATGAACACCAAGACCCTTCGCGCCGGAGCCGCGGCCGCGGTTGCCGCCGCGCTCCTGCTCACCGGATGCTCGGCATCCGGCTCCGACAAACCGACGATCACCTTCTCGCTGTACATGACCGCCGACAGCGCGGCCAAGCCGGTGTACGAGAAGCTGATCGACGAGTTCATGGACAAGACGGGCATCGCCGTCGACATGAGCTACGACACCACGAACTACGAGAACAACATCAAGGTGCAGATGGCCGCCGGCAACTTGCCCGACGTCTTCGCGACGCACGGCTGGTCCGTGCTGCGCTACTCGGACTTCCTCGAGCCGCTCGACGACCAGAGCTGGACCGCGGATGTGAATCCCGCCCTGGACGAGTCGATGCGCGACGCGGAGGGCCACCTGTACGCCCTGCCGGTCGAGTACACCGTGGCGGGGATCGCGGTCAACCGCGCCGTGCTGGACGCCGCCGGCGTCGACGAGGACTCCATCGCGACGTGGGATGACTTCGACGACGCGCTGGCCAAGGTCGCCGCGTCGGGAGTGACGCCCATCACCGCCTCGGGCAAGAGCAGCTCGGCCGGCAACATGGCCGACTTCATCGCCTCGAACGCGTTCACCGACGCCCAGCTGACCTCGTTCAGCGACGGCGAGTTCGACACCGACGCCTGGGCCGACCAGGTGCTCTCGCACGTGAAGGACTGGACCGACGCAGGGTACATCAACCCCGACTACGTCTCCGCCTCGCTCGATGACATGGCCTCGCAGCTCGCCCAGGGCCAGGCCGCCTTCGCGCTGGTCCCGGCCTCGTCCATCCTCGCCACCGCGCTGCAGCTGAACCCCTCGGCCGACATCGGGTTCATTCCGATCCCGAACGATCAGGGCGACCGCTACCTGGTCGGCGGCGAAGGCATCCACTCCTTCGGTGTGTCCAAGGCCAGCAAGAACAAGGATGCCGCGATGAAGTTCGTCGACTTCCTCGCCGAGCCCGACAACGCCGGGGCCATCGCGTCAGCGCTCGGCTCGTACTCGGGGCTGACGAACGTGGAGGTGAACCTGGGCGTGCTTCAGAGCAGCTACGACCAGTGGGTCGCCCCCGCGGAGCTTCCCACCAAGCCGTTCTTCGACCGCGTCTACCTGCCCAACGGCATCTGGAACACCATGATCGCAACGACCGACTCCGTCATCACCGGGCAGGCGACCCCGGCAGACGCGGCGGAGCAGATGAAGATCCAGTACGACACCCTGCGCAGCCAGGCCGGCTGACCAGCCACCCACTCCCGGGCCGGTGCGAACACCGTGCCGGCCCGGGCGCCACCCCCCACCCGCAGACCCGATCCGAATCCGCAAGGAGTCCGCAGATGAGCGTCACCGCACGTTCCCTCGACGCCCCGCCCCGGCGCGGGCGCCCACGCTTCGTCGGCGCGTCGATCAACCTCATGTACGTGCCGGCGATGATGCTGTTCGCCGTGTTCATCGTGTACCCCGTCATCCAGGGCGTGAGCATCGCGCTCACGAACTGGGACGGCTACTCGGCGACGCGATCGTTCGTCGGATTCGAGAACTTCGCGCGGGTGTTCACCGACCCGAATTTCTCCACCGCGCTGATCAACACCTTCATCTACGGCGTGGGCTCCACCCTCATCCAACAGGTGCTCGGCCTGCTGTTCGCCGTCCTGCTCGACCAGAAGCTGCGCGGACGGCAGGTGGCGCGCGCCGTCATCTACCTGCCCGTGCTCGTGTCGCCGGTGGTGATGGGACTGATGTACTACCTCGTGTTCCGCTACCATCAGGGCGCGCTGAACGACATCCTCGCCGTCTTCGGCGCCGCCCCGGTGTCGTGGCTGTCCGATGCGGGCGTGGCCGTCGCGGTCATCGTGATCGTCAACTCGCTCCAGTTCATGGGCATCTCGATGCTCATCTACCTGTCCGGGCTGCAGGGCATCCCGCAGGAGATCAGAGAAGCCGCGGCGCTGGATGGCTCGACGGGCTGGAGCCAGTTCCGGGCGATCACGATCCCGCAGCTGATGCCGGCCTTCGCCGCCAGCGTCGTGCTGAACCTCATCGGCGGACTCAAGCTCTACGACATCATCCAGGTGCTCACCGGCGGTGGGCCCGGCTATGCCACCAACTCGGTGTCGACTCTCATCGGGCGCACATACTTCGGAAATCAGGCTGCGGGATACGCGGCGGCGCAGGGCGTCGTCCTGTTCCTCGTGATCGTCCTGTGCACCCTGCTTCTGAACTGGTGGTTCGACCGCACGCGGTCGCGACTGGAGAACTGACATGCGCCGACCGACCAAGATCCTCGTCGCGATCCTCGTGATCGTCGGCTGCCTGGTGCAGCTGATCCCCTTCTACCTCGCGTTCACCACCGCGTTCAAGCAGCAGTCCGACCTGTCCTCGGTGTGGTCGTTCCCGTTCGGCGCCGTGACGTGGGACAACTTCGTGGCCGCCGTGGTCAGCGGCGGCGTGCTGCGGGCCACGTTCAACAGCGCCGTCGTGACCGTCATCGCCACCGTGCTCACCTGCGTGCTCGCCGCGCTCGCCGCCTACCCGCTGGCGCGTCGGCGCACGCGGCTCAACCGCAGCGTGGAGTTCACGATCCTCGCGGTCATGATGGTGCCGCCCCTCAGTATCCTCGTTCCGCTGTACTCCCTGCTGAACACCCTCGGGTTGCTGAACAGCTATGCGGGGCTGATCCTGCCGCTGGCGTGCCTGGAGCTGCCGCGGGCGATCTTCCTCTACACCCAGTTCCTGCGCGCCGTCCCGATCTCACTCGAGGAAGCGGCGCGGGTGGACGGTGCGAGCCGGCTGCAGACGCTGCGCATCATCATCTTCCCGCTGCTCAAGCCGGTCACGGTCACCGTGATCATCCTCACGGCGGTGTACGTCTGGAACGAGTTCGCCCTGAGTTCCTACATTATGACCAGCACCGACATGCGCACGCTCGCCCCGTCCATCGCCGCGTTCTTCGGTGCGAACGGATCGAACACGTCAACGCGGCGGTCGCGGCGGCGCTGATCGGCGTCGTGCCGATGCTGATCGCCTACCTGTTCCTGCAGCGCTACTTCATGAAGGGGATGCTCGCCGGCGCCGAGAAGTGAGGATCCGGCGTCCTCAGCGCACCGCGGCAGGCGGCGCCGCGGTGGTCCCGCCGGCGCGGAGGCGGTACGCCGGGACCGGGGGCACATCGCTGCCGCCCCCGTGATGTAGTCGGCGGCCAGGCCGCCGAGCTGCGCCAGCGGCAGCGCCATGGTGGTGAGATCGCACACGCGTCCGGTGGCCGTTCCACCGATCCCGGCGACGGAGATTTCGTTGGTCACCCGCGCGCCGCCCTGCCAGAGGGCGGCGCGCGGGTGCGAGGACGATCTCGTCGTTGGTGTAGATGCGCGCGGTGGGGCAGCGTGCGGATGCGAGGATGCCTCGGGTCGCGTCGAGACCGGTCTGCTGGCTCATTTCGGACTGACCGACCGCGACCGGGAGGCATTCTACGTCGTACATGGTGCGCTGATAGCCCCGCACCCGCATCTCCGCCGCGACCAGTCCGGGCAGGCCGCCGACGAACTTGATGTCACGATGCCCGAGGCCCAGCAGGTAGGCGGTCGGTTCGTACGCCGTCGCGTCGTTGTCGACGACGATCTGCGTCGAGGAGCACCCTCGCGGGGCCAGCACCACGACCTTGGTCCCGTCGTGGACCGCCCGCGTGACCTCGCGTGCCAGGTCGGCGGTGCCGGGGGAGCCGTCGATGTCGCAGCCGCAGAAGACGATTGCCGCAAGCCTGTCGGGTGGGCCGGTGTAGAGTGGCCGCGCATCCTTGCTTGTGGCTGATCTTGAGCCATCAGGTCGGCCGAAGGTCGTGGGAATAAAATGGGAAAAGCTGAACGTCTTCGAACATCGGCCAAGGTAACTGCAGGCGGTTGTCAACCGCGGAGTTACGCGGCGAACGAGGGTATGTGCGACCGGGTGTAGGCCCGGTTCCAGGGTTCAAATCCCTCCGTCTCCGCTCTGAAATGCCTGATCATAAGGTGTTTTCTTCCGTTTCTGCCACGGAATCAGCCATTTCTGTCACGTTCCTGATCGGGCTGGCGTTGAGCAGTCTTGCTGTTCCGTGGGGCTTCGCTGAGCGTTCTGCTCACTTGGCGTCTGCCAGCAGCGTGGTTTCCGCCGCGGGAGCGCGAGACGGAGAGTGTGAATCCCTCCGTCTCCTGTGCGATCCGAGCAATGGAGCGTTCGCCAAACGTCGGCGAGTCGAGAGCGCGGGTAGGCTCGCCGAGTCGATCCTGCAGTACCGGTTGCGTACGGGGACGCCTTCAACGCAGGATGCCGCGCTCGCGCGCGCGCGATACCGCGGCCGTGCGGGAAGAGACCCCGAGCTTCGTGAAGATATGGGCGAGATGCGACTTCACGGTTGTGTCGCTCACGAACAGTTCCGCGGCTATGTCGGAGTTCGAGCATCCCGCGGCGACGAGCTCGAGCACCTGAAGTTCTCGCGCGCTCATGCTGGCTTGCGGCGCGCGCATCCTGTCCATCAGCCGCGTCGCGATGACGGGTGCGAGCGCGCTCTCTCCTGCCGCGGCTGCGCGGACGGCAGTGATGAGCTCGTGAGGCGGAGCATCCTTGAGCAGGTATCCGCTGGCGCCCGCCTCGACGGCGCCCAGGATGTCGCCATCCGAGTCATAGTTGGTGAGCACGAGCACGTAGGGAGCGGCATCGAGTGCGCGGATGCGGCGCGTGGCATCTGCTCCGCCGGAGTTTGCGGATGCCCCGAACTGCAGGTCCATCAGCACGACGTCGGGACTCATCCGCTCCGCCGCTGCAACCGCTTCATCGGGCGTCGCCGCCTCTGCGACGACGTCGATGTCGTCCTCGGGTGCGAACAGCGCGATGATGCCGGTTCGAACGATGGGGTGATCGTCGGCGACAACGATGCGGATCATGCCGCCTCCTCGAGGGTGAGATCGATCGTCAGCGCGGTGCCCTCGCCCGGCGCGGAGGTCACGGCGAGCGTACCGCCCAGCTGGTCGACACGCTCTCGGATGGCCCGAAGCCCGAACGAGTCGGATCGACCGGTCGGCGCGCCCGGGGACTGGGCGGGGTCGAACCCCCGGCCGTCGTCGGCTATCGTGAACTGCAGCCGGTCGCCACCGACGGTCAGCGTGATCGTCGCGCTGTCGGCGTCGGCGTGCTGAATGACGTTGGCGATCGCTCCCTGCGTGATGCGCAGCAGCGCGGTCTGCACGTGCATCGGAAGGTCGACGGCATCCGACACCCGCACTTCCACCGGCAACCCCTGCGCGGCCCACTGCGTCGACGCGAGGCGGCGAAGCGCTCCGCCGAGACCGCGTCCGTCGAGGTCGGGTGGGGTGAGCTCACGGATGAAGTGGCGCGCGTCGGCGAGCGCGGAGGCCGCGGTCTCGCGGGCGAGGACGACGTGTTCGACCCCGGCACCATCGAGATCGGCCCGCTCGGCGGCGTGCAGCAGCATCTGGATGCTCGAGAGCCCCTGGGCGACGGTGTCGTGGATCTCTCGCGCGAGCCGGGCGCGCTCGGCGAGCACCCCCGACTCGCGCTCCGTCGCGGCGAGCTGTCCACGCGTCGCGAGCAGCTCCTGCATCAGCGCCTCGCGCTGGTGCGCCTCGCGGGCGAGTGCCTCGTAGCCGAGCCCGATGAGCAGTGCGACCCCGGCCCCCACGATCGGCCCGACAACGCCCCCGGCCGTCCATCCGCCGTGGATGCCGAGGGCGCAGATCGCGATCGCCGTTGCGACCACGATGGCGGCCGATCCCCACAGCCTGCCCAGGAGATGCAGGTAGAGGAAGAACAGCGGGAAGACGAGATAGGCCGCCTCAGGGGTGAGCCACAGCAAAGCGATCCACTCGAGCGTGATGACACCCAGCCACACGGCGCCCGCGACCCGGCGGCTGCGCGGCGCCCAAGCGATGAGCGTTCCTACCGCATAGGTGCCCAGCAGTATCACCGCGAGGCAGATGGCGGCGATGCTCGCCTGCGTCGGCGCGATCACCGCCCGGACGATCACGAGGACGGTGAGTGCAACGAACAGCATGTGAAGACCGGCGCGCAGGCCCACGAAGACGGGCGTGAGCGCGGTATGCGGCATGGTCCGAATCCTACGCGTCGTGGGTCAGCGGGCATCGTCCGAAAGGAGGATCCTGCACGCCATCGTTCGGCCCTGGAATGGTGTGCAGACGGCCGATGACGCGCCAGGGAGAAGTGGGGAGAGTGGAAGCGTCACCAGAACCGGCGACCAGAAAGGACCCTCATGTTCGTCGCGCTTCGCGACCTCCGCTTCGCCCGCGGCCGATTCGTCCTCATCGGCTCCGTGGTCGCCCTCATCACCATCCTCGTCGGGTTTCTCAGTGGACTCACCGGCGGGCTGGCCACACAGAACATCTCCGCCGTGCTGGCGATGCCCGGCGACCGCATCGTCTTCTCGACGCCGTCCGCTGGAGGCAGCGCCAGCTTCGCGGACTCCGCCATCACCGAGCGGCAAGCCGCCGACTGGGCCTCCACAGACGGCGTCACCGACTCCCAGCCGATCGGCATCGCGCAGACGCGCGCCGAGGCCGGCGACCGGCGTATCGCCATCGCCGCGTTCGGCGTGCAGAGCGGCTATAGCGCCGACGCGCCGACGACGGACGGCCACCTGGCGATGTCAGCCCCCGCCGCGAAGGACCTCGACGTCGCCGTCGGCGACGACGTCACCATCGCCGGCACCGTCTTCACCGTCGAGACCATCGGAGGCGACGACTGGTACAGCCACACACCCGTCGTGAAGATGACGCTGACCGACTGGCAGGCCTACTCCGCCGCGACGGGCAACCCCGATGCGTACGCCACGGTGCTCGCCGTGACCGGAGGTCCCGACTGGGCCGCCGCCGACTCCGCGAACGAGACCGTCTCGGAGTCGATCCTCGGTTCGCTGACCGCGCTCAGTGCCTTCCGCTCCGAGATCGGGTCGCTGCTGCTGATGGTCGCCATGCTGTTCGGCATCTCGGGGCTCGTGATCGGCGCGTTCTTCACCGTCTGGACGATGCAGCGCAAGGGCGACATCGCCACGCTCAAGGCCCTCGGTGCGAGCACCCCCTCGCTCGTGCGCGACGCACTCGGACAGGCTCTGGTCGTGCTGGTGCTCGGAATCGGCATCGGGATCGGCGTGGTGGCCCTCTTCGGTACGCTCGCTGGAACCGCTCTGCCCTTCCTGCTCAGCCCCGTCACCACCATCCTGCCCGGCGTCATCATGATCGCCCTGGGTCTCGCCGGAGCCGCCTTCGCTCTTCGCTCCGTCACCTCCGCCGACCCCCTCACCGCACTCGGGAGCAACCGATGATCAGCCTGAACGACATCACCCTCACCTTCCCCGACGGAGACGAGCGCATCACCGCCGTCGACAACGTCACCCTCACGGCCCATCCGGGCACCGTCACCGGGATCACCGGACCCAGTGGGTCGGGCAAGTCCAGCCTGCTGGCCGTCGCGGCGACACTGATCCGCCCCGACTCGGGGCAGGTCCTCATCGACGGCGTGGATGCCGCCGCCCTGGCTCCCCGTGAGGCGACCGAGCTGCGGCGGGAGCAGATCGGCATCGTGTTCCAGCAGTCCAACCTGATCCCCTCGCTGACGGCCCATGAGCAGCTCACCGTCATGAACGAGCTCGGCGCGCGGCACTCTCGCGGGCGTCGCACCGCCGTGGCGAAGCGTTCGCGCGAGCTGCTGGATGCCGTCGGACTCGCCCCGCACGCCGACAAGCGCCCGCACCAACTCTCGGGCGGCCAGCGGCAGCGGGTCAACATCGCCCGCGCGCTGATGAACGAGCCCAGCGTCCTGCTGATCGATGAGCCGACGAGCGCCCTCGATCAGGAGCGCGGCGCCAGCATCATCGAGCTGATCCTGCGACTCACCGATGACCTGAACACCTCGACGCTGCTCGTCACCCACGACCTCGTGCACCTTCCCCAGATGCACGCCGGCGTCACTCTCGTCGACGGCCGGATCGTCGACGGCTTGCCGCGTTCGGCATCCACCTCGGTCCGCGCTGACCTGGGCGCCGTCGCATCATGAGCGTCGCGGCCGAGAGCGGCGTGACCGCCCCCACGCGTCGCGAGTGGTTCGCCCTCGCAGTACTCTCGGTCGGTCTGGGCATGATCGTGCTCGACGGCACGATCGTAGGCGTCGCGCTGCCCGACATCATCAAGGACCTTCACCTGGATCTGACCGACGCGCAGTGGGTCAACAGCCTCTATGCGGTGCTCCTCGCGGCTCTTCTGCTGTCCACGGGCAAGCTCGCCGATCGGTGGGGCCGCAGACTCCTCTTTCTCGTCGGTCTCGTCGTGTTCGTCGGGGGCAGCATCCTCGCCGGCATGTCCGACGCGGCGGGCCCGCTCATCGGCGCGCGCGCCGTGCAGGCGGTTGGCGCGGCGCTCATCATGCCCTCCACGCTGTCGACCGTGAACGCGGTGTTCCGTGGCCGTTACCGGGCCGCCGCATTCGGGGTCTGGGGAGCAGTCATCTCCGGCGCCGCCGCGGTGGGACCGCTCGCCGGCGGTGCGCTCACCCAGTGGGGATCGTGGCACTGGATCTTCTGGGTGAACGTTCCGCTCGGTGCCCTCGTGTTCATCGCCGGCATCCTCGTCGTGCCCGAGACCCGGGGGGCGAAGGGGCGGCCCGGAGCCGACGTCGACGGGGCGCTCCTGTCGGCTATCGGGTTCGGCGCCTTGGTCTTCGCGGTCATCGAGGGGCCCGACCTGGGGTGGTGGAAACCGCAGGGCGCATTCAAGCTCCTCGGATGGACCTGGCCGATGGATGCCGCGATCTCAGTTGTCCCGATCGCGATGGCGGTCGCCGTCGTCGCCCTCACGCTCTTCGTGTTCTGGGAGAGGCACCGCGAGAAGGTGCGGCGCTCGGCGATCCTCGACCTTAACCTGTTCACCCTCCCCACGTTCTCGTGGGGGAACCTCACGGCCGCGATGGTCGCCGTCGGTGAGTTCGCGATCATCTTCGTGCTGCCGCTGTACCTCGTCAACGCGCTCGGCCTCGACGTCATGGGGGCGGGGCTCGTGCTCGCCGCGATGGCGATCGGCGCGTTCTTCTCCGGTGCCGCCGCGCGTCACGTGGCCGCACGGTTCGGATCTCCTGGCACGGTGCTCATCGGACTGGGCCTCGAGGTGATCGGCGTCGTCGCACTCGCCTTCCTCGTCAGCGCCACGACGCCGGGCTGGCTCATCGCGATTCCTCTCGTTGTCTACGGACTCGGCCTCGGGCTCGCGTCCGCTCAGCTGACCGGGACCGTGCTGCGCGACGTGCCCGTCGAGGTGTCGGGTCAGGGGTCGGCTACGCAGAGCACGGTGCGCCAGATCGGATCGGCGCTCGGCACCGCTTTCGCGGGCGCGACGCTCTCCGTCGCGCTCGCGCTGACGCTGCCCGCCGCCCTGAACGCGGCGGGACTGACGGGTGACGCAGCCGACGAACTCGCCGCCGCGACGCGTCAGTCGGCCGGCACGACGATCACTCAACTGCGGGCGGGTGTTGACGCCGGCTCGTTCGGCGACCAAGGCGCCGCCGCGGCGGATGCCCTCGCGGCAGGATTCGCGGACGCGACCCGCTGGTCGCTGCTCGTCGCGTCGGTCTTCCTGCTGCTCGGGCTGGTCGGCGCCGCCCGGCTTCGTCGCGCCGCGACGGCGGAGGACGCGGATATCACGGCCTGAACTCTCGCTGGATTCTCGACGTGCCACGCAAAACGGTCACCGGCTAAGGGGGCATCGGTCTGATCACAATGGGACGGCACATCCCTGCCACGTTTCTGCCATGAATCGGACCCGCCTGACCTGATTCAGTCGAGCATCCGCCACGTCAGAACCCGTGGATTCATCCGGTTCCAGTGCGTCTCGATTGCCA